>NZ_JBPCSX010000165.1:0-16767 GCF_051006775.1 Mycobacterium sp.
GGACGGTGTTCTGGGGCGACCGGTTCGATCCATTGCCGCCACCGCGCCTCCGCTTCGTCCAGCCCGGCGAGCAGCGTCGTTAGTTCGTGTTACAGCTGCTCCAATCGCCTCGCCACCGCGCCCACCCGTCCGACGATAGGGATGCCAGGTTGCGCTGCGGTGAACTACCCGTGGTTCGGGATTTGGGCCAGGTGCCTACCCAGCCGGGAATGGCGGTAACCGTAGAGCGCGTAGACGATAGTTCCGACGGCCATCCAGACGGCGAACCGGATCCAGGTCAGCGCGGTGAGGTTGAGCATCAGCCACAGGCAGGCCGCGATCGACAGGATCGGCAGGGCCGGCACGAACGGGGCCGTGAAGCCGCGTTTCAGGTCGGGGCGGGTGCGGCGCAGGATGATGACGCCGGCCGACACCAGGGCGAACGCGAACAGCGTCCCGACGTTGACCATCTCCTCGAGTTTGGACATCGGGAAGGCCGTCGCGGCCACCGCGATCAGCGTGGCCACCAGGACGGTGATCCGCACCGGGGCATCCCGGGTGTTGGTCATCGCCAACCCGCGGGGCAGCAGTCCGTCGCGGGCCATCGCGAACATCACCCGGGAGAGCCCGAGCACGAGCACCATCACCACGGTGGTCAGGCCGGCCAGCGCGCCGATGGAGATGATCTTCGCCGCCCATTCGATGCCGTTGATCGAGAACGCGGTGGCGAGGTTTGCGTGACCGTTCCCCTTCTCGCGGAGTTCGGTGTAGCTCACCATCCCGGACAGCACGACCGACACCGCCACATAGAGCACGGTCACGATCCCCAGCGAGGCGAGGATCCCGCGGGCCACATCGCGCTGCGGATTCTTGGTCTCTTCGGCGGTGGTGGCCACCACGTCGAAACCGATGAACGCGAAGAACACGATCGAGGCGCCGGCCAGCACGCCATACCACCCGTAGTGGCTGCCGCCGCCACCGGTCAGCAGCGAGAAGACGGACTGGTCGATTCCGGTTCCGGCTGCGCCCTTTCCGGTCTCGGTCGGCGGGATGAACGGGGAGAAGTTCTTTGCCTTGATATAGAAGGCGCCGACGACGACGACGAGAAGAACGACGGCCACCTTGATCGCGGTGATCACCGCCGAGAAACGTGATGAGAGCTTGGTGCCCAGGGCCAGCGAGGTGCCAACCACGGTGACGATCAGCAGTGCGCCCCAGTCGAAGTCGATGGCTCCGATGTGTACGACGCCGCCGGCGAACCCGAACACCGTGCCCAGATAACTCGACCACCCCTTGGCCACCACCGCCGCGCCGACGGCGAATTCGAGGATCAGGTCCCAGCCGATGATCCATGCGACGAACTCACCGAAGGTGGCGTAGGAGAACGTGTAGGCACTGCCCGCCACCGGCAGGGTGGAGGCGAACTCGGCGTAGCACAGCGCGGCGAGCGCGCAGGTGATCGCGGCCATGATGAACGACAGCGACAGCGCCGGGCCGGTGATATTGCCGAACGTGGTGGCGGTGACGGTGAAGATGCCCGCGCCGACGACGACCGACACCCCGAAGACGGTGAGGTCCCACCAGGTCAGATCCTTACGCAGCCGGGTGGACGGCTCATCGGTGTCGAGGATGGACTGCTCGACCGACTTGATGCGCGCACGCGGTGTTCGAGGAAAGGCCATGCGGCGGAACCCTACCGGGAGGCGGACCGATCCAGGTCGGGCTCCAGATAGATGATGTGTGCCGCCGGGACCGCGGCCCGGACCGCGGCCTCGGCCGCGTCGATCGCAGCCGCGACGGTGGCCAGATCATTGGTCGCCGCCAGCGCAATCTTGGCGCCGACCAGCATCTCCTCGGGGCCGAGATACTGGGTGCGCAGGTGGATGACCCGATCGACGTGCTCGGCGCTCTCCAGCGCAGCCTGGATGGCGCTGAGTTCCTCGCCGGTGGCACCCTCCCCGATCAGCAGGCTGTGCATCTCGACCATCAGAATCACGGCGATGACGGCAAGCAGAACGCCGATCGCGAGGGTGCCGATTCCGTCCCAGACCGGATTACCGGTCAGGATGCTCAGTCCGACACCGGACAGCGCCAGGACCAGGCCCAGCAGTGCGCCGGTGTCCTCGAGCAGCACCACCGGCAGTTCGGGATTACGCGAGCGCCGGATGAAACCCCACCAACTGCCGCTGCCCTTCAGCGGCCGGGACTCGACCACCGCGGTGCGAAAGCTGTAGGACTCCAATCCGATTGCCACGACGAGGATCACGATCGCCACGACCGGAGAGGTGAGCGGCTCGGGATGGGTGATCTTGTGATAGCCCTCGTACATCGCGAAGATCGCGCCCAGGCTGAACAGCACCAGAGCCACGACAAACGAGTAGAAGAACCGGGACCGGCCGTAGCCGAACTGGTGCAGTTCGGTCGCCTCTCTCCGGGCCCGCCGCTGACCGAGCAGTAGCAGCGCCTGATTGGAGGTGTCGGCCACCGAGTGCACCGCCTCGGCCAGCATCGACGAGCTGCCGGTGATGGCGTACCCCACGAACTTCGCCACCGCGATCCCGGCGTTGGCGGCCAGCGCCGCCAGAATCGCCCGAGTGCTGCCTGAACTCGACATGCCCGACCTCCGCTTTCGTCAGACCAACCGTAGCCTCAGAGGCCGACGGTGGCCCGGAACACCCTGGCCGGACCATCGGCTTGTAGCCGGATCGGCCCGTCGTCAGCGGCCACCCACGCCGCCGCACCGCGGGCGAGCTGAACCTCACCGGAGGAGGCCCGCACGATGACCGAACCCTCGATACACACCAGGACCTGCGGTCCGACGTGGCGGGCCGGGGCGTCGACCACGTGACCGAGGTCGCCCCCGTCGAGAGCGATCACCGAGGCGGCGAACTCCGGCGCCGGTGTCTCGTAGACGACCTCGATACCCTCCCGGCGGATCGGGGCGCGCGAGTCGGCGACCGGTGTGAAGTTCAGCACCCGAAGCAGCTCCGGAACGTCGACGTGCTTGGGCGTCTGACCACCGCGAAGCACATTGTCGGAGTTGGCCATCACCTCCATACCCATGCCGCGCAGGTAGCTGTGCAGATTTCCGGCCGCCAGGAAGATACCCTCGCCGGGCTTGAGGCTGATCCGGTTGATCAGTAGCGCAGCGAGCACCCCGGCATCACCGGGGTAGCGCTCCCCCAGCTCCAGCACGGTCATGACTTCAGACGCGAATTCCTTTGCCCCGGAACGGATGTAGCTCACCGCACCTTCCAGGACCGCCGGTATCACCGCATCGATGTCGGGCTGCGGTGCGGTGATCCACGTGGTGAACAGTGCGCGCAGACCGGAGGCATCGGACTGGTCGGCTAGCAGCGCGATATAGGGCTCGAGTTGAGGAACGGCCAGTGCACGCATCAGGGCAACCGACCGGGCAGCGGGCCGGAAACCTGCCAGGGCCTCGAATTCCGTTATGGCAACCAATAATTCGGGCTTGTGACTGCGATCGCGGTAGTTGCGCACCGGCGAGTTGATCGGGACACCGATCCGCTCCTCGCGTTCAAACCCCTCAACCGCCTGCTGCGCACTCGGATGCGCCTGCAGCGACAGCGGTTCGCCGGCGGCGAGAACCTTCACCAGGAACGGAAGCCGTTCACCGAACCGCTCGCACACCGCCGGCCCCAACTCCGCTTGCGGATCGGCGGCAATCACGTCGCGCAGCGAGATCTGCGCCCCGGCCGTGCCGAGCAGGGCCGAGTCTCCCGGATGCGCGCCCAGCCACAGCTCAGCTTCGGGGTGGGCCGTCGGCGCGGATCGGCCGGTGAATTCCGCGATCGCGGTTCGCGAGCCCCATGCGTAGGTCCGCATCGCCCCCTGCATCAACTGCACGGCGTCATCATCCCGCCGCCAACCGCAGATAGACCGCCGCCATCTCCAACCGCAGGGCAAGCACCGCCAACTGGGTCTCGACCCCTGACTCACCGGGCTGTCCGGCGTCACCGACGTCACCGATGTCCCCGGCGCCGAGGAGTTCGACACCGTCGATCACCCGGGCGGCCAGCGTCGGCCGCTCGGCGGCCAGCGTCAGGGCCAGCACCCGGGGCCGACCCGGAAGCGGGCCGTCGATCTCCTCGTCGTGGAACAGCGCGTCCACCGAATCACCGAACCGGCTGGCGATGCCGTTGTGCAATGCCGCGACCGCATCGGCCAGCCCGGTCGCCGCGACCGGCTCGCCGGCGACCCGCAGCAGTACCGCCGCGGCGTGCCGGGCCAGAGCCAAGGTGGCCGCGCAGTCCCCGGCCAGCACCGTCGGACGCCCGGAGATCCGGTCCGCCAGTGCTTTCGCCGGGTTGGTGAACACCTCGCGGGCGGCACTGTTGCGCATCGCCTCGGCATCGAGTTCGTCGGCCAGACCCGTCAGCGCGTCCACATGTCCGGTTGCCACGGCCGGGTCGACCGCCGACAACGCGGCCAGGCCCGCGGCCAGATACCGGCCCAGCCCGAACTCGTCGGGCACCGGAAGCCGGGGAGCGAGCACCGCTGCGCGGCCGGCGGTGGCATCCCGCAACGGCCCCTCATACGGCGCGGCAACCACCACGCGGGCGCCGCGGCGCACCGCCGAGGCCGCGGCGGTGACGAGCGCCGGATCCCCCGGGTCGTCTCCGGCGACGATGAGGACGTCCAGTGCGCCGACCCACGGCGGGGACTGGGCCGCCGTCACGATGGGTGAACCGGTCACACCGCTCAGCCCGGCGGCCAGCATGGCTCCCGCCGACTCCGCCGGTCCGCGGCCGGCCACCCAGATCACGGTGCGCGGTCGATCACCGTCGGTCACCGAGTCCAGTGCACCCTCGTCGACCGCGGCTGCCGTGGCGCGCACCTGCGCGCCGGCGGTGGCTGCGGCCCGCAACAGACCGCCGCGGTCGGCCTCGAGCAACCCATCGGTGTCATCGAGGTCAACCAGAAAGCGCGTGCTCATGCGCGCGCCTCGCTGCGCGCAGAAATCTCGTCGGCGACCCGGTTCACGATCGCGTTGACGATCTCCACGGACGGCGACTCCACATTGAGCCGCAACAGTGGCTCGGTGTTGGACGTCCGCAGGTTGAACCAGGAACCGTTGCCGAGGTCGACAGTGACACCGTCCAGGTTGTCGACCGAAATGGTCTGTGGCTCATAGGACTTCACCACGGCGCTAACGATCCCGGGGGCGTCGTCGACCCGGAAGTTGATCTCGCCGGAGGCGGCGTAACGCTGATACTCGTCCATCAGTGTTGACAACGGGCGGGCCTGCTCCCCGAGTGCGGCCAGGACATGCAGCGCGGCCAGCATCCCGGAGTCCGCACCCCAGAACTCACGGAAGTAATAGTGCGCCGAATGCTCACCGCCGAAGATGGCGCCGGTCTCGGCCATCAGCGCCTTGATGTAGGAGTGCCCTACCCGCGAGCGCAGCGCGACACCGCCGTGCTCGGCGATCACCTCCGGCACCGTTCGGGAGGTGATCAGGTTGTGAATCACCGTCGCACCCGGTTCGCGGTCCAATTCCCGCGCAGCCACCAGTGCGGTCACCGCGGACGGCGAGACCGGCTCGCCGCGTTCGTCGACGACGAAGCAGCGGTCGGCGTCACCGTCGAAGGCCAGGCCGATATCGGCCCCGGTCGCGATCACATAGCGCTGCAGATCCTTGAGGTTGGACGGGTCCAGCGGGTTGGCCTCGTGATTGGGGAATGTTCCGTCCAGGTCGAAGTACAGCGGCAGCAGGGTCAGTGCCTCGACCGGTCCCAGCACCGCGGGGGTGGTGTGCCCGGCCATCCCATTGCCCGCATCGACGGCAACCCGCAGCGGCCGTACGCCGCTGATGTCGACCAGTGAGCGCAGGAACCCGCCGTAGTCGGCCAGCACATCCTGATCCCGGACACTGCCGCGGCCGCCGGCGTAGGCCGGCACCCCGGCGACCACCTCGTCGCGGACGACGGCAAGCCCGGTGTCCTCACCGACCGGCTTGGCTCCGGCCCGGCACAGTTTGATGCCGTTGTAGGACGCCGGGTTGTGGCTGGCGGTGAACATCGCGCCCGGGCAGTCCAGGAGGCCCGACGCGAAGTAGAGCTCATCGGTGGAGGCAAGGCCGATTCGGATCACGTCGAGTCCCTGGGCACACACCCCGGCGGCGAAAGCGCCGGCCAGCACCGGGGAGCTCTCCCGCATGTCGTACCCGATCACCACCTGCGTGGCGCCCTCATCGCGCATCAGCCGAGCGAACGCACCGGCGACGTCAGCGGAGAACTCCTCGTCGATCTCGATGCCGACAAGTCCGCGGACGTCGTAGGCCTTGATGATGCGGTGAACCGCGTCGGCAGGTCTCGGCGCGGATGAACCCGGAATCACCGTGCCAGCCTAGTCGCTGGCCGCCGGTCAATCGGTGGGGTCGGGAAGCACCCTCAGATGCCCGCGCCGCCGGCCGTTGGGAACCGGGCTGGTCGGGGCGATGGCGTGGGCGGCCCCGCTCGGATCGGAGAATCCGGACATCGGGGGCACCGACGGCAACCGGCCTTCGCGAACGGCCTCGGCCAACGCCACCAGGTCATCCTCATCGGGGTTGATCGGCAGCGGCGCGGAGTGCCGGACCATGTCCCAGCCGCGCGGCGCGGTGATCCGACTGGCGTGGCTCAGACACAAATCCCAGGTGTGCGGTTCCCGGACAGTTGCCAACGGACCCACGACCGCCGTGGAGTCGGCATAGACGAACGTCAGAGTGGCCACCGCGTAATGGGCGCACCCGGGCCGACTGCAGCGACGGGGAACATTCACGAACGCGAGGTTATCGCGGTCACATTCGCCCCAACGCCGACACGCGCACGGCGCAGAAGGCTGATGTAGAACCGTTACGATCGCGGTCGTGGTCGATTCCCGCAGTTCCCGGCGTGGAGGTGGCACGCCGGGAGGCTCGCGGCGCGGCCGCGAGATGCGCGGTCCACTGCTGCCGCCGACGGTGCCCGGGTGGCGAAGCCGCGCTGAACGATTCGATATGGCGGTACTGGAGGCCTACGAACCGATCGAGCGGAGTTGGCAGCAACGACTCACCGGCCTCGACGTCGCAGTGGACGAGATACCACGCATTCATCCCAGGGACCCCGACAGCGTGCAGTGGCCGCCGGAGGTTGTCGCGGACGGCCCGATTGCACTGGCCCGATTGATACCGGCCGGCGTGGATGTGCGGGGTGAACAGACACGGGCCCGAATCGTATTGTTCCGCAAGCCGATTGAGCGACGGGCCAAGGATTCCATCGACTTGACCGATCTTCTGCATGACATTCTGGTGGCACAGGTGGCCACCTACCTCGGGGTCGAACCCACCGTTATCGACCCGAGTATTGAAGAGAGTTAGACGATGCCGCGCTTGAGGCGACGGCGCTCCCGCTCGGAAAGCCCGCCCCAGATGCCGAACCGCTCATCGTTGGCCAGCGCGTAATCCAGGCAGGCATCCTTGACCTCGCAGCCGAGGCAGATGCGCTTGGCTTCCCGGGTGGAGCCACCCTTCTCGGGGAAGAAGGCCTCCGGGTCGGTCTGTGCACAGAGCGCCTTCTCCTGCCACAGCGGATCATCGGGGGTGAGCATCGGATAATCCGACACCTCGGGCACCAGGCTCAAGCGAGCGCGGGGGAACCCCAGATTCATATCCGTTGAGCCGGTAATAGTGTGCGGCGCGCCCATCGCGCCGAGAAAGTGCTCATAGGACATGTCCGCCTCCTCGCCTGATTAGTCGTGAGCTCTATGTGACTGTTGTTAAATTCGAACATGTGATCGAATCATGGCCTGCAGCACCGGAACTGGGCCGCTGACCTTGAATGACACTGGTGTGATTAGACATTGCCGCGGTGCCGTGGTCAAGCCGCTGAACCAATTTCCATACCACTTTCTTTGGTGAAACCGGCGTGTCGGTACCGCCGCGTGTCCCTGGAGTGACACCGCCGTGACTCCACGGGGACTCCCGTCAGGACTCCCCTGCACCCATCCGCAGCCGACCGCATAGGGTCGGTCGCTGTGAAGATCACCGTTCTGGTCGGCGGCATCGGGGGCGCCCGGTTCCTGTTGGGCGTGCAACGGTTGTTCGGTCTGGGCCAGTTCGCCGAGTCGGGCAAAAGCCCTGATCACGAGCTCACCGCGGTGGTCAACGTCGGCGATGACGCCTGGATGTTCGGCGTGCGCATCTGCCCGGACCTCGACACCTGCATGTACACCCTCGGCGGCGGTATCGACCCGGAGCGGGGATGGGGACATCGCGACGAGACCTGGCACGCCAAGGAGGAGCTGGCCGCCTACGGCGTGCAACCGGACTGGTTCGGCCTCGGCGACCGCGATCTGGCGACACATCTGGTGCGCAGCCAGATGCTGCGGGCGAATTTTCCGCTGTCGGCGGTGACCGAGGCGCTCTGCGATCGCTGGTCCCCCGGCGCGGTCCTGCTGCCGGCCAGTGATGACCGCTGCGAAACCCACGTCGTGGTGACCGATCCCGATACCGGCGACCGCAAGGCCATCCACTTCCAGGAGTGGTGGGTGCGCTACCGCGCGAAGATCGAGACCCACAGCTTCGCTTTCGTCGGCGCCGAATCCGCCTCTGCCGGGCCGGGAGTCGTCGACGCGATCATGGGCGCAGACGTCGTCCTGCTCGCCCCGTCCAATCCGGTGGTCAGCATCGGTTCGATCCTGGCGATCGGCGGCATCCGGGGCGCGCTGCGCTCGACGCCGGCGCCGGTGATCGGGTACTCGCCGATCATCGACGGAAAGCCGTTGCGCGGCATGGCCGATGACTGCCTCAGCGTGATCGGTGTCGAAACGAGTTCCCAAGCGGTCGGCGGGCACTACGGAGCCCGGTCGAAGACCGGACTGCTGGACTACTGGCTGGTGCACGAGGGCGATCACGCCGAGGTGCCCGGCGTGACGGTCAAGGGTATCCCGCTGCTGATGTCGGATCCGGTGACCACCGCGGCGATGGTGCGGGCCGGTCTGGAACTGGCAGGCCTGAACCCATGACCGAACATGGCAGCGCCGCCCCGATCGAAATCCTGCCGATCACCGGACTGCCCGAGTTCCGGCCGGGCGACGATCTGGCCGGTGCCATCGCCGAGGCGGCGCCCTGGTTGCGGGACGGCGATGTCGTCGTCGTCACCAGCAAGGTGGTGTCGAAATGCGAGGGCCGCATCGTCGCCGCACCGGCCGACCCGGACGAACGGGATGCGCTGCGGCGCAGGCTCGTCGAATCCGAGGCGGTCCGAGTGCTGGCCCGCCGCGGCAAGACCCTGATCACCGAGAACAAACTGGGCCTGGTGCAGGCAGCAGCCGGGGTCGACGGATCCAATGTCGACACAACGGAACTCGCGCTGCTACCGGTCGACCCGGACGGCAGCGCCGCACGGCTGCGGGCGGCACTTCGAACGCGGGCCGACGTCGGCGTCGTGATCACCGACACGATGGGCCGGGCCTGGCGCAACGGACAGACCGACGCCGCGATCGGATCAGCGGGTGTGCCGGTGCTCTACGCCTATGCCGGTGCCCGGGACGCGCACGGTAACGAACTACTTGTCACCGAGGTGGCGGTGGCCGATGAGATCGCCGCGGCAGCGGACCTGGTGAAGGGCAAGCTCACAGCAGTTCCGGTGGCGGTGGTTCGCGGACTGAGCATGCCCGATGACGGCTCGACCGCGGCGCAGTTGTTGCGCGGCGGCGATGATGACCTGTTCTGGCTCGGCACCGCCGAAGCGCTCGAACTCGGGCATCGTCAGGCCCAGCTGCTGCGGCGCTCAGTGCGCCGGTTCGCCGATGCGCCGGTGGCACCGGAGTTGATCGAGGAATCGGTGGCAGAGGCGCTCACCGCGCCGGCGCCGCATCACACCCGCCCGGTCCGGTTCGTCTGGCTGTCCGACCCGGTACGGCGAAAGTCCTTGCTGGACGCGATGAAACAGGCGTGGCGCACCGATCTGGCCGGCGACGGTAAGACTCCGGAGTCGATCGAACGGCGGGTCGGCCGCGGCCAGATCCTCTACGACGCACCCGAGGTGCTGATCCCGTTCGTCGTCGCCACCGAGGAGACCGGCGCGCACAGCTATCCGGACCCGGACCGGACCGCGGCCGAGCGCACCATGTTCACCGTCGCCTCCGGCGCTGCCGTACAGGCGCTGCTGGTGGCCCTTGCGGTACGCGGCCTGGGCAGCTGCTGGATCGGCTCGACGATCTTCGCTCCCGATATCGTCCGGTCGGTGCTGGGGCTGCCCCCGGATTGGCAGCCGCTGGGCGCGGTCGCGATCGGTCACCCTGAGGAACCGCCGCATCCCCGCGACCCCTCACCCCCCGGCGATCTACTGGTCCGGCTGTGACGCTGCACGCCTCAACCGTTGCCGCCCTCACCGGGTGGACGGCTCCGGACCCCGGTCAGGATTCCCTCCGACATGCGGTGCTGGCATTCCTGGCGGCCCGATCCGATGCCTGCCAACGTGCCTGTGTCCCAGGGCATATCACCGCCTCGACGCTGGTGCTGTCCGATGCCGGCGATGAGGTTCTACTGACCCTGCACCCGCGGCTGGGACGCTGGGTGCAACTGGGCGGCCACTGCGAAGACGGTGATGTCGACATCACCGCCGCCGCACTGCGCGAGGCCACCGAGGAGTCCGGTATCGCCGGGCTGCGCGTCGACCCTGAACTGGCGGCCATCCATGTGCACCCGCTGACCTGTTCACTGGGTGTGCCGACCAGGCATCTCGATCTGGAGTTCGTCGCGCACGCACCGGCCGGCGCAGATATCGCCATCAGCGACGAATCGCTGGACCTGCGATGGTGGCCGATCGATCAGTTGCCGGAAGACTCCGATGCCGGACTCGCGATGCTGGTGGCCGCGGTCAGACGGCGTCAGACGTCGCTGGAGTAGCGGATTCCGCAGTCCGGGATGAAGACCCCCGGCCACACCCTCGCACCGCGGAGCAACTCGCAGCGCGCACCGATATCCGCGCCGTCACCGATGACACCGTCACGGATCAGCGCGCGAGGGCCGATGTGGGCGCCGAAGCCGATGATCGAACGTTCCACCACCGCACCGGCTTCGATGTGAGCGCCGTCGAAGACCACCGCGCCGTCGAGTCGCACGCCCGGTCCGATCTCGGCGCCCCGGCCCACCACGGTGCCACCCACCAGCACCACGCCCGCCGCCACCGAGGCGCCATCGTGCACCAGGCTCTCGCCCCGGCGTCCACCGAGGGCCGGCGACGGCGCGATCCCGCGCACCAGGTCTGAGGAGCCGCGGACGAAGTCCTCCGGTGTGCCCATATCGCGCCAGTAACTGGAGTCGACGTAACCGCAGACCCGCGCGCCATCGGTCAGCAGACCCGGGAAGACCTCGCGCTCCACCGACACCGCACGCCCGCGCGGGATACGGTCGATGATGCTGCGCTTGAAAATGTAGGTGCCGGCGTTGATCTGGTCGGTGGGTGGGTCCTCGGTCTTCTCCAGGAACGCCAGCACATTGCCCTCGGCGTCGGTGGGCACCGAGCCGTAGGCGCGGGCGTCGCCGACCCGCACCAGATGCATGGTCACATCGGCGTCGCGCTCGTGATGCGCATCGAGCATTCCGCACAGGTCCATCCCGGACAGCACATCGCCGTTGAACACCATCACGGTGTCGTTGCGCAACAACGGTGCGACGTTGGCGATACCGCCACCGGTGCCCAGCGGATTCTCCTCGGTGACGTACTCGATCTGCAGCCCGAGCTTGGACCCGTCGCCGAACTCGGCTTCGAAGGTGGACGCCTTGTAGGAGGTGCCGAGCACCACATGCTCGATCCCTGCCTCGGCGATGCGGGACAGCAGATGGGCCAGGAACGGCAACCCCGCGGTCGGCAGCATCGGTTTGGGAGCCGAGATCGTCAGGGGTCGCAGCCGGGTGCCCTTACCGCCTACCAGAACGACGGCATCGACGTTCTTCGGGCCGGCACTCTTCGAGGCAGTCATCGTGTCCCCTTCGCGAGTTCCCGGCGGGACTTGCGCACCGCGGCACGCGCCCGCACACCGAGCGCACCCCTGATCGTCCACCGCAGTGGCGCCTGCCACCAACCCGGGTGCCGGTCGGCCAGATAGATGTAGGTGCTGTCATGGTGTGCCCGCAGGTTGCGGGCCGGGTCACGACCGGTCGAATGACCCTTGTCGTGCAGGATCTCCGAGGCCGGCACGTAGACGTTGAGCCAGCCGGCGTGGGCGAACCGATCGCCGAGATCCACATCCTCCATGTACATGAAGTAGCGCTCGTCAAAGCCCATGATCTGGTCGAAGGCCTTGCGCCGGACCAGCAGGCACGATCCGGACAACCAGCCGACCGGTCGCTCACTGGGTTCGAGATGTTCCTGCCGGTATGTCTTCGACCAGGGATTGGCCTTCCAGGCGAACCCGACGACGGCGTGCATGCCGCCGCGGATGAGGCCGGGCAGGTGCCGGGCCGACGGGTACACCGACCCGTCGGGATCGCGGATCAGCGGACCCAGCGACGCCGCGGTTGGCCAGCGCCGGGCCGCTTCGAGCAGCATGTCGATACTGTTCGGGCCCCACACCACGTCGGGGTTGGCGATCAGAACGAACTCCTGATCGGGCGGGATCATCGCCACGGCCCGGTTCACCGCGGTGCCGTAGCCGAGGTTGCCGCCGGTGCGTAGCAGATCGGTGCCCGGATAGCGTTCGGTCGCTTCCTCGGGTGTCCCGTCGGTGGAACCGTTGTCGGCCATGATCACTTTCACCGGCCGGTCGGTGGCCACCGTCAGCGATGACAGGAACCGCTCCAGATGCGAGCCGGGCGAGTACGTCACCGTCACCACGGTCAGCTCCGGCTCAACGGTCACGGCGTTGAGGGTATCGGGCCGTCTCAGAGCGGTGCGGCAAGCGCTTCGACCAACGCGTCGCGCCATGGCCGCGCCGGGGTGAGTCCGGCCCGTACCGATTCGGTCATCGACAGCGCCGAGTACTTCGGCCGGCGGGCGGGCCGGGGAACATCAGCCGTGCCGACGGCCCGTACCCGGTCGGGGTCGGCGCCGAGTTCGGCGAACACCGCGCGGGCCTGCTCGCACCGGCTGGTCGCACCCTCGTTGGCCACATGCAGGATGGGGCCCCGAACACCGCCGGCGGCGATCTCCAGCAGGGCCCGCACCAGGTCTGCGGCATAGGTGGGCGAACCGATCTGATCGTCGACCACGTCGACGTGGGCGTCGGTGCCGGCGAGTTTGCGCATGACCGCGACGAAATCGGTGCCGCTGCCGCCGGTGTAGACCCAGGAGGTGCGGACGATATGGGCCCCGGGCAGCGCGGCCAGCACCGCCGATTCGCCGCCGAGCTTGCTCCTGCCGTACACGCTGAGCGGGCCCGTCGCATCCGAGATCTCGTAGGGCCGGCCGGCGTCTCCGCTGAACACGTAGTCGGTGGAGATGTGAATCAGCCGGGCACTGACCCCGGCGCACGCGGCGGCGAGATTGCCCGGCCCGGCGGTGTTGATGGCGAATGCGGCGTCGGGGTGAGCCTCGGCATCGTCGACGTTGGTCAACGCAGCACAATTGATGACCAGGTCGTTCGACCGGATGTGGGAGTCGACGGCGGCCCGGTCGGTGATGTCGAGTTCAGCGTGCGTAGGGGCACTGACCTGGTAGCCGCGACGGTCCGCCTCACCAGCCAGAAGCCGACCCACCTGGCCCCCGGCGCCGGTAATCACGATTCGGGCCACCACGATCACGAGTCTGGCACGCCGGTTTGGGATACCGGGGATGAGCCGGTCTCGCCAGTAACCTGGGCAGGTGCCAGCTGAGACAGAAGTGACGGCAGTGACGCGCGCCCGGCCGGTGGGCCGGACCGTTCTCACGCTGCTCGCCGTGATGATCATGGTCGGCACCGGCGTGGCCTGGGGCTCGGTCCGTTCCTTCGAGAGCGGGATCTTCCACTTCACCACCGCGATGCTGGGCGGTAACGGCAACGACGACGGTGCGGTCGACATCCTGCTGGTCGGTATGGACAGCCGCACCGATGCACACGGCAACCCGCTCTCCGAGCAGGAACTCGCCGATCTTCACGCCGGCGACGAGGTCGCCACCAACACCGACACCATCATTCTGGTCCGCATCCCGAACAACGGCCGCTCGGCCACCGCGATCTCCATCCCGCGCGACTCCTACGTCAATGCGCCGGGCCTGGACAAGACCAAGATCAACGGTGTGTTCGGCCAGGTGAAGCTGGACAAGATGAAGGAGCTCGTCGAAGGACAGGGCGTGGACGCGGCCGAAGCCGAGCCCAAAGCCGTCGAAGCCGGCCGCAACGCACTGATCAAGACCGTCGCCGATCTGACCGGCGTGACCGTCGACCACTACGCCGAGATCGGTCTGCTGGGCTTCTCACTGATCACCGATGCCCTCGGCGGCGTCGAGGTGTGCCTGAAAGACGCTGTCTACGAACCTCTTTCGGGTGCGGACTTCCCGGCCGGCTGGCAGCGTCTGGACGGCCCGCAGGCGCTGAGCTTCGTGCGGCAGCGCCACGATCTGCCGCGGGGCGATCTCGACCGGGTGGTGCGGCAGCAGGCAGTGATGGCTTCGCTTGCCCACCAGGTGATCTCGGGGAAGACACTGAGCAGTCCCGCCACGATGAACCGTCTGGAGGACGCCATTCAGCGCTCGGTGGTGATCTCGTCCGGTTGGGACGTCATCGACTTCCTCAAGCAGTTGCAGAAACTCGCCGCCGGCAACGTCGCCTTCGCCACCATCCCGGTGCTCGCCGAGGACGGCTGGAGTGATGACGGTTCGCAGTCGGTGGTGACGGTGGACCCCGACCAGGTCAAGGAATGGGTGGCCGGGCTATTGGAGGACCAGGCCGCCGGCAAGACCGCGGTGGTGGCCTACTCACCCGAGCAGACCACCGTCGACGTCGCCAATGACAGCGATATCAACGGATTGGCCAGCGCGGTCGCGGACCGGTTGAGCCCCAACGGATTCGCCATCGGCACCATCGGTAACAACGAGAAGGCGAAGGTCAGCGAGCCTCAGGTTCAGGCTGCCGCGGCCGACGATCCGGGCGCGCTGGAAGTCGCCAGGGAACTCGGCGGGCTGCCGATCGTGGTCGACTCCTCGATTCCGGCCGGGACGGTGCGAGTGGTGCTGACCGAGGACTACGAGGGACCGGGCTCGGGGCTGGACGGCACGCTGCCGACCGCCGCCGCAACGGTCGACAAGGCCTCCACCGAGATCGATTCGGGGATCACCGCGCAGCAGGTGCCACTGCCGTCACCGGTGATCACTGCGGGGTCCAACGACCCCAAATGCGTCAACTGATGACCAACCTCACCGACGCACTGCTGGATCCACTGCTCGCCGGCAATCGGATGGGCCCGCGGATCACCTACTACGACGACGCGACCGGTGAGCGCATCGAGCTGTCTACCGTGACGCTGGCGAACTGGGCCGCCAAGACCGCCAACCTGTTGCGTGACGAACTCGGCGCAGGCCCGGGCAGCCGGATCGCGGTGCTGCTGCCGCCGCACTGGCAGACCGCGGCGGTACTGCTCGGCGTGTGGTGGATCGGCGCCGAGGTCACCCTGAGCAGTCCGGCGGATATCGCACTGTGCACCGCCGACCGGCTGGCCGAGGCCGATGACGCGGTGGCCGGTGGCGCAACAGGTGAGGTCGCGGTGCTTTCCCTGGACGCGTTCGGCAAGTCGGTGCCCGACCTGCCGATCGGTGTGACCGATTACGCCACCGCGGTGCGGGTGCACGGCGATCAGATTGTGCCGGAACGGTTTCCGGGCCCAGCACTCGACGGCAGGTCCTCAGACGAGGTGCTCGCGCAAGCGCGCCGGCGCGCAGAGTCACTCGGACTGAGCGAAGGTGACCGGGTCATGTCACTGACAGCCCTGCCGGTCGGGGACCTACTGGCGGTATTCGCCGTCGGCGCGTCCCTGGTTCAGGTGAGCAACCCGGACCCGGCGCTGCTGGAGCGGCGCCGGGAATCCGAGAAGATCACCCGAACACTGGACTGACTAGAGGGTGGGCGCCCACACGGCGGGATCCTCCGCCGGGAGGGTCGGGCACAGCGCCGCCACCGCGTTGGCGGTCGGCTCCGCGGTGCGGAACAGCGCCATGTACTCGGGGAAGATGCCGCCGAGCAGGTCGACCTCGCCCTGGCGCTGATCCGGCGTCTTCTGCAGCAACAGGTTGAGGTGGTAGATCACTCCACCCTGCACCCACCGCGGCTCGGTGTTGTACTTGCCGATGACCGCGCCGTAGGCGATCGGATCGACCACCTTGGTGGCGGCCATCAACTGGTCCAACGAGCACTGGGTGTTGAGCAGGGCGGCCGGCACCGCGTTCGGGTCGGCCGGGGCCGGATCGGGATCAGCGGCAGCGATACCGGCGGTACCCAGAACGGTCAGGCTGAGCAGGGCGGCGGCCGTGGCGGCGCGCAGAGAAGAAATAGTCATCACGGCTCGGGACCCTATCTCACCACGGCCTCAACGGACCCTAGGCTGGCGGCCATGCCCATTCGCGCGCCATTGGACGTCGCGGGCGTGCGCCGCGATCTGGTCGGAGCCGACCGTCCGCTACGGCGACTTGAGGTGGTCGAATCGACCGGCTCGACGAATGCCGACCTGCTGGCCCGGCGCGCTGCGGGTGAGGACATCGCCGGCACGGTACTCATCGCCGAACACCAGACCGCCGGACGCGGACGGCACGGCCGGAACTGGTCGGCCCCGCCCCGTTCCCAGATCGCCTTCTCCCTCGGCGTCGACGCCGCGGGGCTGCCGCCGGC
>NZ_JBPCSX010000166.1:0-31354 GCF_051006775.1 Mycobacterium sp.
GATGAATTCCTGCACCATCACGACATCGCCGGGGTCACTGCGCAAGGCTTCCACCAGCTTGCGATAGGTGGCCTCATGGATGGGCCCGAGCCCGCGCTCGTCGGTCAGGACCACCAGCAGCAGATCGTCGGTGCCGGCTTCGGAAAAATCCTTCGACATCTGCCGTGCGGTGATACTCGACGGCGCATCGCCGGGCAACATGGCCAGCGGATGCTTCTGCGCCATCTCGTTGAGGTTCGGCAACAACAGCGGCAGCGCGACTGCCATCGCCACCCAGAAGCCGATGACCGCGTACGGCCACCGCGTAACGAAATCTGCTATCCGACGCACAGCGGTCCCTGCGGCAGGTTACCCACCCCGGCCCCAATCACCGTTATCGGCGACACGTTGGCAGACCGACTTCATCGCCGCGATGTAGCGGGCGACCGATTTCTGGGCGATCGGGTTGTCGCCGAACAACACCGACATCGCGGTACCGGCCTCGTACCGGAATATGTAGATCGTCAGCTGATAGGAGAACCGTCCATCGGAGTAGATGCCGATATTGTTCGAGTAGCCCATATCTGCCGCAGCCAGCACGGCGTTGAGGGGGGCGGCACCCCCGTGCAGGAAGTTCGAGACCGGAAAGTTCGGCCGGGGACTTTCCAGCCATGGTGCCAGTTCCAGGACTCGGTAATACGGCACCCGCGCCAGATTCAGACCGGTGTCGAACGATGTCTGCGCGGCCCAGGCGGCCTCGCTGAATGAGGTCGCGGCGATCGGAACCGTGATCGGGACCAGTCCGGTGAACCAGCCCTGGGTGGTGAAACCGTCGGATGTCCGGCGGGTGTCCCGCGGAGTGAGTCCGTAGTAGGTCGCGGCGCCGGTGAACTCATGGTCCACCCTGGCTGTGCACGCGAACAGACCGCCGACGAAGCGGACGCCGGCCGCCGCACAGGCCGATTCGAATCTCTCGGTTTGTTCGGCGTTCAACAGCATCTCGCCGACCATGTCCGCCACCGTCGGTTCGCCCGCGTTGCCCAGCGGCAGCGGGAACTCCGGGACGGTTCCGTTGTTGTTCTCGGCAAACTCGATCCAGGCCCGAACCTCTGGCGAATCGGTGGTCAAATCTTGAGTCGATGCGCGCTCCTGAAGGCAGAAATCGTCAAAACTTCCAGCCGCCGGCAGTGCCATGGGCTGCCCAGTCAACATCAGCGATGAATACATACCGTGGGCCTCCAGCATGGTGATACCGATCAATGCCGCGTCCCCGTGCACATGGTCGATGCTGGCGTAGAAGTCGAAGTGATTCTCGCTCTGGACAATGCCGAAGGAAAAACAGCCCCACTCCAGCGGACTCGGGATATCGACGATATGTTTCCGGGCGTCTTCGGCTGTCATCTCCCCATGGTCAACCGACTCAAATTCGATATCGGACGGGTCCGAGATGGTGTGCCGAATAACTTCTCCCTCGCCGGCGTACGCGAACCAGCTTCGATAGGTGTCGTGGCGGCGGAGATAGGAGTTGATGGCCTGGTTCATCGCTTGGATATCGCATTGGCCAGGTACTTCACAGGTCGCAATGATTTCCCGCGAGTAATCGAGTCCGGCGGCTTCCTGGTGATAGACGCCGCGAATGTGTTGGGCCTGCATGTAACTGACCGGAACTGAACTCACCGGGGCCTGATGCGCCTTCTGTAGGGCTGCGTTCGTCGGATGCCAGGAAATCAAAACACCCGGGCTCGGCGTCCAATCTTCGATTGTGCCGATAGTGATCTTCCCGATGTGCACTATCTCCCTTTCGACTCTGATCGGTCAGGGCGGCGGCTGGCCCGACACCGGTGGCTAATCCAACATAGTCCCTTTCACTGTGGCGGCCGCCGGTCAACCCCCCGCGCACGCACCGCTAAACGGTGCCCACACGCAGGGCCGAAGCCCTCGGACAGCGGCCGGGATCGCCGTCAGCCCAGGGCTGAAATTTTCCACGCCAGCAACGTACATGCCATACTGGCCCCGGGAGATGAGCCGGTCGTGACTGAACTCCTGCACGGCAGTCGAAAATTCACCGGCCGACGCGGGGAGCACAACCTCATGGCACGTACCGAGCATCCGGCGGGGCAGGCGCCCCGTTTCGCGATCATCGGCTACGCCGCTCGGCTTCCGGGTGCAGCCGACGCCGACCAGTACTGGGAGGTGCTGCACAACGGTCGTGACGCGGTGTCGGAGGTGCCCGCCGACCGCTGGGATGTCGAGGAGTTCTTCGACCCGGACCCGGCAGCCCCGGGCAAGGTCGTGACGCGGCGCGCCGCCTTCGTCGATGACGTCACCGGGTTCGACGCCGCATTCTTCGGCGTCTCGGCACGCGAAGCCAATCTGATCGACCCGCAGCATCGGCTGCTGCTGGAGACCGCCTGGCGGGCCGTGGAGCATTCCGGTACCGCCCCAACGGCCTTGGCGAACAGCCGCACCGGCGTATTCGTCGGGTTATCCACTCATGACTACCTCGGTATGGCGTCTGACGAACTGGCCTATCCCGAGGTCGACGCTTATCTGGCGATCGGCACCGCCGCCGCGGCCGGCGCCGGACGGATCAGCTACCGGTTGGGTCTGCAGGGCCCGGCGGTCACCGTCGACACCGCCTGCAGTTCCTCGCTGGTCGCGATTCACCAGGCCTGCCAGGCGTTGCAGCTGGGTGAATGCGATCTCGCCCTGTCCGGTGGGGCGAATGTCCTGCTCAGCCCCGCGACCATGATCACCTTCTCGCAGTCTCGGATGCTCGCGCCCGACGGCAAGTGCAAGACCTTCGACGCATCCGCCGACGGATATGTGCGGGGCGAAGGTTGCGGTGTGCTGGTCATCAAACGCCTCGATGACGCGATTCGCGACGGCGACCGGATCCGGGCCGTGATCCGCGGCAGCGCAGTCAACTCCGACGGCGCATCGGGAGGTTTGACCGTCCCCAACGGGGTCGCCCAGCAGCGGGTCATCACCGAGGCTCTGGAGCGTGCCGGTCTGGTCCCGGGCGACATCGACTATCTCGAGGCGCACGGAACCGGCACCTCGCTGGGTGACCCGATCGAGGTTCAGGCGGCTGCCGCCGCACTCGGCCGGGGTCGCGACGCCGACCATCCGCTGCTGATTGGATCGGCGAAGACCAATATCGGTCACCTGGAGGCCGCCGCCGGTGTGGCCGGGGTACTGAAGGTCATCCTGTCGCTCGAGCACCAGGAGCTGCCGAAGCATCTACATTTCCGGCAGCCCTCGCCGCACATTCCCTGGGACCGGATCCCGGTGCGGGTCGTCGACGAATCCCTCCCCTGGAACCGCACCGACCGGCCCCGAATCGCAGGGGTGAGTTCCTTCGGGTTCTCCGGCACCAATGCCCACGTCATCATTGAGGAGGCACCGCAGCCGGTCCCTGCGACAGCCTCGCCGGAACCATCCGATCCCCGGCGGTTCATGGTGCTGCCACTGTCGGCGCGCACGCCGGCCGCCCTGGTGCAGACCGCGGAGAACTACCGCGACTGGCTTACCGAACATCCGGAGGCCACCCTGGCCGACATCTGTCTGACCGCCGGCGCGGGCCGAGCCCACTTCGAGCACCGTGCGGCATGCGTGGTGAATTCCCGTGATTCTGTGCGTGAACTGCTCGATGCACTCGCCGACGACCGTCCGGCCTCGGGTCTGGTGCGTGGTGACCGAGCCGACGCACCGAAGACCGCTTGGCTGTTCCCCGGACAGGGCAGTCAGTACGCCGGCATGGCTCGCGAATTATTCGACACCGAACCGGTGTTCGCCGAGACGATGATCCGGTGCGCGGAGGCGGTCGCCGACACTCTCGAAAAACCCCTGCTGGACATCGTCTTTGACGCCGACGGCAACGAGGAATTACAGCAGACTCGGCATGCCCAGCCGGCGATATTCGCCGTCGAGATGGGCCTGGCCCGGCTGTGGCAGTCCTGGGGCTTCTCTCCCGACGTGCTGCTCGGACATAGCGTCGGCCAGTATTCGGCAGCCTGCGTCGCCGGCGTGTTCAGTCTTGAGGACGGCGCCCGGCTGCTGGCCGAGCGAGGCCGGCTCTTCGGTGACCTGCCTGGCGGCGGCCGGATGTCAGCGATCTTCACCGACCCGGATCGGGTCGAACGACTCACCGACGAATTCCCGAGCCTGTCGGTGGCCGCCTACAACGGCGCCACCACCGTGCTCTCCGGACCGGGTACCGACCTCGGGGAGGCCGTCGCCCGGTTGACTGCCGACGGCGTTCGCTGCGACTGGCTGGACACCAGCCACGCCTTCCACTCATCGCTGCTGGATCCGGCCCTCGACGCCTTCGAGACATACGCGGATCGCTTCGAATTCGCCTCGCCACAGCGGATCCTGGTGTGTAACCGAACCGGGGCGGCACTGGGTCGTAACGCCGCGCTCGACGGCTCCTACTGGCGCCGCCACGCCCGTCAGCCGGTCCAGTTCGCCAAGGGCGTGCAAACCCTGGCCGAACTCGGCTGCACACTGCTACTGGAGATCGGACCGCAGCCGGTGCTCACCGCCGCCGCCCTGCGCGCCTGGCCGGACCTCGCGACCACACCGACGGCTATCCCGTCGCTGCGCCGTAATCGCCCCGACCACCGCCAGCTCACCGAGGCGCTGGCAACGGCCTATGCCGCGGGACACCTTCCCGACTTCGGCGCCCTCGCGCGGGCACAGGGCCACAAGATCGACCTGCCGACCTACCCGTTCCAACACCGCCCGTACTGGTTCCGTGACAAATCCGCTGCGCACTCCCCGAACCCGGACACCGGTGTGCGTACCCAGGCCGTCCGGCTCCTCGAGGACGGCCGGATCGAGGAACTCGCCGCACTGATCGATAGTGCGGGTGGCAGCCATACCACCGCTGATGTCCTGAAAATGCTTGCTGCACAACATAACGGCCCGCGCAGTGCGCAATCCATTGCCGCTGACCGCTACGAGATCCGCTGGGAGCGGGCCATCGGCACCGCAGATGTCGGCGACGGCGTGCCCTGGCTCCTGATCGGCGACGACACCGCGGTCATCCAGCCCTTGACCGACGCACTTACCGCGCGCGGACACCGGCATCGCATCCTGGGCCTGCCGGTATCCGATACCGACGAGGAACGGATGGTCGCCGAACTTTCGGCTGCGGTGCGCGATGAGCCGACGCTGCGCATCCTCAATGTCGCCGCGCTCGACGCGACATCCGATCGCGGGTCGATGCGATCGCTGCTGCGGATACAGCACCGCATCCTGGGCGGCACCCAACGCCTGTTCC
The DNA here is from genome assembly GCF_051006775.1 of Mycobacterium sp. Lineage (GTDB taxonomy): Bacteria > Actinomycetota > Actinomycetes > Mycobacteriales > Mycobacteriaceae > Mycobacterium. Next base: position 5,267 of record NZ_JBPCSX010000166.1, read on the forward strand.
GCGCCGCGGCCGCCGCCGAGGTTCGCGTTCCGATCTGGGTGATCACCCGCGGCGCGCAACGCGTTACCGACACCGACGCGGTGTCGCCGGAGCAGACCAGTCTGTGGGGATTCTGCCGCGTCGCCGCCCTGGAATATCCGCAGGTGTGGGGTGGACTCGCCGATATGCCCGGCCACGGCGCCGTCGAGTGGTCGGATCTGATCAAACAGGTCGTCGCGGGAACCCCCGGTGAAGACCAACTCGCGCTGCGTGACACGGGAGTCCACGTTCCCCGACTGGTTCGGCGGACCGGGCAGCCGAACCCGACCCAACTGGAACTACGCTCGGACGCAAGCTATCTGGTGACCGGAGGGCTGGGTTCGCTCGGCCTCGAGATCGCGGGATATCTGGCCGCGCACGGTGCCCGGCAGTTGGTGCTGACCAGTCGCCGGACACCGGATGAGGCCACCCGACGCCGCATCGACACCCTCGGTGAACAGCATGGCTGTCAGGTCCGGGTGATCACTGCCGATGTTGCAGACCCGCATGATGTCGCACGCCTGCTGGCCACCATGCAGGCTGAACTTCCTCCGCTGGCGGGCATCATCCACGCCGCCGGCGAGAACAGCACCACACCGCTGAATTCACTCGACAGCGCCGAAGTTGACCGGGTATTCGCCGGGAAAGTCTGGGGTGCTTGGTATCTGAGTGAAGCCATCGCAGATCTTGCGCTGGACTTCTTCCTGTCCACCTCATCGATCTCCTCGGTATGGGGCAGCTTCGGGCAGAGCGCCTACAGCGCGGCCAATGCGTTCCTTGATGGGTTGACCTGGCGGCTGCGCGAGCAGGGCGTTCCGGCAATCAGCGTGAACTTCGGTCCCTGGTCGGCGGGAATGGCCGACGCCGATGCCCGCGCGCAACTGGAGCGGCGCGGAGTGCGCACGCTCCGTCCTGCCGACGCACTGGCCGGAATGGCCGACGTCATGGTCTCCGCCGCATCGGGAACGCCCGAGGCGGTGGTGGCACGGGTCGATTGGGCGCGATTCCTTCCGATCTATCTGCAGGCCGGCCGCCGGTCACTGCTTGCCGAGGTGGCCGCCGAGGTGCCCGATTCCGTGTCGGCGGCACCCGGCGGGCCGGGCAGCACCCGCCTGGTCGAAGAACTCACCGCGGCACCGGTGCAGCAGCGCAAGAAACTCGTCCTGGAGTACCTCCGTGACGCCGTCGCCGAAGTGACCCGGATCGAGGCTGCCGAGATCCGCGAAGAGGCCGGATTCTTCGATCTCGGTATGGATTCGCTGATGGCCGTCGAGCTGAGGCGCCGGCTGGAACAGGCGATCGGCAGGGAATTGCCGGTGACCTTGGCGATGGATTACCCACGGATTTCCGATGTGGCCGAGTATCTGCTCAGTGATGTGCTGCGTCTCAATGAACGCGAAGGTACGAAGGCGGCGGCGCAGCAGGCCTCATTGGCGACGTCGGCGACCGACGAACCGATCGCCATCATCGCGGTGGCATGCCGGTTCCCCGGATCACCGGATCCGGACGCGTACTGGGATGTGCTGTCGCACGGGGTGGATGCGATCCGCGAGATTCCGGAGGACCGCTTCGACATCGACGAGTTCTACGACCCCGATCAGCAGACGCCGGGCAAGATCTACACCCGCAGCGGCGGCTACCTCGACGGCATCGATGGGTTCGATCCGGAGTTCTTCGGCATTTCGCCGCGCGAGGCCGTGTGGATCGATCCGCAGCAGCGCCTGATGCTCGAGATCGCCTGGGAGGGCCTGGAAAGAGCGGGGTATTCGCCGGCATCGCTGCGCGGCAGCCGAACCGGCGTGTTCGTCGGAGTGGCGGCCAACGAATACTCGCTGCTGCTCTCCAACGACTCGGTCGACAGCCTCGAGGCTCATTTCATCACCGGTAACGCTCTCAACGCCATCGCCGGTCGGGTCGCGTTCACCCTTGGCCTGGAAGGGCCGGCGGTTGCGGTGGATACCGCCTGCAGTTCCTCACTGGTTGCCGTCCATCAGGCCAGTCAGGCCCTGCACTCCGGGGACTGCGACCTGGCCCTTGCCGGTGGTGTCAACGTGCTGTTGAGCCCGGCCTCCACCGTCGCCGCGTCCCGCGCGCGGATGCTCTCACCGGATGGACGGTGCAAGACCTTCGACGCGGCAGCCGACGGCTACGCCCGCAGTGAGGGCTGCGGCGTGCTGGTGCTCAAGCGCCTCAGCGATGCGCAACGCGACGGAGACCGGATCTGCGCGGTCATCCGCAGCAGTGCGGTCAATCAAGACGGTGCCTCCAGTGGTTTGACGGTGCCCAATGGTGGCGCTCAGCAACGACTCATCAGCTCGGCACTGACCCGCGCCGGCCTGCGCGGCGGGGATGTCGACTACTTGGAAGCACACGGGACCGGCACCCCGCTGGGGGATCCGATCGAGGTGCAGGCGGCGGCCGCCGTGTACGGAATCGGCCGGGAACCGGGCCGGCCGCTGTTGATCGGCTCGGCGAAGACCAATATCGGCCACCTCGAGTCCGCCGCGGGTGTTGCCGGGCTGATCAAGGTCGTGCTGTCCCTGCAGCACGAACTCCTCCCGCAGAACCTGCACTTCCACCACCCGTCATCGCATATTCCGTGGGCCCTGCTGCCGGTGCACGTCGTCGACGAGCCCACACCCTGGCCGCTCTCCGACAGACCACGACGAGCGGGCATCAGCTCGTTCGGGTTCACCGGCACCAACGCGCATGTGTTGATCGAAGAGGCGCCGCACCCGGTGATCATCGACGATCTCAGCGACGATGCAGCTGAGGTCGGCGGCGATGAATGCGGACGCCAACAGTGCACCGTGCTGCCACTGTCGGCGCGTTCGGCCCAAGGCCTGGTCGCGCTGGCCCAGCGGTACTCCGATTGGCTCGCGGAGCACCCCGGGGCCGCACTGGCGGATGTCTGTTTCACCGCCGGCGCGGGACGGTCGCATTTCGAGCACCGTGCCGCGGTGGTTGCCGATTCCCTGCACGAGGTACGAATGGGGCTCGACGATTTGGTGGCGAACCGGCAGCGGCCGGGAGTGCTGCGCGGTGAATGCGCCGACCCCCCCACCACAGCATGGTTCTTCCCCGGGCAGGGCAGTCAGCATCCGGGAATGGCACGCGAATTATTCGACAGCGAGCCGGTATTCGCCGACACCGTGCGCAGGTGCGCCCAGGCCGCTGATCCCGTCTTACCGCGGCCACTGTTGGAGGTGATGTTCGCGCATGACCGCGACGCCGCTGAGACGTTGCGTGATACCGCGTTCGCCCAGCCTGCGATCTTCGCCATCGAGATGGGGTTGGCCCGACTGTGGCAGTCGTGGGGTATCGAACCGGACGTGGTTCTGGGTCACAGTGTTGGTCAGTACGCGGCCGCCTGTGTCGCAGGAGTGTTCAGTATCGAGGACGGCGCGCGGCTGATCGCCGAACGTGGCCGGCTGTTCGGCAGCCTGCCGGCCGGCGGGCGGATGGTGGCGGTGTTCGCCGATGCCGAGTACGTCGAGCGCGCCGCCGCTCGCTTCACCCGGGTTTCGGTGGGTGCCTACAACGGCCAGAACACGGTGCTGTCCGGTCCCGGCGAGGACCTGGAGGCTATCGTCGCGGCCTGTAGCGAGGACGGGACCCGCTGCACCTGGCTGGAGACCAGCCACGCCTTCCATTCGGAACTGCTGGATCCGGTTCTCGATGAATTCGAATCCCTTGCGGCACAATTGGATTATGCCGTGCCGACCATGCCGGTGGTCTGCAACCGGACCGGTGCGGTGCTGACGACAGAGACACCGTTGAACGCTCAGTATTGGCGGCGGCATTCCCGTCAGCCGGTGCAGTTCACCGAGAGCGTTCGGACAGTGGCGACACTGGGCTGTTCGGTACTGATGGAAATCGGCCCACAGCCGATCCTGACCGCTTCAGCCCTGCAGATCTGGCCGGAGTCGGTGGCCACTCCCCGGGTGATCGCGTCGCTACGCAAGGGCACCGACGCACAACGTCAGATCTCCGAAGCCGTCGCCGCGGTGTATGTCAGCGGACACCGGCCGGACTTTGCCGCGATGCATCACGCACCGGAGCGGAGGCTTGAGCTACCCACCTATCCGTTCCAGCGCCGTCGCTTCTGGCCCAAGACCACCGGGATGACGAACACCGGCGCCGACGGCGTGCGGGTGTCCGGAATCCTCGGTAGCGCAAAGGATCTGGCATCCGGCGACACCGTTTACACCACGGTGCTGTCGGTCAAGAGCCAGCCCTGGCTTTCTCATCACGTCATCTACGGCACGGTCGTCGTCCCGGGCGCGACCTACGCCACGATGGCTATGGCCGCTGCCGGGGCACCGGCCCGGGTCAAGGACGTCTTCTTCTACGAGCCGATCATTCTTCCCGAGAAGGCTTCTCGCGAGGTCCAGCTGACCATGAGACCGCTCGAAGTCGGCGGCTGGAAGTTTCAGGTGCACAGCCGCCCGTACGGGGTGCGCGATGCAGACTGGTCGTTGAATGCCGACGGCAGTGTCCTTGCCGGTGCCGATGACTCCCAACCCACGCCTGCACCGGTCGACGAGGCCATCGAGCGGCTCAGCCGAATCAATCCCCAGCAACTGTTCGACACCTTCAACGATATGGAACTGGCCTGGGGGCCTACCTGGTCAACATCGCTGAAGTCACTGTGGGTCGGTTCGGGGGAAGCGGCCGGCGAGGCTATCGGCGATGTATCGATCGGCGACGAACTGGCCGAGCATCTCGGCATCGAACCCGTCCACCCGGTGCTCCTCGACCTGTGCACCGGCGTGGCTTTTCCTGCGTTCCCCGCTCTGCTCGCCGCCGAGCACGGTGTCGCTGACCTGTTCCTGCCATTGCGGTACGGACAGGTCGAGTTGCGCGAGGCGATGCCGCGACGGTTCTACTGTCGCGCACGCTGGCATGCGGGCCCAACCGACGGCGAAACCCAGGTCTTCGACATTGATTTCCTGGACCGGGAGGGCAACCGGATCGGCGGTATCAGCGAGTTCACCGTCAAACGTGCACCCCGCGAGGCGCTGCTGCGCGGACTCGGCACAGACACCACCCGACTGCTCTACACCGTAGGTTGGCATGAGGCTTCCGCACCGGCCGGCGATGCCGAGACCGGCGGCCCCTGGCTGATCGCCGGTTTCGACGAGTTGGCGGCCGGTCTACCCGGAGCCGTCGTAGTGGATCAACAGAACTGGCAACAGGCGTTCACCGATGCCGCCGACCGTGGTGCGCCGGTCACCGGAATCATCTGGCGGAGTTCCGGAAAGCCGGATGCGCAGGAGTCAACCGCCGACCTCAACGCGCGACTGGAGGCCGAGATCGGTGGTGTTCTCGGCGCCGTTCAAACCGCGTTGGCGCAGGAGAGCGGCGACGCGCAGCGCAACCTCGCCGGTGGGTTGTGGATCATGACCGAGCGGGCGGTGGCCACCGAGCCCGGCGAACCGGTCGACCCGGTGCAGGCGGCGCTATGGGGGTTGGGGCGCACCATCATCGCGGAGCAGCCGACCCTGCGCTGCAGGCTGGTGGACTGCGACTCCTTCGATGAGTCGACGGACTGGATCGCCGGCGCACTCGGCACACCGGTCCTCGAGCCCGAACTCGCAGTGCGACAGGGCAAGTTCCTGGTTCCGCGGTTGCTGCACTGGGCGCGCAGCGGTCAGCTGCCGATGCCGCGGACGCCCGACTACGTCCTGGCCCCGACCGAACGCGGCGCGATCGACAACCTCCGTCTGAGCGAGACCGAGGTTGCGCCGCCGGCGCCGAACGAGGTTCAGGTCCGGATGGAGGCCGCCGGCCTGAACTTCCGTGACGTTCTCAATGTGCTCGGCCTCTATCCGGGCGATCCCGGGCCGATCGGTGGCGACCTGTGCGGCATCGTCACCGAGCTGGGTTCTGAGGTAACCGGATTCGAGATCGGTCAGCGTGTGATGGGCTTCATGCAGGGAGCCTTCGCCAGCCGAATCAATGTCCCGGCACTCTTGCTCGCTCCGGTGCCCGACGGCGTCGACCCGGTGGGTGCGGCAACCATTCCGGCCGCCGCACTCACCGCCCGGCTGGCATTCGACTCGGCGAACCTCAAGCCCGGTGACCGCGTACTGATACACGCCGCCAGCGGCGGTGTCGGCCTCGCCGCAATCCAGTTGGCACGGCACTGCGGTGCGACGATCTTCGCCACAGCGAGCGCATACAAGCGCGCGACACTCCGGGCGCTGGGCGTGCAGTACGTCTACGACTCACGCACAACGGATTTCGCCGATCAGATCCTGGCCGACACCAACGGTGAGGGTGTCGACGTGGTGCTCAACAGCCTGACCAACGAGGGCTTCGTCGAGGCGACAGTGCGAGCCACCGCCAAGGGTGGCCGGTTCGCCGAGATCGCCAAACGCGATATCTGGACGCATGAGCAGATGGTCGCGGTCCGCCCTGATATCGACTACCGCGTCATCGCACTCGACGTCACGACGCTGACCGACCCCCAGCACATCCAGCGGCTGATGACCGAGGTGTCGGAAGGCATGGCCAGGGGCGAGTGGACTGCGGTGCCCGCTGAGGTCTACCCGCTGACCGAGGCCAAGGCTGCTTTCCGCCGGATGCAGCAGGCGCGGCACATCGGCAAGATCGTGGTGCAGATGCCCAAACCCCTGCAGCCACGCGGGGATCGGAGCTATCTGGTCACCGGTGGCCTCGGGGCGCTCGGCCTGCACACCGCGGCCTATCTTGCCCAGCTCGGCGCCGGCGACATCGTGTTGACGAGCCGTCGCGACCCGGATGCTGATTCTGCGCGCGCCATTGCCGCCCTCACGGAGCGTTTCCACTGCCGAGTGCATGTCTTCTCCGCCGATGTCGGCGACCCCGCTCAACTCGCCGGGCTGCTGGCACGGATCCGCAAAGAGTTGCCGCCCCTGGCCGGTGTGGCACATCTGGCGGGCGTGCTCGATGACGCGCTGCTCCCGCAGCAGAGCATCGACCGGTTCCGCACCACCTTGACGCCCAAAGCTCTGGCCGCACACCATCTGCACCGGTTGACAAGTGAGGACGATCTCGAGTTCTTCATCCTCTACTCGTCGGCATCGGCCGTGCTGGGCTCACCCGCTCAGGCCAACTACGCGACCGCCAATGCTCTGCTCGACGGGCTCGCGGCGCACCGCCGGGCCCGCGGCTTGCCGGCGACCGCGGTGAACTTCGGCCCGTGGGGCCGTGGCGGGATGGCAAGTTCGCAGGCCGCGATCGCCAATCTCGGCGCCCAGGGCATGATGCCGCTCGAGCCGGCCGCAGCCCTTACCGCTCTCGGCGAGGTCGTCCGGCACGGCACCGGGCAGGCGACGGTCCTCAAGGCCAACTGGCAGCGGGCCGCGAAGATGTTCGGCGGGATCCGCCCGCCGCTTCTGGACAATGTGCTGCCCACCGGCGATGCCGCGGCGACCGGTGACAGCGAATTGCTTCGGCAACTCCAGGAGATACCGGTGGCCCAGCGGGTGGGCTTCATCACCGAATTCCTGCAGCGGGAGGTCCAGGGTTTCCTCCGGCTGGCCCAGCCGCCGGCAGCGGCCAGCCGATTCCTGGATCTCGGCACCGACTCCCTGATGGCCGTCGAGCTTCGCAATAGGCTGTTTGGGCAGTTCGGCGGCAAGTTCGACATCAGCCCGACCGCGGTGTTCGACTATCCGACCATTGGCGAACTCGCAGAACACCTGGTCGCGCAGCTGCCCGAATCGGATGCCCCGACGGGTTGATCGGCCGTTTGACCTGCATCACACTTGGTTGCGTTCCAGTTGCGGATCGGTATAGTCAATAAGGTTACTGGTGGGTAACTTAGACCAAGTACCCAACCCTATAGGTGGCGTTTCCATCGAGGAGGAATTGTGGGCCACTACAAGAGCAACGTTCGCGACCAGGTGTTCAACCTGTTCGAGGTTTTCGGCGTGGACAAGGCACTCGGCCAGGGTGATTACGTCGATCTCGACGTCGACACCGCGACCGAGATGCTCGGCGAGTTGGCACGGCTGTGTGAGGGTCCGGTCGCGGACTCCTTCGCCGACGGTGACCGCAACCCCCCGGTCTTCGACCCGGCGACACATTCGGTGGCCATCCCCGAATCGTTCAAGAACTCGGTCCGGGCCTTCATCGACGGCGGCTGGGACAAGGTCGGGGTAATCGAGGACCTCGGCGGCGTTCCGGTGCCGAAGGCTCTGCTGTGGGCCCTGCACGAGCACGTGCTCGGCGCCAACCCCGCGGTGTGGATGTACGGCGGCGGCGCCGGCTTCGCCCAGATCATGTATCACCTGGGCACCGATGAGCAGAAGCAGTGGGCCACCCTGGCAGCCGAGCGCGGCTGGGGTTCGACCATGGTGCTGACCGAGCCGGACGCCGGTTCCGACGTCGGCGCCGGCCGCACCAAGGCGGTCAAGCAGGACGACGGCTCATGGCACATCGACGGTGTGAAGCGATTCATCACCTCGGCCGACTCCGATGATCTGTTCGAGAACATCATGCATCTGGTGCTCGCCCGCCCCGAGGGTGCTGGGCCGGGCACCAAGGGTCTGTCGCTGTTCATGGTTCCGAAGTTCCTCTTCGACACCGCGACCGGCGCGCCGCTGGAGCGCAACGGCGCCTTCGTCACCAACGTCGAGCACAAGATGGGCCTGAAGGTCTCGGCCACCTGCGAGCTGACCTTCGGCCAGCACGGTGTTCCGGCCAAGGGCTGGCTGGTCGGCGAGGTGCACGAAGGTATCGCGCAGATGTTCGACGTCATCGAGCAGGCGCGGATGATGGTGGGCACCAAGGCTATTGCCACTCTGTCGACCGGCTACCTCAATGCCCTGGAGTACGCCAAGTCGCGCGTCCAAGGTGCTGACCTGACCCAGATGATGGACAAGACCGCGCCGCGCGTCACCATCACCCACCACCCGGATGTCCGCCGCAGCCTGATGACCCAGAAGGCTTACGCCGAGGGTCTGCGCGCGCTGTACCTTTTCACGGCGACCTACCAGGACGCTGCCGTGGCCAAGGCGGTTCAGGGCGTGGACGCCGAGTTGGCGGTCAAGGTCAACGATCTGATGCTCCCGATCGTCAAGGGTGTCGGCTCGGAGCAGGCGTACGCCAAGCTCACCGAGAGCCTGCAGACCTTCGGCGGTTCCGGCTTCCTGCAGGACTACCCGCTGGAGCAGTACATCCGCGATGCCAAGATCGACTCGCTCTACGAGGGCACAACCGCGATCCAGGCGCAGGACTTCTTCTTCCGAAAGATCATCCGGGACAAGGGCCAGGCCTTGGCGCATGTGGCCGGCCAGATCGACGAGTTCGTGAAGAACGAGTCGGGTAACGGCCGTCTCAAGACGGAGCGTGCCCTGCTCGCCAAGGCGTTGGAGGACGTCCAGGGTATGGCGGCGACGCTGACCGGCTACCTGATGGCAGCGCAGGAAGATCCCAAGAGCATCTACAAGGTGGGCCTGGGTTCGGTGCGATTCCTGATGAGTGTGGGTGATCTCGTGATGGGCTGGCTGCTGCTACGTCAGTCCGCCGTCGCCATCGCGGCGCTTGACGCCGGCGCATCCGGCGCCGACCGCTCGTTCTACGAGGGCAAGGTCGCGGTCGCATCGTTCTTCGCCAAGAACTTCCTGCCGCTGCTGACCGGTACGCGTCAGGTGATCGAGACGCTGGACAACGAGGTCATGGAGCTCGACGAAGCCTCCTTCTAGGAGCATCACGCCTCCAGGATGGCGGTGACGCCTTGGCCTCCGGCCGCGCAGATGGAGATCAATCCGCGCACCGGTTGCCCGGTCCCCGATCCGACCTGAGCCTTCTTCTCGGCGAGTTGCTTGGCGAGTTGGGCGAGGATGCGCCCGCCGGTCGCCGCGAACGGGTGGCCGGCGGCCAGCGATGAGCCGTTGACGTTGAGCAGGGTCCGATCGATGGGCCCTAGAGCGGCGTCCAGGCCGAGCCGTTGTTTGCAGTACTCGTCGGACTCCCAGGCCCGCAGGTGGGCCAGCACCACCGATGCGAACGCCTCATGGATCTCGTAGAAGTCGAAGTCCTGCAGGGTAAGTCCATTGCGGGCCAGTAGCCGCGGCACCGCGTAGGTGGGCGCCATCAGCAGACCGTCGGCACCGTTGACGTAGTCCACCGCGGCGGTCTCGGAGTCGACGAGGTAGGCCAGCGGTGTCAGCGCGTGCCGCTGCGCCCACTGCTCAGACGCCAGCAGGGCCACCGATGCTCCGTCGGTGAGTGGCGTGGAGTTACCCGCGGTCATGGTCGCATCACCTCCCCTGACCCCGAAAACCGGTTTGAGTGTGGCCAGCTTCTCGACACTGGAATCGGCACGAATATTGTTGTCGCGGTACAGCCCCAGGAACGGCGTCACCAAATCGTCGAAGAAACCCCGGTCGTATGCGGCGGTCATGTTGCGATGACTGGCGACGGTGAGTTCGTCCTGATCGACGCGTCTGATACCCATCTGCCGGGCCGTGATCGCGGCGTGATCGCCCATCGACAGGCCGGTGCGTGGCTCGCCGTTGGTGGGAATCTCCACGCCCAGGGCAGCGGGTAACCGGCCGACCAGTTTGAGCCGATCAAGGTTGGAGCGTGACCGGCGCACCGCGAGCAATGCGCGACGCAGGTTGTCGCCCAACCCGATCGGAGCGTCGGAGGTGGTGTCGACACCGCCGGCTGCCGCCGACTCGTAGCGGCCGGCCGCGATACCGTCGGCGGCAGCGATGGCGGCCTGCAGACCTGTACCGCAGGCCTGCTGAAGATCGAATGCCGGGGTGTACGGGGACAGCGGACTGCCCAGGACGCACTCCCGCATGAGGTTGAAATCACGGCTGTGCTTGAGCACCGCACCGCCGATCACCGCATCGAGTTGTTCACCGGCCAGGCCGAAGCGGTCCACCAATCCGGTCAGGGCGGCGGTGAACATGTCCTGATTGGACGCCTCGGCATAGGCGGTGTCGGAGCGGGCGAACGGAATACGGTTTCCCCCGAGGATTGCGACCCTGCGCGTACTCACGTCCCCATACTAAGTTCGTTGTATGGCATCCCCGCTGTTCTCCCTCGCCAGACAATTCGGGCTGCCGGCCCCCGAGACACTGCGCCGCTACCGGGCGGGTGAGCCGGCGTTGGCCGGGTCACTGCTGATCGGCGGTGCGGGCCGGCTCGCCGAGCCGATGCGGGCCGCACTCGCCGGCGACTACGACATCGTCGGCAACAACCTCGGCGGCCGCTGGGCCGACACCTTCGGCGGCCTGGTCTTCGACGCCACCGGAATCACCGACCCTGAAGGGTTGCGTGCACTCCATGAATTCTTCACCCCGGTGCTGCGCAACCTCGGTCCGTGCGCCCGGGTGGTGGTGCTGGGCACCGATCCGGACGCGACGGCGAGCACCGGCGAGCACATCAGCCAGCGCGCCCTGGAAGGGTTCACCCGCTCGCTGGGTAAGGAACTGCGCCGGGGATCCACCGTCGCGCTGGTGTACGTCTCCCCCGCCGCCAAACCCGCCGCCACCGGGTGCGAGTCGACCTTGCGGTTCATCCTGTCCGGCAAGTCGGCCTATGTCGACGGGCAGGTGTTCCGGGTGGGCGCTGCCGATTCGGTCCCGCCCGCGGATTGGGACAGGCCGCTGGCCGGAAAGGTTGGCATCGTCACCGGTGCCGCACGCGGGATCGGCGCCACCATCGCCGAGGTATTCGCCCGCGACGGCGCACGGGTGGTCGCAATCGACATCGAGGACTCTGCGCAGGCCCTCGATCAGACCGCCTCCAGGGTCGGAGGTACCGCACTGCCACTGGACGTCACCGCCGCCGATGCGGTGGAACGGATCCACGCACATCTGGTGGAACATCACGGCGGCCGGGCCGACATCCTGGTCAACAATGCCGGCATCACCCGGGACAAGCTGCTGGCGAACATGGACGACGCCCGATGGGATTCTGTGGTCGCGGTGAATCTGCTTGCCCCGCTGCGGCTTACCGAGGGGCTGGTGGCCAATGGCAGCATCGGCGAGGGCGGCCGGATCATAGGGTTGTCATCGATGGCGGGGATCGCCGGCAACCGCGGCCAGACCAACTACGCCGCTACCAAGGCCGGGATGATCGGCATCACCGAGGCGCTGGCGCCGTCGCTGGGCGCCGCAGGTATCACCATCAACGTGGTGGCCCCCGGTTTCATCGAGACCGCGATGACCGCGGCGATTCCGCTCGCCACCCGAGAAGTCGGCCGCCGGCTCAACTCGCTGTATCAGGGCGGCGCACCCGTCGACGTCGCCGAGACCATCGCCTACTTCGCCAGCCCGGCATCGAACGCAGTGACCGGCAACGTGATCCGGGTGTGCGGCCAGGCAATGCTGGGGGCGTGATGGCGATGAATCCTCTGGTGCGCGCAGCGCTGGGTTCGCTGCCGCTGATACCCCGCGGAGATCGGCTGCCCGAAAAGACGCTGACCGTCGACGATGTCACGATCGACCGAACGAACGTCGCCGCCTACGCCGCGGTCACCGGTCTGCGTTACGGCGACAGTGTGCCACTCACCTATCCGTTCGTACTGACCTATCCGATGGTGATGGAGTTGGTCACCGGTTTCGATTTCCCCTTCGCGGCCGTCGGGGCGGTACACATGGAGAACCGGATCACCCGCTACCGGCCGATCTCGGTCACCGACGTTCTGCGCGTTGCGGTTCATGCCGACAACCTCCGCGAGCACCGCAAGGGTCTACTGGTTGACGTCATCAGCAGGGTGTCGGTCGGCACCGATCCTGCCTGGGATCAGGTGACCACCTTCCTGCATCAGCAACCCACCAGTCTGTCCGGGGAGACCAAGCCGGAACCACCGAAAGCACCGAAGCTTCCGCCACCGGATGCCGTTCTGCGCATCACGGGACGGCAGATCCGCCGCTACGCCTCGATAGGCGCTGACCACAATCCGATCCACACCAGCCTGATCGGGGCCAGACTGTTCGGCTTCCCGCGGCCGATCGCGCACGGGATGTTCAGCGCCGCAGCGGTTCTGACCAACATCGAAGGGCAACTTCCCGACGCTGTCAGCTACACGGTCAAATTCGGAAGACCGATTTTCCTACCTGCGGGCCTCGGCCTCTACGTCGACCGGGTGGAGCAGGGTTGGGACGTCACGTTGCGTGATCTGGCCAAAGGCCACCCGCATCTCACCGGTTCGGTGCGGGCGCTCGTCTAGTTGGTGCGCTGGGCGCGCCCGCCCTTCAGACCGCGCCAGAACAGATTGATCAGCAGTTCGGACGCCTCGTCGACATCGGCATCACCGACGCTGACCCGGGCCGCGACGGCCTCGCCGGCGCCCACCAGGGCGACCGCCATCATGTGAAAGTCGCTGTCCGGCAGCGGTTCCCGGGTGCCGGACTCCAGCAGTCGTGCCACCAGGTCGATGACCTTCTCGCGGCCCTCCCGGACGGTATGGGCGAAGGCCTGCGAACTGGTGGCCTGGGTGTAGAGCACGATCCACGATGCGCGGTTGGCGTCGATGTAGTGCAACACCGATACGATTGTGTGCCGCAGGAGTTCCCGCGGGCTGAGCTTCAGGTCGATGTCAGCGCGTACCGACTCGACGAAGCGACTGAGCTCACGACCCAGGCAGGCGGCGAACAACTCCTCCTTGGAGCCGTAGTACAGGTACAGCATCGGCTTGGAGATCTGCGCCTGCGCGGCGATGACGTCCATTGACGTCTCGTGGTAGCCGTTGACCGAGAACATCTGCACCGCGGCGTCGAGCATCTGCTGCTCACGGACCGCCCGTGGCAACCGCTTGGTGCCACCCGCCCCGCCGGCCATGGCGGCTAGCCGCCGCAGCGCGCGCTGGTGCCCTTGATCCCCGCCAACCGCAGCAGCGAACCCTCCACGGCCGGCATCGCCAACTCGCCACTGCTGACCGCCTTCTCCAGCCGGTCGAGCACGGCTGGCACCTCGTCGGTGGTGATCCACAGCGCCTGGTCGACACCGGCCTGCAGCGACCGCAGCACAGCCTCGGCCACTCCGTAGCGCGACGAGATGGCAGCCATGCTGGACAGGTCGTCGGAGAAGACCGGCCCGTTGAATCCGGGGCCGCCGTAACCGCCGCCGCGCAGCAGATTCACCGCGGCCGCACTCAGACTGGCCGGGGTGTCCCCGGTCAGACCGGGCACCTCGAGGTGACCAATCATCACCGCGACCGGCGCCTCTGTGGTCAGCGTGGCGTACGGGACCAAATCGCTCTTCATCAGTTCCGACAGCGGCGGGGTGGTCACCGCGCCGGCGGTGTGCGAGTCACCGGAGCCGTGGCCGTGTCCGGGGAAGTGCTTGAGCACCGGCAGCACCCCGGCGTCGCGCAGTCCGCGGGCATACGCACCGGCGTAGGCGGTGACGGTGGCCGGGTCGTTCGAGAACGACCTGTCGCCGATGACGGTGTCGGCGCCCTGGTTGGACACGTCGACGACCGGGGCGAAGTCGATGGTGATACCCAGCCCGCGCATCTGCCGGCCACGGGCCAGCGCGATTCCGTACACCTGGTCGGGGGTCTGGGTCTGGGCCAGCACGCGCGCCGACGGCGACGAGCCGATCATCGACGACAGCCGGGACACCCGGCCGCCCTCCTCGTCGACGCTCACCGCCAGCGGCAGCGGTCCCAGGTCGGAGATGCCGGCCAGCGTCCCGTCAGTCAGCATCGACAGGTCGGTCCAACTGCCGATCATGATGCCGCCGACGTGGGAGTTGCTCACCACCGAACGGGCATCGGCGGCGTTGCGCACGCCGACCATCAGTAGCTGGGCGAGCTTGTCGCGGGTGGACAGGGCGGTCAGGTCGCCGCAGAAGGGTTTGGCCGGGGCGGCGGGGGCCTGGATCGGTCCGGCCATCGGGGTCGCCGCGCCACTTTGGGCGGAACTCACCTGGTCTGAGGAACTCGACTGGGTACGGGTCGCGGGCGCCGAGCACCCGGCGATCATCAGGGGAACCGCCGCGCAGGCCGCGATGGTGCGGAAAGTGACCATCCGAACATGCTGTCATGGCCCGCGACAGAGGCCAACCGAGGTCCGGATCCGCGCGGGTCACGTGCTAGGTTCCGAGCATGACTCGATTCGTGGTGCCGGCAGCCGCCAGCATCCTGGTCGGACTGCTACTTGGAGCCGCGTCGGTTTTCGGAGTGACGCTGATGATCCAGCAGGACACCAAGCCGCCGCTGCAGCCCGGCGACCCGGCTTCGTCGGTGCTCAACCGCGTTGAGTACGGCAACCGCGGCTAGCCCGAGCACCCTCACCGCGCAGGACCGGCTGTCCCGTCGCTGGTTGGCCGGAGTATTCGCCGTCGCGCTGGTGCTCTGCTTCGCCCAGCGCCCCGGGGTGATCTCACCGGACACCAAGCTTGATCTGACCATCAACCCGCTGCGCTTTCTGACCCGCGCAGCCACGCTGTGGAACAGCGACCTGCCATTCGGCCAGGCCCAGAACCAGGCATACGGCTATCTGTTCCCGCACGGCGCGTTCTTCCTGATCGGCCACGAACTGGGCATACCGGGGTGGGTGGTCCAACGCCTCTGGTGGGCACTGCTGTTGACCGCCGGCTGCTGGGGGATGCTGCGGGTGGCCGAGGCACTGGGAATCGGCACCCGGCCTTCCCGACTGGTGGGGGCGGCGGCGTTCGCACTGGCGCCCCGGGTGCTGGGCACCCTGGGCTCGCTCTCCTCGGAGACGCTGCCGATGATGCTGGCGCCCTGGGTGTTGTTGCCGGTCGTTCGGGCACTGTCGACGTCTGATCGACCGCCGCGGGTGCTGGCCGCCCGGGCCGGTATCGCGCTGGCGCTGATGGGCGCGGTCAACGCCGTGGCCAGCCTGGCTGCCTGTCTGCCCGCGTTGATCTGGTGGGCCTGCCACCGGCCCGACCGCCGGTGGTGGCGGTTCACCCGATGGTGGGCGCTGACCTCGGTTCTGGCGATCGCCTGGTGGGTGGTCGCACTCCTGCTCCTGGGCCGCGTCAGCCCGCCGTTCCTCGACTTCATCGAGTCATCCGCGGTGACCACGCAGTGGACATCGCTGATCGAGGTGCTGCGCGGGACGTCGGCGTGGACGCCGTTCGTGGCGCCCAACGCCACCGCGGCCTCCTCGCTGGTGACCCAGCCGTCGATGATTCTGGCCACCACGCTGTTCGCCGCTGCCGGGTTGGCCGGCCTGGCCCTGCGGTCGATGCCCGCCCGGGGTCGGCTGGTCACCATGCTCATCGTTGGGTTGGTGCTGCTGACCGCGGGCTACACCGGCGGACTGGGATCGCCGGTGGCCCATCAGGTTCAGGCCTTCCTGGACGCCGCCGGAGCGCCACTGCGCAACGTCCACAAACTCGAACCGGCGGTGCGCATCCCGCTGATACTGGGTGTGACACATCTACTCGGCCGGATTCCCCTGCCCGGCAGCGCCCCCCGCCCGGTATGGGTTCGGGCCTTCGCCCATCCCGAGGACGACAAGCGGATGGCGGCGGCCATCGTGGCGCTGATCGCACTGCTTGTCGCCACATCGCTGGCCTGGACTGGCAGGCTCACCCCGCCGGGGGCATTCCGGGCGATCCCGGACTACTGGAACCAGGCCGCGGATTGGCTCACCGAACACAAGGCTCCCGGACCGACTCCGGGTCGGGTGCTGGTGGTTCCGGGTGCCCCGTTCGCGACCCAGATATGGGGTAACACTCACGATGAACCGCTGCAGGTTCTCGGAGATTTTCCCTGGGGCGTCAGGGATTCCATCCCGCTGACTCCGCCTCAGACCATCCGCGCCCTCGACTCGGTGCAGCGGCTCATAGCGGCCGGTCGACCCTCAGCGGGTCTGGCGGACACCCTGGCTCGGCAGGGCATCGCCTATGTTGTGGTGCGCAACGATCTGGACCCGGAGAACTCCAGATCGGCCCGACCGTTGCTCGTACACCGTGCCATCGACGGATCACCGGGGCTGCAGAAGGTGGCCGAATTCGGCGAGAACGTCGGTCCGGGCACTGTCGACGGGTTCATCAGTGACAGTGGTCTGCGACCCCTGTTCCCGGCGGTCCAGATCTATTCCGTTGCTGCCCAACAGAATCCGGGAGCTCCCTACCTCACTGATCTCAATGCTATGACGCGGGTGGCCGGTGGACCGGAGTCGTTGCTGCGAATCGACGAACGCCGCCGGCTACTCAGGTCAGCACCACTGGGTCCGATGCTGCTGACCTCCGACGCCGCACGCGCAGGGTTATCCACACCACCCGGCCGCGGAGTGATCGTGACCGACACCCCGGTCAACCGGGAAACCGACTACGGCCGCGTCGACGATCACTCGTCGGCCGCCCGCGCCGCCGGTGATCGGCGAACCACCCGCAACCGGGTGCCCGACTACCCGGTTCCGGGCTCCCGCGAGGTGGCGGGCCAGTGGTCCGGAGGGCGGCTGAGCGCATCGAGCTCATCGTCGGATGCCACCACGCTGCCCAACGTGTCACCGTCGAGCAGTCCGCTTGCCGCGGTGGATCGCGATCCCGCAACCGCCTGGGTCTCGAACTCGCTGGAGCCGGCCATCGGTCAATGGCTGCAGGTCGACTTCGACCAGCCGCTCACCAACGCCGCCATCACCATCACCCCGAGCGCAACCGCCGTCGGCGCCCAGGTCCGCCGGCTTCAGATCTCCACCGCCGGCGGTACCACCACACTGACCTTCGACACCCCGGGCAAGCCCCTGACCGTCGCCCTGCCCTACGGGGAGACGCCGTGGGTACGCATCACCGCGGCAGGCACCGATGACGGTTCCTCCGGCGTTCAGTTCGCCATCACCGAACTCGACGTGACCCAGTACGACGCGTCCGGCTACGCCCAGCCGGTCGATCTGCGGCACACCCTCGTCGTGCCGGCGCCACCGTCCGGAACCCCCGTCGCCGCCTGGGATCTCGGTTCGGAACTGCTCGGCCGGGACGGCTGCGCCAACTCTCCTGACGGTGTGCACTGCGCGGCATCGATGTCGGTGGCACCCGAGGAGCCGGTGACGCTGAGTCGCACACTCACCGTCCCGACTGCGATCGACGTCACGCCGACGGTGTGGGTGCGTGCCCGCCAGAGCCCTCGACTGGCCGATCTGATCGCGCCCCCGGGCACCGCCCGCGCGAGCGGGGACGCCGACCTCATCGACATCCAGGGTTCGGCCTACGCCGCCACCGACGGCGATCCCCGAACCGCCTGGACCGCACAGCAGGGCGTGGTGCAGCACCACTCCGGCGCCACCCTGACCGTGACGTTGCCGCAGCCGGCCGAGGTCGCCGCACTGCGTCTGACACCCAGCGCATCGGTGCTGCCCACCCACCCCACGATGGTGGCCGTAGACCTCGGCGACGGCCCGCAGGTACGGGAGCTGGATTCCGGCGACGGATCGCAGACCGTTGGTTTGCACCCACGGATGACCGACACCATCAGACTGAGCATTCTGAATTGGGATGACGTGATCGACCGCACCGCGCTGGGTTTCGATCAGCTCAAACCGCCGGGCCTGGCCGAGGTCGTCGCAATGTCACCGCAGGGCTCCCCGATCGGTGCGGCCGACGCATCGGCCAACCGCTACCGGCCCATCGAGCTGGCCTGCGGTCAGGGACCAGTGGTGGCGGTGTCCGGCCGGTTCGTGCAGACCTCGGTTTCCACCACGGTCGCGGCCCTTCTTGAGGGCAGGCCGATACCGGCCCGGCCGTGCGATCCGGCGCCGCTGGCGCTGCGAACCGGAACCCAGGAACTGCTGATCTCGCCCGGGGCGGCATTCATCGCCGACGGAATTGAGCTCAATGGTCCACTGGCCCAACAGTTGTCAAGTGCACCGATCCTCACCGCCGATATCCGATCCTGGACTTCTGACCGACGGGAGATCGCGGTATCCCGTTCGCCGACCGCCCGAGTTCTGGTGGTGCCGGAAAGCGTCAATCCCGGGTGGGTGGCGCACACCTCCGACGGCGCCGCGTTGACACCGCTGGTGGTCAACGGCTGGCAGCAGGGTTGGGTGGTGCCGGCCGGCCAGCAGGGCGTCGTCACGCTGAGCTTCCCGTCAAACGCAACCTACCGTGGCGGTCTGCTGACCGGCCTGGCCCTGCTGCCGGTGCTGCTGTTGCTCGCACTGCTGCCGGTGCGGCGGCCCGCACGAACCGAGCCTGCGACCCGAACGTGGGCGCCGGGTCTTGCCGCCGCCGCCGGTGTGCTCGCGGCCGGAGTCATGCTGGGCGGTGCCGCCGGCGCGGTGGTGTTCGGCGCAGCGCTGGCGGTGGGCTATCAGCTTCGCGACCAACCCCGATTGCGCGATCGCATGACCCTGGCTGCGGTACCGGCCGGACTGATCCTCGCCGGGGCTCTGCTGGCCCGCTATCCGTGGCGCTCGGTTGACGGCTACATCGGCTTTTCGCCGTGGGTCCAACTTCCCGCTCTGGTGGCCGTCGGCGCCTTGGCCGCCTCGGCGATCACGCCACGGCCACAACATCTTCTCCGTAGGGTCGGGTCATGACCGCTGAAGTGGAGACCGTCCGGGGCGCCATCGGAACCACCGATCTGGGCGTCACATTGATGCACGAACACGTCTTCGTGCTATCCCCGGAGATCATCGCCAACTACCCGGAGGGTTGGGGCGACGAGACAGCCCGCGAGGACGCGGCAGTCGAGAAGTTGAACGCGCTCAAGGCAGCCGGTGTCGACACGATCGTCGATCCGACCGTCATCGGACTGGGCCGCTACATCCCCCGCATCCAGCGGGTGGCGGCCCGGACCGATCTACAGATCGTGGTGGCCACCGGGGTGTACACCTACGGCGACGTTCCGATGTACTTCCACTTCACCGGCCCGGGTACCGCCCTGGGCGGTCCCGAGATGATGACCGATCTGTTCATCCGGGACATCACCGAGGGCATCGCCGGAACCGGCGTCAAAGCGGGGATCCTCAAGTGCGCCACCGACGAGGCGGGCATCACCCCCGGCGTCGACCGGGTGCTGCGCGCGACGGCCGCCGCACATCGCGCCACCGGCGCCCCGATCACCACCCATACCCACGCCCACAGCCGTCGTGGACTGGAGCAGCAGCGCATCTTCGCCGAGGAGGGCGTGGACCTGAGTCGGGTCGTCATCGGCCACTCCGGCGACACCACTGATCTGGACTATCTCGAGGAGCTGATCGCGGCGGGCTCCTATCTCGGCATGGACCGGTTCGGGATCGACAACATTCTGAGTTTCGAGGACCGGGTCGACACGGTGGTGAGGATGTGTCAGCGCGGCCACGCCGACAAGATGGTGCTGGCCCACGACGCGTCCTGCCACATCGACTGGCTGCCGGAGGCTGCCCTGCCCCTGGTGCTGCCGAACTGGCACTATCTGCACATCCACAACGATGTCCTGCCCGCACTGCGGCAGCGCGGGGTCACCGAGGAGCAGATAACCACCATGCTGGTCGACAACCCGGCGGCGATCCTGCACAACCGGGGCGGCTACTAGATGGCGGAGTATCCGGAAGTCCCGGCCATCGGAACCCAGATGAGCCGGCTGGCCGCCGAGAGCCCGCAGACCCCGGCTGTCAGCCACGGTGATCGCACCCTCACCCGCGGCGAACTGGATTCGCTCACCAACCGGCTGGCGCGCGCCTACGCCGGACTCGGTGTGCGACAGGGGGATTACGTCACGATCGCGCTGCCGAACTCCATCGAGTGGGTCGCTGCCACGGTTGCCACCTGGAAGCTCGGCGCGATCCCGCAGCCACTGTCGGCGCGACTGCCTGACCACGAGTACATCGGACTGCTCGAGTTGCGGGAGCGCGCGCTGCTGGTCGGCCGTCCTGATCCGCGCGGCATCGTGCCCTCGGTGCCCGGCGACTTCGATCCCGGCCCGGAGGTCTCCGACGATCCGCTGCCCGAGGCGGTGTCCCCGGCGTTGAAGTCGATGGCATCCGGTGGCAGCACCGGACGGCCCAAGCTGATCGAAGCCGGCACAGACGGGCGCTACCTCGGCGGTGTGGTGGCGGCGATGATGGGCAACCTGCCCACCGACACCCAGTTGATCTCCGTGCCGCTGAGCCATAACACCGGATTCACCTCGGCGACAACGGCATTGGCGACCGGTCAGCACCTCGTCCTGATGAGCAGGTTCGACCCCGAGACGTTCCTGCGGCTGATCGGCGAGCATCGGGTCAACTATCTGGCGACCGTGCCGACCATCATGCAGCGGTTGTTGCCGGTCTACCGCGCGGATCCCGATGCCTACGACCTGTCGTCGGTGCACCGATGGTGGCACCTGGCCGCACCCTGCCCGCCGAATATCAAGGAGGCCTGGATCGAGATCCTGGGTCCCGAAGCGGTGTGGGAGCTCTACGGCGGGACCGAGTTGCAGGCGCTGACATTCATCAGCGGCACCGAATGGCTGACCCACCGCGGCTCGGTCGGGCGGGTGGTCGCCGGTGAGATGAAGGTGCTCGACGACGACGGCGCCGAATGCCCACCCGGTGAGGTCGGCGAGATCTACATGCGACCGCGGCCCGGCAGCCGCCCCACCTACCGCTATATCGGCAGCACCGCCAAGCACCGCGACGGCTGGGACTCACTCGGCGATCTCGGCTGGTTCGACTCCGAGGGTTATCTGTATCTCGCCGACCGGCGGGTGGACATGTTCACCGTGGGCGGCCGCAACGTCTACCCGGCCGAGATCGAGAACGCGTTGGCCGAACATCCCGCGGTGCTGTCCTGCCTGGTGGTCGGCGTACCGCACGATGACCT
Source organism: Mycobacterium sp. (assembly GCF_051006775.1). GTDB lineage: Bacteria > Actinomycetota > Actinomycetes > Mycobacteriales > Mycobacteriaceae > Mycobacterium. Next base: position 27,005 of record NZ_JBPCSX010000166.1, read on the forward strand.
CGGTCAGGTACCGCACGCATTGGTGCACACGGCCGCCGAGCATGGCCTCGACCCTCAGGGAGTCGCGGCCTTCGTCGCCGAACGACTTGCCGACTACAAGGTGCCGCGCAGCGTGGAGTTCGTGGACACCCCACTGCGCGATGACGCCGGGAAAGCGCGCCGCACGGCCGTCCGTGACGAGGTCATCGCGCGACGGCAGGTTCAGGATCGTCCGTGACCGAGCTGTCCAGCGGCGGTATCGGCACCGGCTCACGGCCTACCGCCTGCCGGTATTCCCAGCGCCGCAACGCATTCCGGCACGGTGACTCGATCAGCGCATAACTGACCGCTGCCATGGCGAAACCGAGCACCGTCGTCAGGATGAACACGACGATCAGGTTGCCGTTGAACATGAACTTGCCCACCATCGGGAAGACCATGACCAACGCGGCCAGGTGCCAGATGAACAGGCCGTAGGACCACCGGCCCAGCGTCACCATCACCGGACTGCCCATGATCGGGTGCGGGGTGTCGGGCCTGTCGAGCACGAACGGCGCCAGTAGGGCGGCGGCCACGACCGCCCCCATCGAGGTGCGCACCACGAACTGGTCCAGGGTCGCCGGCACCAGGTCCTTGGGGCCGGCCAGTGGCGAGGCGGAGATCAGATAGGCGATCAGCGCGATGGCGGTGATCGCGACCCGGTTGCGGGCCAGCTTGTGCGGCCAGCCGATCGGGCTGACGGTCCACTCCGCCAGCAGCATGCCCGCGGCGAACCAGGACGCATACGCCGGCGGCCAGTTGAGGAAGTTCACGAATTGCGGGGTGTGGATCGGCAGCAGACCCCACCCGAAACTGATCACCGCCACCGCGGCGATGACCGGGACCCGGGCCCGCACCGGTAGCCGGTAGGCCAGATACGCCAGGATCGGCAGCGCCAGGTAGAAGCTGACCTCCACCGACAGGCTCCACATCTGGGTGAGCCCCGCGGTCAGGGTCAGCGGGACGTACACCTGGGTCAGGGTCAGGTTGGCCAGCCATACGGTGAGGCTGGAATGGTTGGCCTCAGGCAGCAGTGTCAGGATCACCAGCACTGCGACCAGGTAGCCGGGCAGGATGCGGACCAGCCGGGACCGAAGGTAGTGGCCGGTGGGCGGACGATGCCGCAGGCCACGGGCCGCGGCGGCATGGCCGCGCCAGAGCAGGAATCCCGACAGTGCGAAGAAGACCGCCACGGCCAGATCAAACCGGTGCAGCAAGCGCCCGATCACGCCATTGGAGGTTCCGGTCTGGAAGGCGACGTGGGTCAGCACCACACCCATCGCCGCGCAGGCCCGCATGCCCTCGACCGCAGGCAGGAAGCTTCGCGTCCCGCCGACCTGCTCAAGTCGGGCTGTCATCCCGCCAGCCTAAGCGGGTGCCCGGCTGTTAGGGTCAGACAGGTTTACCGGGGCGAGAGAAGGAGGCGTGGACAGCGTGAATCGCGCAAGCATGTTGCGTCTCGCCGCAGCCGGCGTGATCGGTCTCGGGGCAGCCCTGCTGATCGCGGCGGTCCTGCTGTCCACCTATACCTCGGGCAAGATCCGTAAAATCCCGCTCGATATCGACCAGACCCTCCAGAGCAATGGGACGGGCACCGCTCTGGACCCGGCCTCGCTGTCCGGCGAGAAGTTCATCATCGACACCGATGTCCCGCTGGTTTCCCAGCAGGCGATCACCGTTGAGACCCCGGCCAATGCCCAGGTCGTCACCTTTCAGGTCGGCACCACGGTCCGCCGCACCGACAAGCAGCAGGAGAACGGTCTACTCCTGGCGATGGTCGATACCGTCACCCTCAATCGCAGCACCGCCGAGGCGGCGTCCGACCAGGACCATCCGGGGGGTTCGGTGCAGAGGCCGCGCTCGATCGACGACGAGAAGCCGCCCACCAACGTCGCACTGCCGCACGATGGCCTGTCCTACCGATTCCCGTTCGGCACCGAAAAGATGTCGTATCCGGTCTTCGACCCGATCGCGCAGAGGTCCTTCGATGCCAACTATGACGGCGAGGATGACGTCAATGGGCTGAGCACCTACCGCTTCACCCAGAACGTCGGCTACGACGCGGACGGCAAACTCGTCGAGCCGATCAAGTACGCCTCGCTGTACGACAAGAACGAGGACGGCGAGGTTACCGCGCGGGCCGGGTTGTGGGGCCTGCCGGGTGATCCCTACGAGCCGGTCACGATGACCCGTTTCTACGCCGCGCAGCGCACCTTCTGGGTAGACCCGGTGTCGGGCACCATCGTCAAGGCCCAGGAACACGCCAACCACTACTACGCCCGCGATCCGCTCAAGCCGGAGATGGCCCTGGCCGACTACAAGGTGACTTCCACCGAGCAGACCGTGGAGGACCAGGTCGCGGCCGCCCGCAGCGAGCGGGACCGGGTTGCGCTGTGGTCGCGGATCCTGCCGATCAGCTTCGGCGCGGCGGGCCTGGTGGCCCTGATCGGCGGAGCCCTGTTGGGCACCTTCGCCATTCGCGTCGAGTCAGCCCTGGCCGAGCCGGGCGAGGACGACAGCGATCTGGATCTCGGGTTGTTCGGCAAGGACGAAACGGGGCCGATGCCCGCCGCCTCAGCGCCCACCGAGAAGATCCCCACCCGGCGGGCCCCCACCGATCATCTCGAGCCCCCTGCAGTCGACCGCTAGCCGCTGGGCACTGCCGGGGTACGCGACGGCATTGAGCCTCGCGGTGACCGCTCCCCTGCTGGCGCCGGGATATCTGCTACTTCGCGACGCGGTTTCGACGCCGCGGTCGTATCTGACTGACGCGGCACTGGGAATCGGTGAGTCCGCTCCGCGGGCGGTGCCGCAGGACTTCGCGGTCGCGACACTCTCGGTGGTGCTCGACGGCGGTCTTGTCGTGAAAGCGGTACTGATCGCCGCACTGCTGCTCGCCGGTTGGGGTGCGGGCCGACTGGCGGGGTTGCTGCTGCCGGAGGTCGGTCTACCGGGGCAACTGGTCGCCGCAACGCTGGCGGTGTGGAATCCCTATGTCGCCGAACGACTTCTGCAGGGGCACTGGAGTCTGCTACTGGGTTACGGTGCCCTGCCCTGGGTGACGGCAGTGGTGCTGAGATTGCGCAGTGAACCGTCCAGAGCGGACTGGGCTGCACTGGTGTTCTGGATGGCGCTTGCCGGGCTGACACCGACGGGTCTGATGCTGGCAGCGGTGGTGGCACTGGTGTGTGTGCGGCGACTTCGGTCGGCGGCCGCGGTGCTGGGTATCGCCGTCGCTGCGGCACTGCCGTGGCTGACGGCGTCACTGCTCGGAACCGCGCTGAGCACCTCCCAGTCGGCCGGACTGACTCAGTTCGCCGCCCGCGCCGAGCCCGGACTGGGCACGCTGGGCAGCCTCGCCGGCCTGGGCGGCCTGTGGAACGCCGAAGCCGTACCACCCTCCCGGACAACGGCTTTCGCGGTGCTCGCAACCGTCGTGCTGTTGGCCGTCGTCGCACTCGGCGCAGTTGCGGTTGTCAGGGAGCCCGCGGCTAAGCCGCTACTGATACTGGCTGCCGCCGCAGTGCTGCTGCCCGCCGCGATGGCAACCGGTCCGGGGCTGACGGCACTGCGGGCGATAGTCGATGCCCTGCCCGGTCTGGCGGTGTTGCGTGACGGCCAGAAGTGGGTGGCTCTTGCTATGCCCGGGTACACGGTGGCCGGGGCAGGGGCGGTCCTGACCCTGCAGCGCTGGATCCGCCCCGGTGTCAGCGCGGTGGTCTGTGCGGCTGCGCTGATCGCGGTGCTGCCCGATCTGGCATGGGGCGTCGGCGGACGGATCGCCCCGGTGCACTACCCGGGCGCATGGCCTGTCGTTGCTGCGGCCATCAATGCAGAACCGCGCCCGGTGGTGACACTGCCACCGGACAGCATGCGCCAATTCACCTGGGCCGGGCCGTCGCCCGTCCTCGATCCACTGCCCCGCTGGGTGCGGGCCGAGGTCCTTACCACCGGCGACCTCCTGATCGGCGGCCGGACCGTGTCTGGGGAAGGCGCCCACGCGCGGGAGGTCCAGCGACTGCTGGCATCCAATGCCGGTGACACGACGCTCGCCCGGGCCGGCGTCGGCTGGGTGCTGAACGAGAACAGCATGACGCTGCAGCGGATCGGCGGCGCGACTCCCGGCGCACCGCAGTGGAAACGGACCTCGGTGATCGTTGCCCATCTGGTCTGGGTGGCGATGCTGATCGGCGGTGCGATCGGAATGGCACGGCCCTATTGCCGGAATTTGCGGGTGATGCGGTCGGCGTGATGGAACTGGTTGATCCCGCCGATCAACGGGAGTTGCGGCGGTGGTAGCCACTCGGTGCTGCCGTCGCGTCGTTTTCGGGT
>NZ_JBPCSX010000167.1:0-16163 GCF_051006775.1 Mycobacterium sp.
GGCGCAGCGGCACCGCTGGGTAGCCACGCCGCCCAGATCTACGCCGACTTCAACGCCGAGCACCCCGATCTGGACTTCAGCGCAGTCATTCAGACCCTGCGCTGACCGCCACGGTGCTAGAAGTCGCCGGCGTGGTGGCGCAGCGTCTCGATTGAATCAACCAGTGCCCCAGCCTGTTCGGTGCCGATACCGATGTCGGCGAACACCTGCTGGTTGAGCGTCACGGTGGCATCCTCGACGGTGGAGCGCCCCAACTCGGTGATCTGCACCAGAGTGGTGCGTCCGTCAGTGGGATGCGGCACCCGCGTCACCAAGCCGTCGGCCTCCAACCGCCGAATGGCGTGGGTGACGCTGGTGACGTGCACCTGCAGACGATCAGATGCCTTGGTGATCGGCAAGGCCCCGGTGCGGCTGAAGGCAAGCAGTCGCAGCAGTTCGAATCGCGAAAAGCTCAGATCATAGGGCCGCAGCGCGTTCTCCACCCGGGCCAGCAGGATCTGATGGGCCCGCATCACCGAGGTGACCGCCACCATGCCGTCGGCCACCTCACCCCAGCCGGACCGCTCCCAGTTGGTGCGGGCCGCGGCGATCGGATCGCGCTTTTCCGCCTTTTCCACCTTTTCCGCGGGCATGGGTTTTCAGCCGGGTCAGAGGGTCAGAATCCGCGGCCCGGAATCGGTCACCGCCACCGTGTGCTCCCAGTGCGCCGCCCGCGACCCGTCGCTCGTGATGACCGTCCACTCGTCGTCGAGGATCCGGGTCCGCGTCGTGCCCAGCGTCAGCATCGGTTCGATCGCCAGAACCGACCCGGCGACCAGCATCGGGCCGCGACCCGGTTCACCCTCATTGGGCAGGAACGGGTCCATGTGCATCTGCCGGCCGATGGCATGGCCGCCGTAGCCCTCCACGATGCCGAACCGGCGGTCATGGGTCAGCTCCGCTGCTCGGGTGCCCTTCTCGATGGCGTGGGACACATCGGTGAGGCGGTTGCCCGGCACCATCGCGGCGATCCCGGATTCCATTGCGTGCTTGGTCGCGGCAGAGAGCGCCTCGTCGGCGGGAATCAGCGCGCCCACACCGAAGGTGATCGCGGCATCGCCGTGCCAACCGTCGAGGATGGCCCCGCAGTCGATCGAAACCAGGTCGCCGAAGGCGAGGGTTTCATCGCGGCTCGGGATGCCGTGCACCACGCGGTCGTTGACCGAAGAGCAGATGCTGGCCGGGAAGCCGTGGTAGCCCAGGAACGACGGGATCGCACCGGACTCGCGGATCACCGTCTCCGCGACCTCGTCGAGATCGTGAGTGGAGACCCCGGCGCCGGCGGCCTGCTGGACCGCCCGCAACGCCGAGGCGACCACCGCTCCGGCGGCTGCCATCGCATCGAGTTCACCAGCGGAGCGGGCCGGAACGGTCTTGCGGCTGCGCAGTCCGGGCAGGGACACCATCAGGGGTCAGACGTCAGCGACCGAGCGCATGCATCGCGCGCGCGAAAACCTCGTCGAGCTCGCCGACGGCGTCGACTGTCTGCAGTTCGTGCTCGCCCTGGTAGTAATCCAACAGCGGCGCGGTCTCGTCCCGGTAGACCTTGAAACGGTTGCGGATGACGTCCTCGGTGTCGTCGGCGCGGCCGCGGCCCTTGAGGCGGTCCACCAGGATCTCCTCCGGCACCCGGAATTCCAGTACGGCGTCGAGTTTGAGTCCGCGGCGGGCCAGCATGTCGTGCAGCGCCTCGGCCTGCTCCACCGAGCGGGGGAAGCCGTCGAGGATGAAACCGCCCGCCAGATCGGCGTCGTCGAGCCGGTCGTCGACCAGTGCGTTGGTGAGGCTGGCCGGGACCAGGTCGCCGGCGTCCATGTACTTCTTGGCCTCAAGGCCGAGCTTTGTTCCCGTGCTGATGTTGTGCCGGAACAGGTCACCGGTCGACACCTGCGGAACGCCCAGGTTCTCGGCGAGCTTGACGGCCTGAGTCCCCTTGCCCGCTCCCGGCGGCCCCAACAGCACGATTCTCACTTGAGGAACCCTTCGTAGTTGCGCTGCATCAACTGGCTCTCGATCTGCTTGACGGTGTCGAGGCCGACGCCGATCGCGATCAGGACCGCGGTGCCACCGAACGGCAGATTCGACACGCTACCGCTGTTGCCGACTTGGAGGAACAGGTTTGGCAGCACGGCGATGAGACCCAGGTAGATGGAGCCGGGAAGGGTGATGCGATTCAACACGTAGCTCAGGTAGTCCGAGGTGGGCTTACCCGGACGGATGCCGGGAATGAACCCGCCGAACTTCTTCATCTCGTCGGCCCGCTCAACGGGGTTGAAGGTCACCGAGACATAGAAATAGGTGAAGAAGATGATCAGGCCGAAGTAGATCGCGACGTAGATCGGATCAGCCGGGTTGGTGAGGTGATCAGCGACGAAACGATCCCACCAGCCGTTGCCGGGGCCGCCCTTACCGCTCTGCACGAGCTGTGTGATCAGGTGCGGGATGTAGATCAGCGACGAGGCGAAGATGACCGGGATGACGCCGGCCTGGTTGACCTTCAGCGGCAGGTAGGTCGACGTTCCGCCGTACATCTTGCGGCCGACCATGCGCTTGGCGTACTGGACCGGGATCCGGCGCTGACCCTGCTCGACGAACACCACACCGACGACGATCGCCAGGGCTGCGACACACACGGCGGTGAACACCGGGCCGCCGCGGCTGTCCAGGATCGACTTGCCCTCGGCGGGGATTCGGGCAGCGATGCCGGCGAAGATCAGCAGGGACATGCCATTGCCGATTCCGCGCTCGGTGACCAGTTCACCCATCCACATGACCAGCGAGGCGCCGGCGGTCATCACCAGCACGATGACGATCAGCGAGAAGATGCTGTGGTCGAGCAGGATGTCCTCGGAGCAGCCCTGCAGCAGGCCGCCGTTGGCGGCAAGGGCCACGATGCTGGTGGCCTGCAGGAGGGCCAGCGCCCCCGAGACGTAACCCGAGTACTGGGTCATCTTGGCCTGACCGGCCTGACCCTCCTTCTGTAGTTCCTCGAAGCGAGGGATCACCACGGTGAGCAGCTGGGTGATGATGCTGGCGGTGATATAGGGCATCACGCCCACCGCGAACACCGATAGCTGCAGCAGAGCGCCGCCGGAGAACAGGTTGATCAGGGAGTAGATCTGCGCCCCGGCCCCACCGCTGACCTGCTCGATGCACTGTTGAATGTTCTTGGTGTTGACGCCCGGGGACGGCAGCGACGCACCGAACCTGTACACGATGACCAGGCCCAGCGTGAGAAGGATTTTCCGCCTCAGGTCGGCCGTACGCAGCGACGAGATGAAAGCCGAAAGCACTCTTCCTCCTGGGCAGCCGGACGAGGTCGCGACGTGCCGATGCGGCTGGCCCTGGCCAGCGTTGGCGGTAAACCTTCTTCAGCGTGCACAAGCGCGCGCTGGATCAGTCTACGAGACTAACAGTTGTCCCAGGCAGGCCGCGAAACCGTCCAGCTGGTTATATTAGCTAAGCATGGCGGCAGCCTGCCGCCCCAGGTGGGAGGCTGCCGGATGGCACGCGCAGATGACGACTCGTGGGATCTGGCTTCCAGCGTGGGGGCCACAGCCACCATGGTGGCGGCAGGGCGGGCGATGGCCACCAGGGATCCGCGCCACCTGATCGACGACCCGTTCGCCGAACCCCTGGTGCGCGCCGTCGGCATCGGGTTCTTCGTCGACATGATCGACGGACGACTCGACACCTCGCCATTCGGGGATGCCGGGCCTGAGCGGATCCAGGCCATGATCGCCGGGATGGCGATGCGCACCAAATTCTTCGACGAATACTTCGCCGGTTCCGCAGTCGGCGGTATCCGCCAGGTGGTGATACTGGCCGCCGGCCTGGACTCCCGCGCCTACCGACTGGCATGGCCGCCGGGCACGGTCGTCTACGAGGTCGACCAGCCCGCGGTGATCGGGTTCAAGACATCGGCAATGGCGGATCTGGGCGCGACGGCGATCGCCACCGTCCGGACCGTCGGTATCGACCTGCGCGAGGATTGGCCCACTGCCCTCCGGGCGGCCGGATTCGACCCGTCCGCCCCGACCGCGTGGCTGGCCGAGGGCCTGCTGATCTACCTCCCGCCGGAGGCCCAGGACCGACTCCTGGACACCATCACCGCGTTGAGTGCACCGGGCAGCACGGTGGCAACCGAGTCAGTTCCCGGCCTGGTCGACTACGACGCCGAACGGGCCCGAGAGATGTCGGCAAACCTGCGAGAGCGGGGACTGAACCTCGACATGCCCTCGCTGATCTACCCCGGCCCGCGCAACAATGTCGTCGACTACCTGGATTCGCTGGGCTGGAAGGTCACCGGTGTTCCCGGTGGAGAGTTGTTCATCCGCAACGGATTACAGCCGCCCGACCGTGGCGACTACGATCCGCTCGGCGAGATCATCTACGTCAGCGCCACCCGCGGGGCTAGCGCGACTTAGAACCGCCAGTCCCCCACCCACAGCGCGCTGCTGCCGGCCTGCGCCCGATCGGCGCGCTCCAGCAGATCACCGGCCACCGACCCGAACAGCTGTGCGGCCATATCGGACAGCGACACCGCGGCCGGTTGCGAAGATGCCCTGGGCCGCAGGTAATCCCGCACCGACGAGCCCGGGAAGCTCATCAGCCGCACCTCAGCATCGACATCCAGCCCGGCCAGTATTTTGGCCCGTCGCATCGCGGTACGCAGTCCGCCGAGTTCATCGACCAGTCCATGCTCATACGCATCCGCGCCGGTCCACACCCGACCCCGGGCGACGGCGTCGACGTCGGCGACCGACATCCCACGGGCCTTCGCGACCCGCCCGACGAAGTCGTTGTAAAACAGGTCCGCCTCGGCCTCCACCAGTGCGTGTTGCTCCGGAGTGAACCGGTCATTGACCGACCAGGCGTCGGCATTGGCATTGGTGCGCACGCGGTCCGACCCGATTCCGAGCCGCTCCTTGAGTTCGCGGGCGACGAGCTTGCCGGTCACCACACCGATAGAACCGGTGACGGTTCCCGGATTGGCGACGATGGTGTCGGCGGCCATCGCGATGTAGTAACCGCCGGATGCGGCGACCCCACCCATCGAGGCAACCACCGGCCGCCCGGTCGAGCGGATCCGGCTGACCTCCCGCCAGATGGTCTCCGATCCGGTGACGGCACCGCCGGGGCTATCCACCCGCAGCACAACGGCTTTCACCTCATCGTCGGATGCCGCCTCTCGCAGCGCGGCGGCGATGGTGTCCCCGCCGGCGCTGGACCGCGAGAACGGCAGCACCTGCGGACCGCCGCGGCCGCTGGTGATCGGACCGGCCACCGTCACCACCGCGATGGTCGGCGTGGAAGAACGGCGGAGCCGGTTGCGTCCCGGCACTGATGGCTTGCGGCTCTGGGCGTAGCGGGACAGGTACAACCGCGGTGGAGCAGCATCGGAATCGGCATCGAAATCTGCGTCGGGGATCTCAGCGCCGGTCAGTTCGATGATCCGACGGTAGGCCTCGTCGCGGAATCCGATGCGGTCGACAAGGCCGGAGTCGACGGCATCATCACGAAGTAGCGGCGCCCGGTCCGCCATGGCGTCAAGGGTTTCGGCTGCCAGCCCACGGGATTCGGCGATGCCCTGCCACACCTGGGTGTGCAGGCTTTCGATGAGTCGGCTGTCAGCCTCGCGATGGGCGTCGGTGTAACTGGCCTGAGTGAACAGATTGGCCGCCGACTTGTACTCCCCGCGGGCAACGAACTGTGCCTCCACTCCGGCCTTGTCGAACGCATCACGTAAAAACAGGGCGTTGGTAGCGAAACCGATCAGGCCGAGGGTGCCGGAGGGCTGCATCCAGACCTCGCCGAATGCCGAGGCAAGGTAGTACGACAGCGTTCCGGGGTAGGTCTCAGCCCAGGCCAGCGATGGTTTGATCGCGGTGAACGCCGCGATGGCCTCCCGTAATTCCTGCACCGGCCCGGGGGGTGCGGCCGGAAACTGGACCCGCGCAATCAATCCCGCGACCCGGTCATCCTCGGCGGCCCGGTGGATGGCGGCGACCGCCTCACGCAGGATCATCGGACGGCCTGCTCCGGTGACCAACCGCACCGGGTCGAAGCCAGCGGTCTCCGCCGGCACGGACTGCAGATCGAGCTCCAGCACGCAGTCGCTGGGCACACCGTGATGTCGGGCGGTGTCGAACTTACGAGCTCCCGTTTTCATGAAGCCGCGCACCTCGTCGGGGATACCGGGCAGGAAGGCGAACATGACAATGAGCCTACCGACCACGCCGACTGCCGTTAGGTGGATACTTTCCGCATGGTGCTCAAGGTCGACGTCCCGTCCGATCTCATCGGTGGCGGCGTCGATGAGGGCTACGGCAAGGTCGCCGACGCATTCCGCGCGAACTTTGCCGAGCGCTCAGAAGTCGGCGCCGCCCTGGCTGTTTATCGCGACGGCATCAAGGTCGTCGATCTGTGGGGTGGCTACCGCAACGGAATCACCAAGACGCCCTGGCAGCACGACACGCTCGTCAACATGTTCTCGACGACCAAGGGCGTGGCCGCACTGGCGGTGGCACACGCCGTGTCGAAGGGGTTGTTCAGCTATGACGATCGCGTGAGCGAGCACTGGCCGGAGTTCTCCGCGCACGGCAAGGGCGAGGTGACCGTGCGCCAGCTGCTGGCCCATCAGGCCGGGCTGTGCGCACTGGACGCGAAGCCGACGTTGCGGGATGTCGCCGATCCGCAGCGGCTGTCAGCCATCCTCGCGAGCCAGAAGCCCGCGTGGCGGCCGGGCACACGCCACGGCTATCACGCCATCACCATCGGCTGGTACAAGTCCGAGCTCATCCGCAGAACCGACCCGGCAGGACGCACGCTCGGCCGATACCTGGCCGAGGAGATCGCCGGCCCGATGGGACTCGATGTCCACATCGGCCTGCCGGCAACTGTCGACCGTGACCGCGTCGCCCACGTGCATAACTGGAAGCGGCCCGAATCGCTGCTGCATGTCCACCAGATGCCGCTCGGATTTCTGGGCGCCGCCCTCAATCCCGTCGGCCTGACTGCGCGCGCAGTCTCGGTGCCCTCCGACGTCAACGCCTTCGACGGCGATTACAACCGCGATGAGGTACGCAGGGTCGAGATCCCCTCCGCCAATGGCAACGGAAACGCGCGAGCAGTCGCCGAACTGTACGGTGCTGCCGCTGCGGCAGAGCGTCGGCTGGGTCTGACCGACACCACGATCGCTGAGCTACGGGCACCGGCACGCAATCCGTCCGGAGGAGTTCGCGACAAGGTCCTGCGGGTCGACTCCGAGTACTCGCTGGGGTTCTGTAAGCCGATCGGACACTTCACATTCGGATCATCAGATCAGGCCTTCGGCACGCCTGGATTCGGCGGCTCATTCGGGTTCGCCGACCCCGACACCGGTGTCGGATTCGCGTACACGATGAACCGGTTGGGGTTCCACCTGTTGAGCGACCCGCGCGAACTTCGGGTGCGACAGGCGCTGTTCGGCGACGTGCTGGGTGCCCGCCCGCAGAACTGACAGCGCAACGAAAAAGCCCCCGCCGAGGGGCGGGGGCTTTTCACGGGTACTGATTCCTATGAAACCTCGGTGACCGATCCGCCCGCGGCGGTGATCTTGTCCCGGGCGCTGCCGCTGAACTTGTGCGCGGTCACGTTGACCTTCACCGTCAGCTTGCCGTCGCCGAGAACCTTCACCAGCGTGTTCTTACGGACCGCACCCTTGGCGACGAGCTCCTCGAGGGTGACGTCGCCGCCGGAAGGGAACAGCCGACTGATATCGCCGACGTTGACCACCTCGTAGGAGGTGCGGAACCGGTTACGGAAGCCCTTGAGCTTGGGCAGCCGCATGTGGATCGGCATCTGGCCACCTTCGAAGCCCACCCGGACGTTGTTACGCGCCTTGGTGCCCTTGGTGCCACGGCCTGCGGTCTTGCCCTTGGAGCCCTCGCCGCGGCCGACGCGGGTCTTGGCCTTCTTCTCACCCGGTGCGGGGCGCAGATCGTGGAGCTTGATCGGGGTCATTTGACTTCCTCTACTTCCACGAGGTGGTGCACGACCCTGATCAATCCGCGGGTCTGCGGATTGTCCTCACGGACCACCGACTGGCGAATCTTCTTCAGGCCCAACGAGCGCAGGCTCTCACGCTGCTTCCAGCGGGCACCCACGGTGCCGCGCGTCTGGGTGATTTTCAGTTCGGCCATGGTTATGCGCTTCCTTCGTGCGCGGCAGCAGCGGCGGCATGCCGGGCCTGCAGTTCGCTCTCCCGGCGCGCCTTCAGCATGCCGGCCGGGGCGACGTCTTCGATGGGCAGACCGCGACGGGCGGCCACCTCCTCGGGACGCTGCAGCAGCTTGAGCGCGGCAACGGTGGCGTGGACCACGTTGATCGCGTTGTCGCTGCCGAGCGACTTGGCCAGCACGTCGTGCACGCCGGCACATTCGAGCACCGCGCGGCAGGCGCCGCCGGCGATGACACCGGTACCGGGGCTGGCCGGGCGCAGCATGACCACACCGGCGGCCGCCTCACCCTGCACCGGGTGCACGATGGTGCTGCCGATCAGCGGCACCCGGAAGAAGTTCTTGCGAGCTTCCTCCACACCCTTGGCAATCGCGGCCGGGACCTCTTTGGCCTTGCCGTAACCGACGCCGACCATGCCGTGGCCGTCACCGACGATGACCAGGGCGGTGAAGCTGAACCGGCGGCCACCCTTGACCACCTTGGACACCCGGTTGATCGTGACAACACGCTCCAGGTACTGGCTCTTCTCACCGCCGTCACGGTTATCGCGTCCACCACGACCGCCACGGTCGTCGCGCCGGCCGCGGTCTCCGCCACGGCCACCGCGGTCGCCGCCGCGCTGTTCGTCGCTCCGCGTTCCCGCTGAGGGGGCGCTGGTGTCCGTGGGGACCTCAGGTGCCGAAGTCTGGTCCGCCATTATGCGGTCCTTCCGTTACGAATCATCAAATTAATTCCCATGTCGCTTCGCTCCTGCCCGCCGGCTAGAACTTCAGTCCGCTCTCGCGGGCGGCGTCGGCCAGTGCGGCGATCCGCCCGCCGTAGGTGTTGCCGCCGCGGTCGAACACGATGGCCTCCACGCCGGCGGACTTGGCGCGCTCGGCGATCAGCTGACCGACCCGCTTGGCGCGGGCCTTCTTGTCGCCGGCCACCGCGCGGACGTCGGCCTCGATGGAGGAGGCCGCCGCCACGGTGGTGCCGGTGGCGTCGTTGACCAACTGCACGTGGATATGCCGCGCGGAGCGGTTGACCACGAGACGCGGGCGCTGTTCGGTGCCGACGACCTTCTTGCGCAACCGGTTGTGCCGACGGAGCCGCGCGGCCCGGCGAGCTGCCGATGCCGTGGTTCCGATCGGCTTGCGGTCGACGGTTGTTGTCTCAGCCATGTCTACTTACCTGTCTTTCCGACCTTGCGGCGGATCTGCTCACCCTCGTACCGCACGCCCTTGCCCTTGTACGGGTCGGGGCGGCGCAGGCGACGGATGACCGCCGAGATCTGGCCGACCTTCTGCTTGTCGATACCGGACACAGAGAACTTCGTCGGGCTCTCGACCGCGAAGGTGATGCCCTCCGGAGGATCGATGAGAACCGGGTGGCTGTAGCCGAGGGCGAACTCCAGGCTCGACCCCTTCTGCTGCACGCGGTAGCCCACGCCGTAAATCTCCATCTTGTTGGTGTAGCCCTCGGTCACACCGGTGATGAGGTTGGCCACCAGGGTGCGGGACAGGCCGTGCAACGAACGGCTGCGCCGCTCGTCGTCGGGCCGGGTCACCACAATGGCGCCCTCGTCGTTGCGCGACACCATGATCGGCTCGGAGACCGCGAGTTCCAGGGCGCCCTTGGGGCCCTTGACCGACACGGTCTGTCCGTCGATCGTCACATCCACTCCGCCCGGAACCAGGACGGGCTGCTTACCAATACGAGACATGAACCTCTACCCCTCTTCCGCTACCACACGTACGCGAGGACTTCGCCGCCGACGCCCTCACGGGACGCCTGGCGGTCGGTCCGCAGACCGGAGGACGTGGAGATGATCGCCACACCCAGGCCACCGAGGACCCGGGGCAGGTTGGTGGACTTGGCGTAGACCCGCAGGCCGGGCTTGGACACCCGGCGTAGACCGGCGAGGCTGCGCTCGCGGTTGGGGCCGTACTTGAGCTTGACCACCAGCGACTTCCCCACCCGAGCATCCTCGGTGTGGAAATCGGTGATGTAGCCCTCACGCTTGAGAATCTCGGCGATATTCGCCTTGATCTTCGAGTGCGGCAGGGTCACTTCGTCGTGGTACGCCGAGTTGGCGTTGCGCAGACGCGTCAAAAAGTCCGCGATCGGGTCCGTCATCGTCATCGAGCGCTGCTCCTCTTCATCGCGGCGCTCTGCATCGTCGTCATCGCAGTCATGACTGAGCCTGTCTACCTTCCTCGCAGCGGTTCCCGTGTGGGCCTGCTGCGCACCTGTTTTGGACTGAAAAGTCTCGTGGAGCCTGTTACCAGCTGGACTTCTGCACACCCGGCAGTTCGCCGGCGTGCGCCATCTCGCGCAGGCAGATTCGGCAGAGGCCGAACTTGCGGTACACGGCGTGCGGACGGCCGCATCGGTTGCAGCGGGTGTAGGCCCGCACCGCGAACTTCGGCTTCTTGTTGGCCTTGTTGACCAGAGCCTTCTTTGCCATCTGCTCAGTTCTCCTTGAACGGGAAGCCCAGGGCCCGCAACAGTGCGCGGCCTTCGTCGTCGGTCGTCGCCGAGGTGACGACGGTGATGTCCATACCGCGCGGGCGGTCGATGGAGTCCACGTCGATCTCATGGAACACCGACTGCTCGGCGAGGCCGAAGGTGTAGTTGCCATGGCCGTCGAACTGCTTGGGGCTCAGGCCGCGGAAGTCGCGGATACGGGGCAGGGCGATGGACACCAGCCGATCCAGGAACTCCCACATCCGGTCACCGCGCAGGGTGACGCGGGCACCGATCGGCATACCCTCGCGCAGCTTGAACTGCGCGATGGACTTGGTGGCCTTGCGGATCTCCGGCTTCTGACCGGTGATCAGGGCGAGGTCGTTGACCGCGCCGTTGATCAGCTTCGCGTCGCGGGCGGCGTCGCCGACGCCCATGTTGACGACGACCTTGACCACGCCGGGGATCTGCATCACGTTGGCGTAGTTGAACTCGTTGTTGAGCGCGGCCTTGATCTCTTCGCGGTAGCGCTGCTTCAGCCGCGGCTGAACTTTCGTAGGTGTTGTCACTTCTTGATGTCCTTGCCGTTGCGCTTGGAGATGCGGACGCGCTTGCCGGTCTCCTCATCGACGCGGTAGCCGATGCGAGTGGGCGTGCCGTCGGCGTCCACGACCATCACATTGGAGACGTGGATCGCGGCCTCCTGGGTGACGATGCCGCCCGAGGATGCGCCCCGCTCGTTCTGCGACTGCGCGGTGTGCTTCTTGATCCGGTTGACGCCCTCGACCAGGACCCGGTTGCGCTCGGGGAAGGCCTGAATGACCTTGCCCTTGGCGCCCTTGTCCTTGCCGGCGATGACCAGAACGGTGTCGCCCTTGTGGACCTTCATCTACAGCACCTCCGGGGCCAGCGAGACGATCTTCATGAACTTTTTCTCACGCAGCTCGCGGCCGACCGGGCCGAAGATGCGGGTGCCACGCGGGTCGTTGTCGTTCTTGATGATCACCGCGGCGTTCTCATCGAACTTGATGTAGCTGCCGTCGGGACGGCGGCGTTCCTTGACGGTGCGCACGATCACGGCCTTGACCACGTCGCCGCGCTTGACGTTGCCGCCCGGGATCGCGTCCTTGACCGTGGCCACGATGATGTCGCCGATACCGGCGTAGCGCCGCGACGAGCCGCCCAGCACCCGGATGCAGAGGATCTCCTTGGCACCGGTGTTGTCGGCGACCTTGAGCCGCGATTCCTGCTGAATCACCAGATCTCCCTCAGTTGTGCACGCGAAGGATTCCTGCGCAAGCAGAAAGAAACCCGTCGTGCGTGGTCTTCGTTTCCCCAGGGCACGCAGGGCTGACTGATGAAAGCCGGCCGAGGTCTGCCCGAGGCAACCCCCAAATACTAGGTGAGAGGGCGGCGATGAGCCAAATCGGTGGTCAGACCACGCAGCGGAAACCGATGTGGGTGGTCGAGCTGTCCTGGGACTGCGGCGAGCGGGCCGCCGGGCGGAATCGGTGGCAGTACTCCGGCGCGCACAGGTGCGAACCGCCTTTGAGGGCCTGGATCAGGGCCGGATCGGGCTCCGCGGAGGCCGGACAGCAAGTTTTTGCCGGCGCATCGAGCACGTGTTGCCGGGCAAATTTGGTGGTGGTCCACTCCCAGACGTTGCCGATCATGTCGACCAGGCCGAATCCGTTCGCTGGAAAGGTGCCGACCGGCGAGGTTCCCACCCAGCCGAGCGCACCGTCGTTGCGGTACGGAAAACAGCCCTGCCAGGTGTTTGCCATCAGCTGCCCGTCGACGTGGGGCTCCTCACCCCAGGGGTAGGCACTGGTCGAACCCCCGCCCGCCGCGTACTCGAATTCGGCCTCGGTGGGTAGCCGGCGGCCGGCCCATGCCGCATACGCGCCGGCATCGGGGTAGGCGATCTGCACGACGGGGTGGTCCTCGCGGCCGGCGATATCACTGCCGGCCCCGAAGGGGGCACGCCAATGCGCACTCGGCGCCCAGTCCCACCACTGTCGCCACTCCCCAAGGTTCACCGGGCCCGGGGTGCCGCGGAATACCAGCGCCCCGGGCAGCAGGTCCTCGGGCGCCACACCCGGGTACAGCGCCGGGTCCAGCGGCCGTTCGGCGACGGTGACGTAACCGGTGGCATCGATGAACTCGGCGAACTGCGCGTTGGTCACCGGATGACGTTCGATCGCGAACGGCGCGACGGTGGCGGTATGGATCGGCGCCTCTTCGGGATAGAAGCTCGTCGAGCCCATCCGGAACGAGCCGCCGGGTAGATCGACCAGGTCGGTGAGCATGCTCAGTCCTTGGCGAACGCAGCCGCGAACTGCCGCTCGGCGTTGGTATAGGGCTGCCCGGACACATCGACGGTGACCTTGGTGATCGTGCCGCCGGTGAACTCGAACGGCGCCTGATAGGACTGCGAGACCGGTTGGCCGAGGTTGCGGCCCACACTGACCCCACCGCCGGCGATGCCGAAGATGAAGGGGTGGGCCTTGACACCGGGCAGGGTGGCCACAGCGGCGTCGTCGACGTACAGGGTGGCATCGCCCAGTGGGACGAAACTGCCCTCGACCGTCCCGGTCCGGGCGAAGCCCACGCCCACAACGTGCTTGCCCATCGGCACCGGATCGGGCGATGAAACCTTCTGCTCCAACTCGCCGAAGAAGTTGTACACGAAGTGCAGGCGCCCGTCGGCGACGAACAGCGTGTAGCCGCCGTGACCGGCACCCTGTTTGAGAAGCACACCGCGCACATCCGGGCTCTCCACCGTGACCTCGGCCAGCACCGAGAAGGACCGGCCCGCGATATTGACGCAGGCCCCCAGCGGGACGGGAGCGGTGTGCGGGTAGTAGGTGTAGCTGGTTTGGTCACCGGCCAGTGAGGGCCGCGGCCGTCCGATCACCTCCAAGATGTTGAAGTCGGCCAGTGGCAGGCCGTTGTACTTCTGTGCCTCGGCGAACCACAGCTTCTGCATCTCTGCGAGCTTCTCGGGATGCTCGGCCGCCAGGTCATGACATTGGCTGCGATCTGCCTCGATGTGAAACAGCTCCCAGCGGTCCTTGTCGAAGTTTCCCCACCCCGAGGGCGTGGCGGCGTGCACGGTGTTGGCGAACCAGCCCTCATGCCAGATACCCCGGGTCCCGAGCATGGTGTAGAACTGGGTGTCCTTGCCGGTGGGGGCGGCCGGATCATCCAGTGCCGCTTTGAAACTCACTCCCTCAAGCGGCTTCTGCGCGATCCCCTTCACCGTCGCCGGCTCAGCGATTCCCAGCAGGTCGTAGATCGTCGGCGTGATATCTGCGACATTGACGTAGTTGTCGCGAAATTCTCCGTGGGCGCGAATTCCGCTGGGCCAGGAGATGATCGCGGTATCGGCGATTCCACCCTCGTGCGAGGCATAGCGCTTGTAAAGCTTGTACGGCGTGTTGAACGCCATCGCCCAACCGATCGGATAGTGGTTGTAGGTCTGTGGGCCACCGAGTTCGTCGTAGCACTTCATGCTGTCTTCGACGGTGTCGATGAGCCCGTTGAAGAACTTGACCTCGTTGACGCTTCCGTTGGGTCCGCCCTCGCCGCTGGCGCCATTGTCAGAGATCACCACGATGATGGTGTTGTCCAGCTGGCCGGAATCCTCGAGGTAGTCCAGAATCCGGCCGATCTGGGCGTCGGTGTAGGACAGGAAGCCGGCGAACACCTCGGCCATCCGGGCGAACAGCCGCTTCTCCTCATCTGATAACGAGTCCCAGGGCCGCACGGTGTCCTGCAGCGGCCACGGTTCACCGTTGGGGCCCTTGACGTCGAGATAGGGGTTGATCGGAGACAGTTCGGTGTCGGCAGGCACCACGCCGAGCTTCTTCTGGTTGGCCAGCACGATCTCGCGGTAGCGCTCGTAGCCCATATCGAAGCGACCGGCGTACTTGTCGGCCCACTCCTTGAACACGTGGTGGGGGGCGTGCCCGGCGCCGGGACAGACATAGGAGAACCACGGCTTATCCGGCGCGATCACCTTGGCGTCCTGGATGAACTCGATCGTCTTGTCGGCCAGGTCCTTGGACAGGTGGTAGCCCTGCTCCGGAGTGGCGGGCGCCTCGACGGGGTGGTTGTCGTAGACCAATTCCGGATACCACTGGTCGGTCTCGCCGCCGAGGAATCCGTAGAAACGCTCGAACCCGCGGGAGAGCGGCCAGTGCCGTTTGGTGGCGGCCAGGCTGGACTCCTCCAGCGGGGTCATGTGCCACTTGCCGAGGCAGTAGGTGTTGTACCCGCGCTCGGCGAGCACCTCGGAGATCAGTGCGGTGTCATCGGGGATACGGCCGTTGATGCCGGGAAAGCCCTCGGTGAACTCCTCCACCATGGCCATTCCCACCGAGGTCGCGTTGCGACCGGTGAGCAGTGCAGCCCGGGTCGGTGAGCACAGCGCGGTGGTGTGGAACTGGGTCAACCGCACGCCGCGCTCGGCGATTCTGGTCATCGCCGGCATGTCGACAAGTCCGCCGAAGCAATCCCAGGTGGCGATACCGACGTCATCCCAGACGACGTAGAGCACGTTGGGGGCGTCTTGCGGCGCGGTCGGCGCGGCGTACGGTCCCCAGTCCGGTTCGGAGTCACGGATGTCGAGTGCGATCTTGCCCTTGAACTCTGCCGCCATGGGATCCGACGTTACCCGCCCCGGTACCGAACCGTCCCGCAGGACGATCTGCGCACGTTCGACGCTATCGGCGGCGACTTCGCAGGAACTGGTAGTCCGCCTGACAGACAAAAAGCCCACCGCCATGTGCAGCGGTGGGCTTTTCGCAGACGTTTGTTACTTGGCGCGCTCGAGGATCTCGACCAGGCGCCACCGCTTGGTGGCCGACAGCGGCCGGGTCTCCATCAGGGACACCCGGTCGCCGATACCGGCACTGCCGGCCTCGTCATGGGCCTTGACCTTCGTAGTAGTCCGGATGATCTTGCCGTACTTGGGGTGCGGTGACCGCGACTCGAGTTCGACGACGATGGTCTTCTCCATCTTGTCGCTGACCACGTAGCCGATCACGGTCTTGCGGCGACCGCGGACCTTCTCAGTAACCGGAGTGTGCCGGGAGCCTTTAGTGTCTGCCATGTCTTAGTCCTGTCCACCGGGTCCGGCGGCCAGACCCAATTCACGTTCGCGCAGCACGGTGTAGATGCGCGCAATCTCATGCCGAACGACGCGCAGCCTGCGGTTGTTCGCCAACTGGCCGGTGGCCGACTGGAAGCGCAGGTTGAACAGCTCTTCCTTGTACTCCCGCAACTTGGCGGTCAACTCGTCGGCGGTCAGCTCACGCAGCTCACCGGCACTGGTTCCCACTGCCATCAGAACTGCTCCTCTCGGGTCACGATGCGTGCCTTGATAGGCAGCTTGTGGATTGCGCGGGTCAGCGCCTCGCGGGCGACCTTCTCGTCGGGATAGCTCAACTCGA
>NZ_JBPCSX010000168.1:0-48904 GCF_051006775.1 Mycobacterium sp.
GATGTTCGCGTTCGCACTGTGGGATACCGCGCGCCGCGAGCTGTTCTGCGCCCGCGATCCGTTCGGGATCAAGCCGCTGTTCATGGCGACCGGACCCGGCGGCACCGCGGTCGGCAGCGAGAAGAAGTGCCTGCTGGACCTGGCCGGCATTCTGGGGTCCGATCTCGGCATCGACTCCCGGGCCCTGCAGCACTACACCGTCCTGCAGTACGTCCCCGAGCCCGAGACCCTGCACCGGGGGGTTCGACGGCTGGAGTCCGGTTGCTATGCGATCGTCCGGCCCGGCGAAGCGCCCCGGATGCACCGATATTTCGAGCCTCGCTTCTCGGCGGTTCCCTTCCGGCCGGGGTCCGAACAAGCCCGCTACGACGAGATCACCGCCGTCCTGGAGGACTCGGTTGCCAAACACATGCGCGCCGACGTCACGGTCGGGGCGTTCCTGTCCGGCGGTATCGACTCGACGGCGATCGCGGCGCTGGCCATCCGGCACAACCCCCGGCTGATCACCTTCACCACAGGCTTCGAACGCGAGGGGTTCTCCGAAGTCGACGTGGCCGTCGCCTCCGCCGAGGCGATCGGCGCCCGCCACGTCACCAAGGTGGTCAGCCAGTCCGAATTCGTCGAGGCCCTTCCCGAGATTGTCTGGTATCTCGACGAGCCGGTTGCCGACCCTGCACTGGTGCCTCTGTTCTTCATCGCACGCGAAGCGCGCAAACACGTCAAGGTCGTGCTGTCCGGCGAAGGTGCCGACGAACTCTTCGGCGGCTACACGATTTATCGGGAACCGTTGTCGCTCAAGGGATTCGATTATCTACCGCAGTCGTTGCGCAAGTCGCTGGGTAAGGCTTCCCGGCCGCTACCGGAGGGAATGCGAGGCAAGAGCCTGCTACACCGCGGTTCGCTGACACTCGAAGAGCGCTACTACGGCAACGCCCGCAGCTTCTCCGACGAGCAACTGCGCGCGGTGCTGCCCGATTTCAACCCGGACTGGACCCACACCGACGTGACCGCATCGGTGTACGCGCAGTCCCCCGACTGGGACCCGGTCGCCCGCATGCAGCACATCGACCTGTTCACCTGGCTGCGCGGCGACATCCTGGTCAAAGCCGACAAGATGACGATGGCCAACTCGCTGGAGTTGCGGGTGCCGTTCCTGGATCCCGAGGTGTTCGCGGTGGCCTCCCGGCTCCCGTTCGACCAGAAGATCACCCGGACCACCACCAAGTACGCGCTGCGCCGCGCACTGGAGCCGATCGTTCCCGCGCACGTACTCAACCGCGCGAAACTGGGTTTCCCGGTCCCGATCCGGCACTGGCTGCGCGCCGGCGAACTACTGGAGTGGGCCAATGAGATGGTGGGCAGCTCCCAGGCGGGGCATCTGGTCGACCTGGCGGCGGTACGCACCATGCTCGACGAGCACCGCACCGGCGTCAGTGACCACAGCCGACGGCTGTGGACGGTGCTGATCTTCCTGCTCTGGCATGCCATCTTCGTCGAGCGCAGCATCATGCCGACAATCAGCGAACCGCACTACCCGGTTCAGCTGTAGGGGTTCAGCCCTTCAGCGCTGCCACGATCTCCTCCGCGGCCGCAGCCCCGTAGGCCCCGGTCAGCCGGGTGTTGGCGACGTCGAGATCCCAGGTCCAGTTCTGGGTGCCGGTGGTCTCCAGCACCAGAACGGCGACCAGCGAACCGAGTTGGGCGGCGCGCTCCAGATCCAGGCCCACACCGCGGCCGGTGAGGAAGCCGGCCCGGAAGGCGTCACCGACGCCGGTCGGGTCCACCTGCGCGGTCTCCGGCACGACACCGACGTGGATCCTGGTGCCGTCGGCGCTGACCAGATCGACTCCGTCGGCGCCCAGGGTGGTGACGCGCAGGCCCACCTGAGCGAGCACGTCGGCATCGGTCCAGCCGGTCTTGGACAGCATCAGGTCCCACTCGTAGTCATTGCTGAACAGGTAGGTGGCGCCGTCGACCAGCCGGCGGATCTCCTCGCCGCTCAACCGCGCCAGCTGCTGGGACGGATCGGCAGCGAAGGCCAGTCCGAGCTCGCGGCACTCGTCGGTGTGGGCGAACATCGCCTCCGGGTCATTGGCTCCGACGATCACCAGCTCGGGCGCCTCGATATCTGCAATCATGTTGGCCAGCTTGATATTTCGCGCCTGCGACATCGCGCCCGGGTAGAACGACGCGATCTGCGCCATATCGAGATCGGTGGTACAGACGAACCGCGCGGTGTGCTGGGAGTCGGAGATCAGGACCTGAGAGCAGTTGACACCGGCGGACTCCAACCATTCCCGGTAGTCGGTGAAGTCGACACCGGCCGCACCCAGCAGCGCGGGCCGCCCGCCCAGAACACCGATGGCGTAGGCCATGTTTCCGGCGACGCCGCCACGATGCACGACGAGGTCGTCGACGAGGAAGCTGAGCGAAACCTTCTGCAGGTGCTCGGCGAGGAGTTGCTCGGAGAACTTCCCCGGAAAGCGCATCAGGTGGTCGGTGGCGATGGATCCGGTCACGGCGATGGTCACGTAGGTGTCCACCCTTCATTTCACTGGCTGGCTGACCGTGCGACTATATGGCCAACTCGACCGAACAAGTCTCAGGAGACCCACCATGGCCGGCCCGTACCCGCCGTACCAGCCGGTCGGCTCTGCAGGTCAGCCCGGCGGACAGCCGCCCTTCCCCGGCGATGCCCTCCCGTTTCCGGTCGGCTATCCCGCCGGGTATCCCGGTCCCCTGCCACCGCCGGTGAGCTACTCCCCTGCTCCGCGGCGCCGGCGGGCACTGTGGTGGGCTCTCGGAGGCCTCTGCGTGATCGGCGCACTGGTCGCGGCGGTCGTGCTGGTCGGCGGACGCGCGCCGTCGGCGGGTTCGGGGGCTTTCACCGATGCCGCCGCCACGACCGCGATCCAGGACTACCTGACCGCGCTGTCGACAGCGGACACCGAAGTGATCGCGAGGAACAACACCTGCGGCATGTTCGACGCGCTCAAGGAGCGAAGGTCGGAGTTGGCGCTGGCCCGGCTGAGCAGCGACGCGTTCCGCAAGCAGTTCAGCCAGGCCGAGGTGACCTCGATCGACAAGATCGTGCTGTCGTCGTCGTATCAGGCGCAGGTGCTGTTCACCATGAAGGTGACGCGCACGGCGGCGCGGAGCAATCGCGACCAGGAACAGGGCGTGGCCCAGCTGTTGCGGCAGGACGACCAGATTCTGGTCTGCTCGTACCTGCTGCGGACGTCTGCCCAGTACTGAACGCAGTGAAGGACTGCATCAAGCCCCAGTACTGAACGCAGTGAAGGACTGCATCCAGCCCCAGTACTGAACTGAACTCTCAGCCGGTCAGTTGAACGAGTCGCCGCAGGCGCACGACCCCGTGGCATTGGGGTTGTCGATCGTGAAGCCCTGCTTCTCGATGGTGTCGACGAAGTCGATGCTCGCGCCCAGCACATAGGGGGCGCTCATCCGGTCGACGGTCAGCTTGACGCCACTGAAATCGACGGTCAGGTCACCGTCGAGGGCGCGATCGTCGAAGAACAGGTTGTAGCGAAGACCGGCGCAGCCACCCGGCTGGACGGCGATACGCAACGCCAAGTCGTCGCGACCCTCCTGCTCCAGCAGTGCCTTGGCCTTGGAGGCGGCAGCGTCGGTCAACGTCACGCCGTGGGCGGCGGTGTCGGTTGAAGTGGCCGTCTCATCGGACACAGTCATCAGGTCTCCCTCACGCGGATGTGGTGCGAATGTCTGTCCAGGCCCATTCAGCGCGGCCTACCCCGTCAACGGTACCTGCTGCCCGCGCTATTCCCGAGGCAGTCCGGCCGCAGTCCGCTCAGCCAGTCCGGTGAGCGCTTCGGCGGCCTCCTCGATGGCTCGGCGCACCGAACCGCAGTAATCGGCCAGCGAGTGCGCTGCAACCACCCCGGCCTGCTGCAATTCTGCCGGGCTCAGAGCGACTTGACCCGCCAGGACCAGCACCGGAACGCCGCCCGCGTCGACAGCAGCGGCCATCCGGGCCAACGCGCCGATCACCTTGCCATGCAGGGACTGATCGTCGAGGCGGCCCTCACCGGTGACCACCAGGTCCGCCGCGGCGATCTCGGCGGCCAGACCGGTGTGGTCGGCGATGACGGTGGCGCCGGACTCCCGGTGTCCGCCCAGGGCGAGCAGGGCCGCACCGAGACCGCCGGCAGCGCCTGCGCCTGGCCTGGCACGCACGACCTGTCCCGTGGCGGCCTCCAGTTCATCGGCCCATGCCAGAACCCGCGCCTCCAGCAGCGCCACGGTGACCTCATCGGCGCCCTTCTGCGGGCCGAACACCTGCGCCGCACCCCGGGCTCCCAGCAGCGGGTTCTCAACGTCGGTGGCGGCGATCAGCCGCACCCCGGTCAGGCGGGCCAGGGCCGGACCCGGTCCGCCCAGGGCGCTCACCATCCCGCGGCCGCCGTCGGTGCACCCGCTGCCGCCAAGACCCACGACGATGGTGCGGGCGCCACGGCGCAGCGCGGCGTCGATCAGTTCGCCGACCCCGCGGCTGTGCGCCGCCACCGCGGTTCCGGGTGTCGGCGGGCCGCCCAGCAGTGCCAGGCCGCAGGCCTGTGCGCATTCCAGGTACGCCGTCCGATCACCGGGGTCCAAGAGCCACTCGGCGTCCACCTCATCGTCCAGCGGCCCACTGACCCGAACGTGGTGGACCTCCAGGCCGGCATCGCTGGCGGCCAGCACGGCGAGGAATCCCGGCCCGCCGTCGGATTGCGGCGCCACCACCAGCACGTCGTCGGGGCGGGCCGCCTGCCAGCCCGCCGCGATGGACTGCGCGGCGGCTACCGCGGTGAGACTGTCACCGAAGCAGTCCGGAGCGATCAGCACACGCACTCATGCAGGCTAGATCCCCCCGGTAATCTGGCACACGTGAAGCTGCTGGGCCGCAAGAACGACGACGCCGACGGTACGTCCGACTCCCGGGACGCCGTGGCGCCTGATCCGGACCAGACCGGTACCGCCGCCAAGGTGACCGCGCCGAAGGGACGCCCGACGCCCAAGCGCAGCACCGCCGAGAAGCGCCGCGGTCCGGTGGCGCCGGCACCGGCCACCGCAGCCGAGGCCCGCAAGCGCCGCAAGGAGCTGCGCAGCACGATGACCAAAGAGGAACGGAAGGCCGACAAGGAAAAGCGCCGCGCCGCTTTGAACACTCGCCGCGAACGGATGATGGACGGCGAGGAGGCCTTCCTGCTGCCGCGCGACAAGGGTCCGGTGCGCCGCTACGCGCGCGACGTCGTCGACTCCCGCCGCAATATTCTCGGCTTCTTCATGCCCGCGGCACTGGCCCTGATCTTCTTCTCCATGGGACTGCCGCAACTGCAGCCCTACATGTCACCGGCGATGCTGCTGGTCATGATCATCATGGGTATCGATGGATTTCTGTTGGCGCGCAAGGTGAACAAGGCCGTCGACGCCAAATTCCCGGACAACGCCGAGACGCACTGGAAGCTGGGCCTCTACGCGGTGGGCCGAGCCACCCAGATTCGCCGGATGCGCACCCCGCGACCGAAGGTCGCGCTCGGCGACAAGGTTGTCTGAGCGCGCGGCGTGCGCATTCTGGTGCTCGGCGGGATCAGGTCCGGCAAGTCGGACTGGGCCGAGGTGGCGATCGGCCGCGAATCAGGTTCCCGCGACGTTCGCTACATCGCCACCGGGCCGCTCCCCGATTCCGATTCCGCATGGGCCGACCGGATCGCCGCGCACCGCGCGCGACGCCCGCCGGCGTGGACCACGGTGGAGACCGACGAGCTCAGCACCCACCTGCGTGACCAATCGCGCACACCGACCCTGGTCGACGATCTCGGCGGCTGGCTCACCCGCACACTGGACCGCCGCGACTGGGAACCGAGCCCGATCGAGGACGAGGTCAGCGAATTACTGGCCGCGGTCGGCGACTTCGCCGCTCCGCTGGTACTGGTCAGCCCCGAGGTGGGGATGAGCGTGGTGCCCGCCACCGCTGCGGGACGGCGGTTCGCCGACGAACTGGGAGCACTGAATCGCCGGCTCGCCGAAGTCTGCGATCGGGTCGTCCTCATCGTCGCCGGCCAGCCGGTCTGGGTGAAGCCGGCGTCGCGGGAGTCCTCCTGATGCAGGAGTTCGACGAGGTCGCAGCGCCCGATGCCCGGGCGGGCGCAGCGGCGCGCCGCCGTCAGGATCAGCTGACCAAACCCAACGGGGCACTGGGTCGTCTCGAGGATCTCTCGGTCTGGGTGTCCGCCTGCCAGGGGCAATGTCCCCCAACCGAATTCAGCCGCGCCCGGGTGGTGGTGTTCGCCGGCGATCATGGCGTCGCCGCGGCGGGCGTGTCGGCCTATCCGTCCGAGGTCACCGCTCAGATGGTGGCCACCATCGAATCCGGCCGGGCGGCGATCAACGTCCTGGCCGAGGCCGCAGGCGCGACGGTGCGCCTGGTCGACATGGCCGTCGGCCAGGCCAGCGGCAACATCGCCACACAGGATGCGTTGAGCCACGACGCGGCGGTGGCAGCGGTACAGGCCGGCCGGCGAATCGCCGACGAGGAGGTCGATGCCGGCGCCGACCTCCTGATCGCCGGGGATCTTGGTATCGGGAATACCACTGCGGCAACGGTATTGGTGGCCGCCCTCACCGGAGCCGAGCCGGTCACCGTGGTGGGTCGCGGCACCGGCATCGACGATGCGGGCTGGGCACGCAAAACCGCGGCGGTCCGCGACGCGCTGTACCGGGCCCGTCGGCTTGAGGCCGAACCACTCGCCCTGTTGGCCACCAGTGGTGGCGCAGACCTCGCGGCGATGGCGGGTTTCTGCGCCCAGGCCGCGGTGCGCCGCACTCCGGTGCTCCTCGACGGCCTGGTGGTCACGGCCGCGGCTCTGGTCGCCGAACGCCTTGCCCCCGGAGCCAGGGCCTGGTGGCAGGCGGGGCATCGCTCGACCGAACCCGCACACACGTTGGCGCTCGACCAGTTGGGCCTGGATCCGATCGTCGATCTGGGAATGCGACTCGGCGAGGGCACCGGGGCAGTCGTCGCGCTGCCGATACTGCGCGCCGCGGTGGCGGTGCTGGCGTCGATGGCAACGTTCACCGATGCCGGTGTGTCCGGTCCGGTGATCGACGATTCAGGCTACGAGACCCCGTGATCGCCGCTCTGTCAAGTGCTTTGGGGTTCGGCACCGTGGTGCCGACGTCCGGCTCCGGCGTCGCCCCGGGCCGGGGCACGATCGCCGCGCTGCCGGTTGTCGGAGCGTTGCTGGGACTCGGCGCCGCGGCGACACTGTGGGCCGGCAGGTGGGCATTCGGAGCGCACAGCCTGCTGGCCGGACTGCTGGCCGTGACGGTGCTGGCCCTGCTCACCCGGGGTCTGCACCTCGACGGGTTGGCCGATACCGTCGACGGCCTGGGCTGCTACGGGCCGCCGGAACGGGCCCTGGCCGTCATGCGAGACGGCTCGGCCGGTCCGTTCGGGGTCGTGGCGGTGGTGGTGGTGATCCTCGCGCAAGCCTGCGCATTGGCCGCGCTGCCGGCCGGGTGGCCCGGTGCGGCCGGTGCGGTCAGCGCCATCGCCACCGGTCGGGTGGCCGCCGTGCTGGCCACCCGCCGGGGAATCCCGGCGGCCCACGGAAGCACCCTCGGCGCCTGCGTCGCCGGCACCCAGTCCCCCGCCGTGCTGGCCGCCTGGGTGCTGGCGGTGGCTGCGATGTCGACGGCGGCCACCCCGCGGCTCTGGCAGGGACCGCTTGCGGTGCTGCTGGCCCTGCTCATCTCGGCCGCGGCGATCCGGCACTGCGTTCGCCGCTTCGGCGGCGTCACCGGCGATGTCATCGGAGCGGCGATCGAACTAGCGACCACGCTGACATTTTTCGGACTCATCGTCCGAATTTGAGGTGCAAACAAGGGGTCCCATGCTCGGCGAATTGACCACGGTGCAGATTGACGAATTGTTACGCGGCGAGGTGATCGCCCGGATCGGGTGTATCAGCGACGGCCGGGTCTACGTCGTGCCGGTGACCTATGTCTATGACGGGACATACATCTGGGGGCACGCCATGGCTGGTGCGAAACTGCGAGCGATGCAGGAACATCCCGAGGTGTGCGTGGAAGTCGAGCACGTCGACGATATGTCCAACTGGCGCAGTGTCATCGCCTGGGGAACCTTCGAGGAGTGCAGGGGCGCGGACTGGGACGCCGGAATGGCACTGCTCGTCGAGCACATCATGCCCCTGCTGAAGTTCCCTCCACATCAGCGGCCACCGGAGGTGTCTTCACTGCGACGAGGGTCGGTGTACCGAATTCGGTTGCACGACAGGACCGGAAGGTTCGAAGTCGTTTCAAACGCCGATGTCCGTTAGCCTGATAGACCACACCGACACCCGGGGGGCCAACATTGTCCAGGGATGACGGTCTGCCTGAATCGGAGTGGTTCGAACGGGTCGCTGACAGAAGCGGCCTGGTTTTCTACGTTCTGCGGATACAACCGGACGTGGCATTCGAATATCTCGGCACCGCGCTGCAGACCCGCCTCGGAATACCAGTGACCGCAGGAACTCCGGTCGATGCCGAGACAGTCCTGGGACGTATCGACCCGGAATCTGCTGACCTGTTGACCGAAACCCTGATGATGAGTCCCGGCCAGGAATTGACGATGGACGCGAAATGGCGCCACCTCGACGGTCGTTCTGTGTTCAGCCGCGCCTGGATCCGGGCCGTCGGACGCCCCGATGGTTCGGTGGTCCAGGAAGGCGTCGTGCTCGACATCACCGAACTGCGGGAGGTTGAAACCGAACTGCGCCGCTCCGAGCAGCGAAGCCGGCTGCTCGCGGAGAACGCCTACGACGTGATCTGGACGATGGCGCTGGATGGCACCATCACCTATGTGAGCCCTGCCGTGGAACGGGTACGCGGCTTCACGCCTGAAGAGGCCATGAGCCAACCGGTCGAGGAGATCCATCCACCCGCATCGGCAGCCAGAGTCACCGAGCACTTCCAGAGGGTGTTCGCCGCGATAGCGGCCGGCACCGAGCCGCCGGTCTTCCGCGGCGAGCAGGAGTACTACCGCAGGGACGGCTCGATCATGACCGGCGAACTTCAGGTCATACCCATGGTGGACGCCAACGGTCGCGTCGTTGAGTTACTCGGCGTGACCCGCGATATCAGCGAGCGCAAAGCGTTCGAGGCCGAACTGAAGCGGCTCGCGATCACCGATCCGGTCACCGGCGTGTGGAATCGCCATCAAGGCAGTGAATTACTGCTTGCCGAGACCATGCGACCCGAACGGCCGAGGCGACGAGCATCTGTGCTGATGGTCGATATCGATAACTTCAAGGCCATCAACGACAGCTTCGGCCATCAGGCCGGGGACGAGGTTCTCGTCGAGATGGCGCGCCGACTCTTCGCGGCGGTGCGCGACACCGACGTGGCGGCCCGCTGGGGCGGAGAGGAATTCGTCATCCTTTTGCACGAATGTGCGATTGCGGACGCCGTCGGCCGGGCAGAGAAGATCCGCCGCCAGATCGCCGATACACCGTTCTCCGGAGTGGGCACGGTCACCGTGAGCGTCGGCGTCGCGCAACTCGCCGATGATGACGACCTGGCCTCATGGCTGGGCCGCGCCGACAGGGCGCTCTATGAAGCGAAACGGGTCGGCCGCAACACCGTCGTCGGGAGCTAGCCGAGCCGGGTCATCCAGCCGTGCGTGTCCGCGAACAGACCACGCTGTATGCCGGTCAGGGTGTCGCGCAGGGCCATCGTCACCTCACCGGGAGACCCATCACCGACGGTGAACTCGCCCTCGTCGTACTTCACCTGAGCCACCGGAGTGATCACTGCGGCTGTGCCGCAGGCGAAGACCTCGGTGATCTCCCCGGCGGCCACACCCTTGCGCCATTCGGCGACGTCGATCTTGCGTTCCTCGACGGCATAGCCGGCGTCACCGGCCAACTGCAACAACGAATCCCGCGTGATACCGGGCAGCAGCGATCCACTCAGTTCCGGCGTCACCAGTCGTGCCGAACCGCCGCTGCCGAAGACGAAGAACAGGTTCATGCCGCCCATCTCTTCGACGTAACGGCGTTCGATGGCGTCCAGCCAGACCACCTGGTCGCAGCCGTGCTCGGCGGCCTGCGCCTGAGCCAGCAGGGATGCCGCGTAGTTACCACCGAACTTCGCCGCGCCGGTGCCGCCCGGGCTGGCCCGGACGTATTCGGTGGACAGCCACACGCTGACCGGTTTGATCCCGCCCTTGAAATAGGCGCCGGCCGGCGAGGCGATCACCATGTAGCGATATTCGGCCGAAGGCCGCACCCCGAGTCCGGGTTCGGTGGCGATGATGAACGGCCGCAGGTATAGCGAGGCCTCACCGCCCGCTGGGGGCACCCACTCGTGGTCCACCGCGATCAGCTGCCGCAGTGACTCGATGAAGATCTCGTCGGGTAGTTCTGGGATGGCCAGCCGGCGAGCCGAGGCCCGCAGCCGGGCGGCGTTGGCCTCCGGACGAAACGAGACGATCGACCCGTCGGCCCAGCGGTAGGCCTTGAGGCCCTCGAAAATCTCCTGGGCGTAGTGCAGGACGATCGCCGACGGGTCCAGTTCGATCGGGCCGTAGGGCCGAACCTGGGCCTCGTACCAGCCGCGCTCACGGGTGTACAGCGCCGAGACCATGTGGTCGGTGTAGAACTTCCCGAATCCCGGGTCAGCCAGGATCTCCGCACGCCGCGCCGCACTCGCCGGACGCGCGGAGCGTTCGACGGCGAAGTCGAGCAGTGCGTGGGACATTGCGCGATTGTATAACCGCCTGTGAGCGCCTCAGCCCTACGGCGGACACAATCCGCCGTCGACCCCGCCCATGAACTGACCCGCCAGACCGTTACCGGGAGGCAGATTCAGATCCTTGGCCACCATCTCTTCGAGCTGGTCCCACTTCTGGCCCTGGGCCCTGGCATCGCACACTTTTTTACCCTCGGCGAGCAGCTGCGAATCCGAGAACTGATCTCTCAGCGGCCCCGACAGGATATCGAGGAACACCTGATCCGAGGGCCCAGATGTCTTGGTGACCGTGCAGGCCGACACCGGCACCACCATGAGCAGGCCGAGCAGGGCCACGATTGCAGCCTTGTGTGATCCCATGTCCCCAGCCTCTCGTCTGCCCCCGACGACAGGCTAGCGGGTCTTGACGTCGACGAACGGCGGCGTGACAACCTCGCAGTCCAGCGCCCGGCCGCGGACGTCCACGCCGACCACGTCGCCGTCGGCGATACCGGCGTCAGCGTCGATGAGGGCCAGCGCGATCCCCGCGTTCAGCGTGGGCGAGAAGGTCCCCGACGTGGTGATGCCGACCGGCGCCGCAGCGCGCAGCACGGTCATGTCCGCCCGGGGAACACCGCGCCCGATGGCCCGCAGTCCACGCAGCAGCCGGCGCGGGCCGGCCTGCTTCTCAGCCAGCAGCGCATCGCGGCCCCAGAACGCATCCTTGGACCAGCCGACCGCCCAGCCGCAGCGTGCCTGTAGCGGCGAGATGTCCAGTGACAGCTCGTGACCGTGCAGCGGATAACCCATCTCGGTGCGCAGGGTGTCCCGGGCGCCGAGGCCGGCCGGCTGGCCGCCGCACCGCTGCACCTCGGCAGCCAGTGCGTCGAACACCAACGGAGCCGCGTCCCAGGACGGCAGCAACTCGAAGCCGTGCTCACCGGTGTAGCCGGTGCGACAGACACGCACCGGCACACCGTCGTACTCGGCGTCTGCGTAACTCATGTAGTCCATCTCCGTCGGCAGCCCCAGCGCGGAGAGCACCTCGGTCGAACGCGGACCCTGTACCGCGAGCACCGCGTAGGAGCGGTGCTCATCGGTCACCGAGATCCCCTGCGGCGCGACCTCCCGCAGTGCGGCGACCACCGCCCGGGTGTTGGCCGCGTTGGGCACCAGGAAAACCTCGTCATCGCTGACGTAGTACGCGATCAGGTCGTCGATCACGCCCCCGTCGGGGGCGCAGCACAGGGTGTACTGAGCCCGCCCCGGACCGATCCGGCGCAGATCGTTGGTCAGTGCGGAGTTGACGAAATCCGCCGCCCCGGGGCCGGTCACCAGAGCCTTGCCCAGATGGCTCACATCGAACAGTCCGACCGCCTCGCGGGTCGCGGTGTGCTCACCAACGGTGCCGGCGTAGGCGACCGGCATCAGCCAGCCCCCGAAGGCCGCGAAGGTCGCACCAAGGTCGCGGTGGCGGCTTTCCAGTGGGCCGTGCAACAACTCCGATTCGTCGCTCACGGCGACCAACCCTAGACCGCATCGTCACGGGCCGGGACCCACCGGCCCGTTAGGGTGACGCAGGTGAGCACCCAACCCGGTTACCAGGCCCCCACCGTCACCGTCGCGACCACGCTGCCCAAGCGCTCGTCGGCGGCTGTGCTGATCGTCGCGATCGTTTCCGATCCCGATAACGACGGAGCGCCCACCGTCGTCGGCGGTCCGTTTCTGGACGCCGAGGCGATCGGCGAGATCGAGGTTGCACTGCGGGCTCTGGGCGCCAAGGGTGGCGTCGAGCAGCTGACCCGGCTGCCCATCCCGTCGCTGCCGGTGACCAGTGTGCTGGCGGTCGGCCTCGGCGCCCCGCGCGACGAGTGGCCCGCCGAAGTGATCCGCCGCGCCTCCGGAGTGGCGGCGCGCTCACTGTCCGGTGTCGGGACGGTCATCACGACGCTGTCCGAGCTGCACCTGGAAGCGGCCGTCGAGGGCCTGATCCTGGGCGCCTATCAGATGCACGAGTTCCGCAGCGCCCGCACCGCTCCCAAGGAGCCGCTGCTGTCCAAGATCACCGCCCTGAGCACCGCCCGCGGCGCTAAGGCGTCGGCCGAACGGGCCGTGGCCGTGGCCTCGGCGGTGGCCACCGCCCGCGATCTGGTCAACACCCCGCCCAGCCACCTGCACCCGGACGAATTCGCAAAGAGGGCAAAGGCTTTGGGCACGATGGCCGGTATCGAGGTCCAGGTGCTCGACGAGAAGGCACTGGCCAAGGGTGGCTTCGGCGGGATCATCGGGGTCGGCAAGGGGTCCGCCAACCAGCCCCGGCTGGTGCGGATGACCTACCGCGGCGGCAAGGGCCGCAAGAACGCCAAGAAAGTGGCCCTGATCGGTAAGGGCATCACCTTCGACACCGGGGGCATCTCGATCAAGCCGGCCGCCTCGATGCACCACATGACCTCCGATATGGCCGGGGCGGCATCGGTGATCGCGACGATGGTGCTCGCGGCCAGCCAGCAGCTGCCGATCGACGTGATCGCCACGGTCCCGATGGCCGAGAACATGCCCTCGTCCACCGCGCAGCGCCCCGGTGATGTGCTCACCCAGTACGGCGGCGTCACCGTCGAGGTGCTCAACACCGACGCCGAGGGCCGGCTCATCCTGGCCGACGCGATTGTGCGGGCGTGCGAGGACTCCCCCGACTACCTGATCGAGACTTCTACGCTGACCGGCGCGCAGACCGTCGCACTCGGCGCCCGTATCCCGGGCGTGATGGGCAGCGAGGAGTTCCGTGACCGGGTGGCGGCGCTGTCACAGCGTGAAGGCGAAAACGGTTGGCCCATGCCGCTTCCCGATGAACTCAAGGACGACCTGAAGTCGACGGTCGCCGATCTGGCCAACATCAGCTCGCAGCGGTTCGCCGGCATGCTGGTGGCCGGAGTGTTCCTGCGGGAATTCGTGGCCGAGGGTGTCCAGTGGGTGCACATGGATATCGCCGGGCCGTCGTACAACACCGGCGGGCCGTGGGGCTACACCCCCAAGGGCGGAACCGGGGTGCCGGTGCGGACGCTGTTCGCAACCCTGGAGGACATCGCGAAGAACGGGTGACTCACACCGTCTGCCGGCCGACTCGGGCGCGCAGCAGCGCTGCAGAGGGCTGTCCCCCGCCGAGATAGGTGATCAGCTCATCGACGGCGTCGGCCACCAGTTGCGGGTTGGCCATCGGCAGCCAGTGACCGGTCGGCAGATCCCGCCGCCACAGCTGCGGCACCCAGCGCACCGTGTCGTCGTACACCCACGGCCGCACGAAATTGTCCCGGGTATTGACCAGAAGTTGCACCGGTACCGACACGTAGCGGTCACGTCCGGGCTGCGCCAGTGCACGAAAGAAGTTGGCGCGGTAGATCTTCAGGCCGTTGACAGCGTCAGCGATGAAGGTGTCGCCCTGGAATCGCCGCTCACGCGGGATGCCGCCGGTGATCGCCAGCCGGTTGATCGCCTGTGCCAGGAACGCCCGCATCGCCGCCGGCGCCAACACCGGGATCGAGAACCCGATCATGTAGCTGAAGTGTGCCGCCTGGGAGAGCGCGCGGGCGAACCGGCGCGGCCGATAGGGACGGGCCAGCCCCGCGCGGATGTAGCGGCTCAGGTGGCCCGGGTCCGGTCCGGAGATCGAGGTGTAGGACGCGACCCGGTCGGCGGGCCCCTGACCGCTGTGGGGAGCGCGGCTCAGGTACTCCCATATCAACGCCGAACCCCAGTCGTGGCCCACCACGTGCACCGGCGAGTCCGGGGACAGTGCAGCGGTGACGGCGCCGAAATCGTCAGCCAGTCGGGCCAGCGCATAGGCGGCGACCGGCGTGGGTACATCCGAGGCGCCGGCCCCCCGATTGTCATAGCGAATGACCCGGTAACGCTGCGCCAGCGACGCTGCGACGCCGTCCCATAGGACGTGTGAATCAGGCCAGCCGTGCACCAGCACGACGGTGGGACCGTCGGGGTTGCCGTCCTCGTAAACCGCGATGCGGGTTCCGTCGGGGGCCTCGACGTAGCGCGTTGCCATCAGAGAATTGACCCTACTCGGCTGCCGGGTGGCGCAAAGGAATGACAGGATGGGGACGCTCGCTGTGGTAAGTCTGAGGCCGATCCGACGTTTTAAGGAGCCAGCATGGCTGTGTCCGTCCAGATGCCCGCCCTGGGTGAAAGTGTGACTGAGGGCACCGTCACCCGGTGGCTCAAGCAGGAGGGCGACACCGTCGTGGTGGACGAGCCGCTGCTGGAGGTCTCCACCGACAAGGTCGACACCGAGATTCCCGCGCCGGCCTCCGGCGTGCTGACCAAGATCGTGGCCCACGAGGACGACACCGTCGCCGTCGGCGGCGAACTGGGCGTCATCGGGGAGGCCGGGGAGGCGGCAGCACCGGCCGCGGCAGCCCCGCCTGCCCCACCCGCCGCCCCCGTCGAACAGCCGGTCACCCAGCCTGAGCCGCAGGCTCCACCCGCCGCCGCACCGGCACCCGCGGCTGCCTCCGGCGGTGCCAGCATCCCGGTGCTGATGCCCACCCTGGGCGAGTCGGTCACCGAAGGCACCGTGACCCGGTGGCTGAAGAAGGTCGGAGACTCGGTGGCCGTTGACGAGCCCCTCGTGGAGGTCTCCACCGACAAGGTCGACACCGAGATCCCGTCCCCCGCGTCGGGCGTCCTGCTCAGCATCACCGCCGAGGAGGATGACACCGTCGCCGTCGGCGGTGAGCTGGCCAAGATCGGCGCCGCTGGTGCCGCTGTGCAGGCCGCGCCGACGCCGCCGCCGCCTGCACCTCCGGCCCCCGCACCGGCGGCACCCCCGGCTCCGCAAGCTGCGACTCCCCCGCCTGCGCCCGTCCCGGCACCGGCACCGGCACCGGCGCATCCCACCCCGGCGGGCCGCATCGAAGCCGGTGACGGAGCCCCCTACGTCACCCCGCTGGTGCGCAAACTGGCAGGCGAGAAGGGCATTGATCTGGCAGCGGTCAAGGGCACCGGTGTCGGTGGCCGTATCCGCAAGCAGGATGTGCTGGCCGCCGCCGAGCCCCGCACAGCCCCGGCAGCCGCGGTACCGGCACCGGCGGCAGCACCCGCCACCGCGCAGGCCGCGGCGGCCTCGCCGCTGGCCCACCTGCGTGGCACGACCCAGAAGGCCAACCGGGTCCGCAAGCTCACCGCGAAGAAGACCCGCGAGTCGCTGCAGTCCACCGCCCAGCTCACCCAGACCCACGAGGTCGACATGACCCGCATCGTGGGGCTGCGGGCCCGGGCGAAGAAGGATTTCGCCGAGCGGGAAGGCGTCAACCTGACCTACCTGCCGTTCATCGCCCGCGCCGTCATCGATGCGCTCAAGGCGCACCCGAACATCAACGCCAGCTACAACGAGGATGCCGGCGAGATCACCTACTACGACACCGAGAATCTGGGCTTCGCGGTGGACACCGACCAGGGCCTGCTCTCGCCGGTTGTCCACAACGCCGGCAATCTGTCGCTGGCCGGGCTGTCGCGAGCCATCAATGACATCGCCGCGAGGGCCCGTTCCGGTGATCTCAAGCCCGACGAACTCTCCGGCGGCACCTTCACCATCACCAACATCGGCAGCCAGGGCGCGCTGTTCGACACCCCGATCCTGGTCCCGCCGCAGGCGGCCATGCTGGGCACCGGCGCGATCGTCAAACGCCCGCGGGTGATCTCCGACGAGATGGGCAA
Organism: Mycobacterium sp.; assembly: GCF_051006775.1. Classification (GTDB taxonomy): domain Bacteria; phylum Actinomycetota; class Actinomycetes; order Mycobacteriales; family Mycobacteriaceae; genus Mycobacterium. The sequence goes on from NZ_JBPCSX010000168.1 coordinate 16,480, forward strand.
CGAGTCGATCGGCGTCCGCTCGATCTGCTACCTGCCGCTGACCTACGACCACCGCCTGATCGACGGCGCCGACGCCGGCCGGTTCCTCACCACCGTGAAGCGGCGGCTCGAAGAAGGGGCCTTCGAGGCCGAACTGGGTCTGTGATTTGGGCACCCCCGAGGTGAGCGGCACCGTCGCCATCGCCGGCTCATCCGGTGTGATCGGCTCGGCGCTGGTCGCCGCGCTGCGCACCGCCGACTACCGGGTGCTGCGGATCGTGCGTCGCGCCCCGGCCGGGCTCGACGAACTGCGGTGGGACCCCGACAGCGGCGAGTTCGACTCCGCCGCCCTCGACGGAGTCGACGCGGTGGTCAATATGTGTGGTGTCGGGGTGGGCGACAAACGCTGGTCGGGCGCCTTCAAGCAGAGCCTGCGCGACAGTCGTATCGACCCGACCGAGGTGATCTCCGAAGCGGTGGCAGATGCCGGCGTGCCGGTGCTGATCAATGCCAGCGCAGTTGGCTACTACGGCGACACCCGCGACCGCATCGTCGACGAAACCGCCCCGGCCGGAACGGGTTTCCTCGCCCGGCTCTGCGTTGACTGGGAAGCCGCGACCCTGCCCGCGCAGGAGTCCGGAGCCCGGGTGGTGCTCGCCCGTACCGGACTGGTGCTCTCCCCCGGCGGCGGGGTACTGGGAAAGCTGCGCCCGCTGTTCGCCCTCGGCCTCGGCGGACGGCTCGGCGGCGGACGGCAGTACATGCCGTGGATCAGCCTCGAGGACCAGATCCGCGGACTGCTGTTCGCGATCAACGACGATCGGCTCTCTGGTCCGGTGAACTTCACCGGACCGGCCCCGGTGACCAATGCCGAGTTCACCGCCGCACTGGGCCGCGCCGTGGGACGGCCCGCACCGTGGCCGGTGCCCGGCTTCGCCCTGAAGACACTGCTCGGAGAGTTCGCCGACGAGGGCCTGCTGGGCGGACAGCGCGCCATCCCGGCCGCCCTGGAGCGGGCCGGCTTCGCCTTCCACCACAGCACCATCGGCGAGGCACTGGCCTACGCGACCGGCACCGGCACCGCGAGCCGGTAGTACCGTCGAGACCGTGCGTCAATCGATCCGGTCCAGCGCAGATCCGATCGCGATCCGAAACCTCGGCGCGGTGGACTACGCCGACGCCTGGCAGCTACAGCGGGAGCTGGCCGACGCCCGGGTCGCCGGCGGTCCGGACACCCTGCTGCTACTCGAGCATCCATCGGTTTACACCGCCGGTAGGCGGACCGAAGCCCACGAGCGACCCGAAGACGGAGCCCCCGTCGTCGATGTCGACCGCGGCGGAAAGATCACCTGGCACGGGCCCGGACAGTTGGTCGGCTACCCGGTGATCGGCCTGGCCGAACCACTGGATGTGGTGAATTACGTTCGGCGCCTTGAGGAATCACTGATCAGCGTGTGCGCCGGCCTGGGCCTTGAGACCGGCCGGGTGGCGGGTCGCTCGGGGGTATGGCTGCCCGCAAGCACGCATCGCCCGGAGCGCAAGATCGCTGCGATCGGTATCCGGGTGGCAAGGGGCGTCGCCCTGCACGGGTTCGCGCTCAACTGTGACTGCGACCTGGCCGCGTTCTCGAGCATCGTGCCGTGCGGGATCCCCGATGCCGGGGTGACATCCCTGACAGCCGAGCTCGGCAGACAGGTGAGCGTCGAGGAGGTCCGCGAGCGGACAGCTGCGGCGGTATGTGACGCAATCGACGGCCGTTTACCTGTGTCAACTGCCGTAGCATCACAGTCATGAGCGTCGAGCCGGGCAACCGCAAACTGCTGCGGCTCGAAGTGCGCAACGCCCAGACCCCGATCGAACGCAAGCCGCCCTGGATCAAGACCCGGGCCCGGATGGGGCCGGAGTTCACCGCGCTCAAAAGCCTGGTTCGTCGCGAGGGGCTGCACACCGTCTGCGAGGAAGCCGGCTGCCCCAACATCTACGAGTGCTGGGAAGACCGCGAGGCCACCTTCCTGATCGGTGGCGAGCAGTGCACCCGGCGCTGCGACTTCTGCCAGATCGATACCGGCAAGCCCGCCGACCTCGACCGCGACGAACCCCGACGGGTCGCCGAGAGCGTTGCCGCGATGGGCCTGAAGTACGCGACCGTCACCGGGGTGGCCCGCGACGATCTGCCCGACGGCGGCGCGTGGCTCTACGCCGAGACGGTCCGGGCGATCAAGAAGCTCAACCCGTCCACCGGCGTCGAACTACTCGCCCCCGACTTCAACGGGGAGCCGGAGTTGTTGCGCGAAGTTTTCGATTCCCGCCCAGAAGTGTTCGCGCACAACCTCGAAACCGTTCCGCGGATCTTCAAGCGGATCCGTCCGGCCTTCCGGTACCAGCGCAGCCTCGAAGTGATCACCGCTGCCCGTGACGCGCGCCTGGTGACCAAGAGCAATCTCATTCTGGGCATGGGCGAGACCATCGACGAGGTACACGAAGCACTGGCCGATCTGCACAGCGCCGGCTGCGACATCGTCACCATCACCCAGTACCTGCGGCCCTCGCCCCGGCATCATCCGGTGCAGCGGTGGGTGCATCCCGACGAGTTCACCGCACTGGCCGCCTACGCCGAAGGCCTCGGTTTCGCCGGCGTGCTGGCCGGTCCGCTGGTCCGGTCGTCCTACCGGGCAGGGCGGCTCTACCAGCAGGCTTCGCTGGTGCGCCGGCCGTCCGTATCCTGAGCAGCTATGGCTAAATCCCAATCCCCGGCCGAGCTCAAAGCCGCCAAGGCCGAAGCGAAAGCCACCCGCAAAGCGCAGTCCAAGCAGCGCCGCACCCAGTTGTGGCAGACCTTCCGGATGCAGCGCAAAGAGGACAAGCGGCTGCTGCCCTACATGATCGGCGCGTTCGCGCTGGTCCTGGCGCTGTCAGTCGCGTTGGGTCTTTACACCGGCGGATTCACGATGTACCTGATGATCGTGCTGGGCGTCGCACTCGGCCTGATGGTGGCATTCGTCGTCTTCGGCCGCCGGGCCCAGAAGAACGTCTACCGCAAGGCCGAGGGTCAGACCGGGGCGGCGGCGTGGGCGCTGGAGAACATGCGGGGCAAGTGGCGGGTCACCCCCGGCGTGGCGGTCAACGGCCATTTCGACGCCGTACATCGGGTCATCGGCCGCCCTGGCGTGATCTTCGTGGGCGAGGGGTCCCCTGCCCGGGTCAAGTCGCTGCTGGCGCAGGAGAAGAAGCGCACCGCCCGGCTGATCGGCGAAATGCCCATCTATGACGTGATGGTCGGGACCGAGGAGGGTGAGGTTCCGCTGGACAAGCTGGAACGCCACCTGACCAAGCTGCCGGTCAATATCAGCGTCAAGCAGATGGACACCCTGGAGAACAAGCTCGTCGCGCTGGGCACCAAGGCGGGCCCTGCCGCCATACCGAAGGGTCCGCTGCCGCCCCAGGCGAAGATGCGCGGCGTTCAGCGCAGCGTCCGAAGGCGCTGAATCAGCGCAGCGTCCGAAGGCGCTGACACCCCTACCGTCGAGTGCCTGGAGGCGCAGGTTTTGTGCGAGTAGCCGTCTGCCAGTCGGCGCACTCGATGAAGTCGCGCGGCACTCCTGCCCGCGCAACCCGGGCGATGACGTCCTCGCGGCGGTGACCCGCGAGTACCCGGATGCGCCGCCAGCCGAGCCCGTCGATGTACTCAGCCCGCAACACGTCAGCGCGGTACTGCGCCGGGTCCGTCCGGTGTTGTTCACCGTCGTACTCCACGGCGACCATGTACTCGGGCCATCCGAGGTCAAGGAAGTAGCGGTGATATCCGTCCGGGGCCGGCACCGGGATCTGGGTCTGTGGGCGCGGGAAGCCCGCCTCGATCAGCACCAGCCGAAGCCAAGTTTCCTTCGGCGACTGCGCTCCCGCGTCGACGAAGCGCAGTAGACCCGGCACCCGCCGCCGCCCTCTGACGCCGCGATGAGCGTCGAACACGGCCAGTACATCCCCGGCATCGAATCGCGTCGCCCGGGCCAGTGCGTCGAGGCGCTCCAGGGCGACATCGCGCCGGCCGCGCCGGCCGAGGTCGAAGGCAGTCCGCGCCACGGTCGTCACCGCGATGCCACCGAGGGTGATCACCTCGCCGTCGAGCAGGGTGTCCCGACCGACAACGACCCCCCTCGGCGACGTGTGCCGGTCGAGATTCAGTTCGATCGGGATATCGCCGCTGACCCAGGCGGCACCGTGCAGGGCGGAGGCGGCCAGACCGCACACGACGCCCCGGCGTTCCGACCACAACCATGCCGCACGAATCCGGTCGGCAAGCGTCGGCGTGCCGGTTCGGGGAGTCCACACCCCAGGTAACAGGCGTCGGTGGTGGGCTGCCAACTCATATCGGGACACGTCACCGGCGGCCAGGGCCTCCCCAGCACGAAACACACCCACGGCGATGACGGTCTCAGATCACGCGCGATCCCCGTCACACTGCTCCACAGCCCCGTCGAGTGCCCCGTGCGGCAGGCAAAGTGCGACTAAAAGCCTGCAAGGTTGGGCGCTCGGCGCCTGTTAGCGGACAACCACCGCTGTCGCGGTCAGCCGGTCCTGGAACCCGCGGCCGTCGGCGTCGGTGAACAGGGCCGGAATCACCAGCGCGATCAGCAGACCGCGGCCGACTGCCCGGCCGGTGCCGACGTGCAGACGGTTATCGACTGAGTCAACCCGAAGACCGAGCAGGTACTGGCCGGGAGTGAACCCGAACAGCCGCACCGAGATGACGCCGAGGACGAACCAAATTCCCAGCACCGCCGTTGACAGGACCGGCATGCTGACCAGGCCCAGCGACAGGCCCAGTCCGGCCAGACCGTAGGCGATGAACCAATCGACCACCAGCGCGCCCAGCCGGCGACCCATCCGGGCCAGCGATCCCGGTCCGGCCTGCGGCAGCCCCAGCTGCTCCCCGGGGTAGCCCGACTTCGATCCCACCGATTCCGGTCCGGACAGCCACGATCCGATCTCACCCGCCATTATTTGAGGATAGGCGAGGTTCCTCGTACCTCCGCTAGGCCGGAAACCCATCGACCCGTAACGTCAGCGAAACAATTGGTTGACGACGCCGAAACGTCGCCTCCCTAGCGTCAGCCCGGGTTAGGCGAAACGACTGCACACAAAGGAGCACTACGTGTCGAAGCACAAGAATGCCGACGACATCTTCAAGCTGATCAAGGACGAGAAGGTCGAATACGTCGACATCCGGTTCTGCGACCTGCCCGGTGTGGTCCAGCACTTCTCGATCCCGGCCTCGGCGTTCGACGAGAGCGTGTTCGAGGACGGACTGGCCTTCGACGGCTCATCGGTGCGCGGTTTCCAGTCGATCCACGAGTCCGACATGATGCTGCTGCCGGACCCCGAGACAGCTCGGATCGACCCGTTCCGCGCCGCCAAGACGGTCAATCTGAACTTCTTCGTGCACGACCCGTTCACCCGGGAGCCCTACTCCCGCGACCCGCGCAATGTGGCCCGCAAAGCGGAGAACTACCTGGCCAGCACAGGAATCGCCGACACCGCCTACTTCGGTGCCGAGGCCGAGTTCTACATCTTCGACTCGGTGTCCTTCGACTCCAAGTTTAACGGCACCTTCTACGAGATCGACTCCGAGTCGGGCTGGTGGAACACCGGTGAGCCGTTCGAGGCCGACGGGTCCCCCAACCTCGGCTACAAGGTGCGCCCCAAGGGCGGCTACTTCCCGGTGGCCCCGTACGACCACTACGACGATCTGCGCGACGAGATGGCCACCAACCTGCAGAACGCCGGTTTCACCCTGGAGCGCGGCCATCACGAGGTGGGCACCGCCGGGCAGGCCGAGATCAACTACAAGTTCAACACCCTGCTGGCCGCGGCCGACGACGTGCTGCTCTTCAAGTACATCATCAAGAACACCGCCTGGCAGGCCGGTAAGACCGTCACCTTCATGCCCAAGCCGCTGTTCGGGGACAACGGGTCGGGCATGCACGCCCACCAGTCGCTGTGGAAGGACGGCAAGCCGCTGTTCCACGACGAGTCCGGCTACGCCGGCCTGTCGGATATGGCCCGGCATTACATCGGCGGCATCCTGCACCACGCGCCGTCACTGCTGGCGTTCACCAACCCGACGGTGAACTCCTACAAGCGCCTGGTTCCGGGTTACGAGGCCCCGATCAACCTGGTCTACAGCCAGCGCAACCGCTCCGCCTGCGTGCGCATCCCGATCACCGGCAACAACCCCAAGGCCAAGCGCCTGGAGTTCCGTTGCCCGGACAGCTCCGGCAACCCGTACCTGGCCTTCTCGGCGATGCTGATGGCCGGCATCGACGGCATCAAGAAGAAGATCGAGCCGTTGGCTCCGGTGGACAAGGATCTCTACGAGCTGCCGCCGGACGAGGCCGCCAACATCCCGCAGGCGCCCACATCGCTGTCGGCGGTCATCGACAGACTGGAGGCCGACCACGATTACCTCACCGAGGGCGGTGTGTTCACCCCCGATCTGATCGAGACCTACATCGCCTACAAGCGGGAGAACGAGATCCTGCCGGTGCAGATCCGTCCTCACCCCTACGAGTTCGCGCTCTACTACGACGTGTAGCCAGGCAAAGTGCAGCGGCCCGTCCGGCAAACGCCGGGCGGGCCGCTGCACTTTGCACATCAGACCTCGCCGGCTCTTGACAGCCACGTTAACTTCAGACCATGACCCTGCTCCTTCGTGCGGTCGCGGTGCTCGGGCTGGTGTCCGCCGCCACCGTGGGCGCTTCCCCGACAGCCACCGCCGAGCCGGCCGATCCCGGCAGTTGGCCGGTGGCACAGGGAGACTTCACCACGCCGGCCGACCCCGGCTGGATCTTCTTCAGACCGATGGGGTTCGAGGGCGGCGGCTGCGGCATCGGGCCCGACGGCACCGTGGGCTGCGATATCGTCCCCGGCCGGTGGCCCGACGGCACCCCGGTTCAGGCGGGCGAGCCGGGACCGCCCGGCTTCTACAGTTGCGGCGGGCGTGACTGCCCCCTGCCGCCGCCCGGTACGAACCAGACCGTTGCCGGTCCAGGCGAACCGGCCACCTACGTCCAATCCGATGCACAGACCTTCACGCGCGATGTCGATGTGCTGGCCCAGGGCTATCGGGTTCTCAACGGCGCAGCTTGGTGCGCTGTGGGATTTCAGGGCTCGGTCAGCTGCTCGACCGGCGATAACGGGTTTACTCTGACCGCAGTCGGCGGGACCCTCCAACTCCCCGCGCAGCCCTGACCGGAGCCCTCCCGGAATCGGCCGCCGCGGCCGACGCAGGCGGTCTGTGATGCGAGATCGGTCCCGACGTGATCCAATATCGTGAAACCCACGTGACAGCTGATACGCGCGTGCCCGAACTGAGGAGCGTCATGAACTGGACCCGTCTGATGATGGTGTCGGCACTTGTTGCAGGTACTGCCGGGATCGGCCTGGCCGGTCCGGCCAGCGCCGCAGATCCCAACGCAGTGGGCACCTACACGTTCGAGGCCGAGGACGGCGAGTCGGCGACCTGGACGGTCAGCCCCTGTTCCGACCCCGATGACGACCACTGCGTGTTCGTGAGTTCCACCGGCAGCGGTAGCCGCGCGCCATGGTCCGCGAATGCCCACTGGACCGTCGGATCGTGGATCCTGTTCGTCCAGCAGTCCGATGCCGTCCTGTGCGGCGACGGCGGTAGCGCACCCGGGGTCAACAACTACTCCTGGGACGCCACCGCGATGACCGGCTACATGTCCATCAACACCGCAGAGGGCGACTGTGGTTCCGCGGCCGAGAGCCTCGCGGTCCCCTTCGTCCTGACCAAGACGGGTTCGGGACCGGCGCTGTACCCGACCGCTCCGATCTACGCGGGACCCGAGGTGGCCGAGCTCGCCCCGGTCGCCGAAGGCGCACCGGCCCCGCAGTCCGGACCCATGCCCGCCGAGCAGGATCCGTCGATCGTGGCGACACCGCAGAAGATCCCGAACTACAGCGATCCGCTCACCGAGGCGATCGTCTCCGAGCCCGGGTTCAACGCTCGCTGAGTCCTTCAGATGCACTCGAGCAGCGAGTCGTCCACTTCGCCGACGGATCCGATGGTCGCGTAGACCCGCAACCGCCCGGTGCCGTGTTCAGCAGCGGCGCAGACGATGGCGCACTCGCCGGAATCGACCCTCCGTGCGATCACCGGCGAACGCTCCAGCAGCGCCAGGCCGGTCTCGACGAGGTGGGCCGAGCTCACCGATTCCAGTGAATCGGCCCGGGTGCCGCGCCGCACCATCGAGGTGATGGCCTGCTCGACCGTCGCACGGGTCGCGTCGGTAGGCATGTCGGCCTCGTTCCACGCCCGCATCGCCGCCCGCATGGCGTGGCAGTCATGGTGGCCGAGGACAACGATCAGCGGTACCTCTCGTCTGCCTACCGCATACTCCAGCGAGGCCAGCACGCCGGAGTCGATCACGTGGCCCCAGGTGCTGACGTCGATCAGCGATCCCCAACTCTGGCCGAAGACCGCCTCGCCGGCCAGTCCGGCGTCGGAGCAGCGGAAGACCACCGCGGTCGGCTGCTCCTCGATCAGACCCCGGCGACGGGCGTCGGCGGGCACGGCGAACCGCTTGTTGGCGGAGCACAGCCGCTGCCAGGCGGTCAGTGGGTCGAGCGTTGTGGTGAGAGACATCGCAGTGATCCTTTCCGTTGTCCTGTATCCAGGTTTCTTTAGTTGAAGTACTCGGGACGGCTGACGTAGGTCTCGGTCACGAACATGACTCCGGACGAGGCGTCAAGCAACGGACGGAGGCCGGCCAGCAGGGCTTCGACCTTGTCCTCGGAGACCACCGTGATGATGAGCTCGAGGGTGGCCTGCTGGTTGAAAAGCAGCCGGCCCTGGTGATAGCCACCGTGTCCGAGCCCCGAGACTCCCGAGAGGCTGGTGTAGCCGGTGGCGCCTACGCTTTGGATCAACTCGCGTACCGCGGGTGCTTCCGCCCCGGCTACGACGACCTCGATCTTGGTCATCTTGGTCAACGTTGGTGCGGTCATGGAATCAACTCCTTGTTGTGGGTGGGGTCAATCTGTTCTCTGCTCGGGTTCTCGGTCCAGGGGCGCCAGCCAGAGCGGGTCCAGCGTTGCCAGGGCTGGTCGGGGTCGGCCCGCGCAGCCAACCCGACCCAGTCGTTGCCGAACAGCTTCTGCAGGATGGGGTTTCGCTCGACGATGGCGTCGATACGCCCCAGCGGCGCTTGCACCACCGCCTGCAGACGAAGCGGTTCGTGGAGAAGTCGCTCACCATCGCTGACCGACTGCCAGGGCAGCCCGAGTTGAAGGTCTCCGGTGTGACCGGCGATGACCCCGACACCGCCCACCACGTTGTGGATGGTCTTCGTGCCGGCGCCGAATACCTGCGGCGAGACAGTGGAGAAGTAGTACTGGCAGTTGATCCACTGCGCGACCACCAGTGGCGCGGTGAGAATGGTTTCCAGCGCTGATCCATCGGAGTCGACCTCTGCCTCATAGGAGTGCAGAAAGGTGCGCCGCTGCAGATCCAGCCCGGCGGTGACCGCGCGGGGCGCCACGATGAACGCGGCGTTGCCGGCCAGGCCCCATTCCGGATACACCTGGGCCCAGTCCGAGGACCGGTCGGCGACGTGGCCCGCCGCCCGATCCGGCGAGAGACCCCCCGACGCGCCGGGCAGCGTTGCGCAACGCTCGGCGGCCAGCGCCGCGCCGGCCCGGGCGAGGTCGCGCTCCAGTCGGCTCAGTTCGGCGCGACGGTCAGCCGGCACCACATGCGGGTCCAGCACGGTCACCCGGTCCACGGCGGTGTCGTGCTGGGCGGCGACGAACCAGGTCTGTTCCGGAATGTCGATGCCGACGTCGCGCAGCCCCTCTCGGACTTCCGCACGATTGAGGATGGCCGCGGCGGTGCGGGCGTTCGGTGCACCGGGCTGCCCGCCGCAGGCACCGCAGTCCAGGGACGCCTGGTACGGGTTGTTCTCTGTTGTGCTGCCGTGCGCACACATCACCACCAGGCGGCTGAACTCTCGGGTCAGGCCCATCGTGGTCAGCGCAACCTGGGCGAAAAGTACCTGCTCGGCCAGTGGCATGGCGTCGAGATCGATCACCGTCGGCGCGGCCGGTGCGATCACGTCGCGAAGCCGGCGCCGGATGCCGGCGCTGACGGTCGGCATCAGCGTCTTGGCCGCCGCGAGCGGGGCGGCCGCCCATCCGGCGGCCTCGGCGAGCGTGAACGGTGCGGCCAGGGACTCCTTGGCGGAATGGAAGGCTGATTCCGCCCCCGCGATCTGGGTGGCTCCGGCGAGCCGATCCGCTGCAGCGTCGGCCGCCTCCGGCGTCGGCTTCTCGGTGATGTCGTGGTTGGGCGCGATCAGCACCGGGCAGAGATCGCTGGGGGCGCCGCCGAGGATGTCGGTGAAACGGATGGCTACCGCGAAGAAGCCGGCGAAGCCGAAGGTCTGGTAGCCGCCGAGAGACTCCAGGCGCCTCCGCAGACCCTCCGAGCGGGTGTCGATGCAGGCGACCAGCTGGGTGTGCGCCCGACCACGCGGTGTCGCCGGCTCAGGACGGTCCAGCGAGGCGAGCAGAGTGTCGCGATAGTGCGATTCGAATGCGTTCTGCCACAACATCTCCCGGGTGCTCACCGGCAGAACCGTCAGTATCCGGGCGATCACCGCGAGATTCGCATCATCGGATCCGGGGATACCGAGTACCTCCATCAGGTGGGCTGCGCGCTGTCTGGCCGACGGAGCCGCCTGCTGATCGTCGACACTTTCCGCGATCACGGTGGACCGGCCGCGCCGCATCCGATGCTCCATCAGCAGGACCTCGTAGGTCAGCCGCATCGCCAGGTACTCCATCAGGTCGATGCCGGCGTCGCGGCCACCGCACCACTGGACGTGGGCTGCCCAGCCCGGCATCCGGGTCAGGTGACCCTGCAGGTAGCCGATTCGCTCGTCGTCGGTCACCGCCAGCCGGGCCAGCGCCTCGAGCACGGCGTCTTCCGCGCGCTCAGTCAGCCGACGCAACTCGGCCCGCGCAGCACGGCCGATGCTGCGATCCGCCGGCGCCAACTCCCGCCAAGCCTGATAGAAGCCCCTATCCCGGCCCGGCATCGGCCACGCCGCATCGCCGAAGAATGCCGCGCACCACTTCGACGTCTGGGCGTCGACCGCCGCGGCGACCTCGGGTGCGGATTTCTCCGAGCGAGTCACGAAGCGGCGCTTGGCATTCGGCGCGCCGATTCCGTGCAGAAGTTCGGCGCGCAGGATCTCCAGCGGGCTGAACCCCCGGCCGCCCAGCCGCACTTCCGGCTCGCCGGCCAGATTGGGATAGCGGCGAGCCAGTGCACGATCCAGGTCGGCATCGGTGATCCGGGCGTCGCGGTGCAATTCGCGGAACGCCGACTCGCCGAGGGTTCCCGCCATTCCGTAGAGGTCGCCGGCCCGGCGGATCGCCTGCTCGAACGGCATTCCCTCAAGTCCGGCCAGCGGGTTCACCGCGATGAAGGACTCCAGCGGGTAGTGCGTCGGCACCACGCGGGACGCCAGGCTGACGTCGGCGCGCAACCGGGACCGTCGAGTGTCGAGATGGGGGGTGTCGAGATCGGGGGCGATACTCACGAGCGGACTCCTGTCAGTAGAGCGGGCGAGATGGTGCGGGACGTTCCGAGATGTCCGGCGCTGAGCGCGCGCGCGTAAAGCACCCGTTGCAATCGCTCGGTGCCCGGAATCCTGCGAGCCGCAGCAAGAGCGGCGAGCGCGGCAAGGGCGGTCAGCGTGACGATCCAGACCACCGGCGCCGGCAGGGCCGACGGCGGCAACGCGGGGTCCAGGTAGCCGCTGATCGCATTGACCACCGCGAGGTAGGCGATGGTCCCCGGAATGAGGACGGCTGCGACACCGGCCACCCCGGCCGGATCGGGGCGACGCTGCAGCCAGCCCCAGGTGATGGCCGCCGCGGTCACCCAGGCGAAGCCCAGCAGTGCCTGTTCGGCAGCGTGGTCTCCGGCGTGCACCGGCGCCACCGCGAGTGCGGCGAGCACCGAGACGGTGGGCACCACCGCAGTCGCGATGGCCGCGAGGATCTTTGCGCGACCGGTGAGCCGCGCAGCGGCCGGAAGCGCCTCATGGCGACGACGGGAGGCGATCGCCGACCCGGAGGAGAGGAAGAGGGTCGCTTTGTAGAAGCCGTGGGCGACCAGGTGGATGACCGCGGCGGCCCAGAGTCCCAATCCGCAAGTCAGGATCATGAACCCCATCTGGGCCGACGTCGAGTTCACCAGGGCGCCTTTGACATCGGGCTTGACCATCATCACCACGGCGCCGTAGGCCATCGTGGCCGTCCCGGCGAGAATGGCCAGGACGCGGGCGAGATCGTCGGTGGCCAGCGGCGCCAGCCGGATCAGGAGGATGCCGCCGGCATTGACCACCCCGGCGTGCAGCAGTGCGGAGACCGGGGTGGGTGCGGTCAGTGTCGCCGGGAGCCACCGATGGAAGGGAATCTGTGCGGACCGCGACAGCGCGGCCACCACCACCAGGATCGCCAGGACGCCGGTGAGGCCCCCGCCGAATTGTCCGGCCTGGATATCCCGAAGGTCGATGTGCCCCCAGGTGGCGGTGGCCACTCCGACCGCCGACCACAGCGCCAGGTCGCCGATCAGGAAGGCGAGCGCGGTGCGGCGCACACCGTCGCGGGCTGCCGGCAGGTGCCAGTACATCCCCAGCAGAAGACACAGCGCCACCCCGGCGGCGGTCCAGAACACGGCCAGGCCCAGCAGGCTGCTGACCGTCATCAGTCCGGCCGAGGCGGCGGTGAGCAACCCGGCTCCCCCGACGAACCAGTTAGCCCGGGGGTCACCGGCGAGGTAGCGCAACGCGAAGCTCTGGACGATCGCACTGACTCCGAACACCAGGAGCAGCAGAACCACCGCAAGCCGGTCGGCAGCCAGGTCCAGCGGACCCACGCTGACCGACACCGGATCCCCGCTGCCGGCCAGAACCAACAGGACCACCGCGCCCGCGAAGCCGAGTCCGGCCACGCCCGCGCCGAGCCGGCCGGTCAGCCGGGGCCCCCGCTGACCGGCGCCGAATGCCACCACCGCCATCAGGGCCGGGAGTACCACCATTCCCGCCAGCACCGCACTCATGATCTCCAACATGAGACTTACAGTACGTGTATTAATTATCGGGTGTCAAGCTTCGTGTTTCATAAGTGGGGTATTCCGCTGCTCTCTGGCGTGCCTACTGCACCGACGACGATCAGCCAAAGTACAGTTCGGCGCATGGCGGAATGGACTTTCCTGACCAACCACGCCCACACCCTGCTGTGCATCGCTCGCGATCCGGGCATCCGGTTACGGGACGTCGCCGAACGGGTTGGCGTCACCGAACGGGCGGCACAGCGGATCGTCAGCGATCTGGTCGAGGCCGGCTACCTGGACCGGCTACGAGAGGGCCGGCGAAACACCTATCGCGTCAAGGCCAACCGTCCACTGCGCCACCCGGTGGAGCGTGGCTACAACGTGGGCGTGATCCTCGGGGTGCTCCACGACCAGAAATCGGGCGGCGGAGCCTGACCCTCCGTTCTCGGGCCGGACGACACTCAGTCATCCAGCGATAAGTCGGCCCGGAACCTACGCATCCCGTCGATTTTTTCGGCCAGTGACCCGTTGGGCCCCGAGTAGAACATCCACGGCATGGTCAGCACCGCCGAGATGCCGCCGTCCTGGGCGCGCTGATAGTGCTCGGGCAGGAAGGCGTCGTTGAGCGGGGTGATCACCGGGAAATCGTCCATCCCCAAACCCTTTTCGGCGCGCAACTCGGCTATCCGCCGGACCGAGGCGATCGCCTGGTCCAGCCCGATGAGGTCACCGATCCAGCCGTCGTTGCGGGCCGCGCGGCGAAGCGCGATATCGGAGAGGCCGCCGCCGTAGACCGGGATCGGCGGCGGCGTGGGGGTCATCTCCAGCCGGGGCGTCTGATAGAACTCGCCGTCGAACTCGGTCCAGCCCGGCTTCCACAACTCCTTCATGAGCTCAAGCATCTCGTCGGTGCGCCTACCCCGCTTGGCGAAGGGCTGGCCCAGTAGGTCGAACTCCTCCTCGCACCAGCCGACCCCGATACCGAGTTCCACCCGACCACCCGACAGGCAGGCCGCGGTCCCGATCGCCTTCGCCGCGGAATAGGGGTCGCGCATCGCCGGGATGTAGACGGTGGTGACGAACTTGAGCCGGTGGGTTGCCTGCGACAGCGCCCCGATCAGGACCCACGGATCCGCCCAGTCGGTGAACGGCTGCCATCGGCGCTCTCCGTCCGGGGTGTACGGATACGGCGTCGACAGGGTTTCCAGATTCACCACGTGATCTGGAATGGCCATGCCCTCGTAGCCGAGATCGTCCGCCGCCTTGGCTATTTCGACGATCTCGTTGATGTTCAGAAACGCGCTGCTGACATAGAACTTCATCGTGCGAACCTCATTCGGTTGTCCGGGCCCATGCCGGCATGATGAAAACCCCTTCGGCCTCTACCGTCGGTCCCTGCGCATCGCCGATGAATCCGCGCGCGTAGATCTTGTGGTCTTCGCGGCGGTCGATGAAACCCTCCGCATGCAACGCACCCAGCGGAGTCCCACGCAGATATCTGAGCGTGATCGTCCCGGTGAACATGGGTCTCGTCAGGCCACTGCTCGCCACCTCACCGAGCAGGTGGTCGAGTACCAGAGCACTGATTCCGCCGTGCACCAGCCCGGGCGGGCCCTCGTAGACCGACCCGAGGGTGAATTCGCTTCGGTAGCGGCCGTCGGGATCGTGCCGGACCTCCAGTGGCGGCGCCAGCGGATTACGCTCCCCGACAACAGGGTTGGACCACACGACCGGACGCCCGGTGTCCTCGCGACGCAGCCGCGGGGTCTGCTGCTGATTGCGGCGCAACATCTCGGTGACGGCCTCCACCGCCGCCGTGGCGGCACCGATGGTGTCCGCGTCCACCCCGGTCTTGAGGCTGGCGTCCACCAGGTCGCGGACCGCGGCGGTCAGTGGCGCGTAGCGGTCGTGCAGTTGCGCGTATCCCTCGGCATCGATGAGCCCGAACTCGGTCTGCATGCCGTCAGCCTCCGAAGACCTTGTTCACGACAGCTTTCGCGCGCCGGGTCACACGCAGGTAGTTGTCGAGAAACTCCCCACCGTCTCCACCGCTCCAGCCGGCCGCCGCCGCGACCGCATTGAGCTGTCGGCCGGGTCCGGGCAGCTGATCGACTGCCTTGCCCCGCACCAGTACCAGTGCATTGCGGGCCCGGGTCGCGGTCAGCCAGGCCTCGCGCAGCTGCTCGGCGTCGGTCTCGTCGATCAGCCCGGCGGCGGCAATGGCGTCCAGGGCCTGCAGGGTCGACGTGTTGTGCAGTGCAGGCACCTGGTGGGCGTGGCGAAGCTGCAGCAACTGGACGGTCCACTCCACATCGGCCAGTCCGCCGCGACCGAGTTTGGTGTGCGTGTTCGGGTCGGCGCCGCGCGGCAGCCGCTCGGCGTCGACCCGCGCTTTGATCCGGCGGATCTCCCGTACCGACTCCACCGATACACCTCCATCGGGGTAGCGGGTCCGGTTCGCGATCTCCACGAACCGCCGGCCCAGGTCCTCGTCACCGGCGACCGGGGCCGCGCGCAGCAGTGCCTGCACCTCCCAGGGCTGGACCCACTGCTCGTAGTAGGCCGCATACGAGGCCAGGGTGCGCACCAGCGGTCCGTTACGGCCCTCCGGCCGGAGGTTGGCGTCGACCTCCAGTGGTGGGTCGTCGCTGGGCGCCCCGAGCAGGTTGCGGACCTGCTCTGCGACCGACACCGACCATTTGACCGCGTGGGTCTCGTCGCTGCCCGGGGTCGGTTCGCAGACGAACATCACGTCCGCATCGGAGCCGTACCCCAGTTCAGCCCCGCCGAGGCGGCCCATCCCGATCACCGCAATGGCCGCGGGGGGCTGCGCGCCGTCATCGGTATTGGCCCGGATCACGGCCTCCAGCGCGCACTGCAGCACCGCTACCCACACCGAGGTCAGTGCGGTACAAACCTGCCCGACGTCGAGCATGCCGAGCAGGTCCGCCGAGGCCACCCGGGCCAGTTCACGCCGGCGCAGGGTGCGCGCGGCCGCGATGGCCCGAACCGGGTCGGGGTGCCGGCCGGCCGAGGCGACAAGCGCGCGGGCAACCCCTTCGGGGTCGATATCGAGCAGCTTGGGGCCTGCCGGCCCGTCGGCGTAGGACTGAATGACCTCCGGTGCGCGCATCAGCAACTCCGGCACGAAGGCCGAGGTCCCCAGCACCCGCATCAGCCGCTTGGCCACCGCACTCTCGTCGCGCAGGGTGGCCAGATACCAGCGTTGCTCGGCCAGGGCCTCGCTGATCCGGCGGTAGGCCAGCAGACCGCTGTCCGGATCGGGGGTGTCTGACAACCAGTCGAGCAGCCGCGGCAACAGCACCGACTGCACCTGCCCGCGGCGCCCGCTCTCATTGACCAGCGCACCCAGGTGCGTGAGCGCGCTCTGCGGACCTTCATAACCGAGCGCGGCCAGCTGCCGTTCAGCCGCTTCCGAGGACATCCCGGAGGCGAAACCTACTGCGCGGCCCACTGATTCGAGCAGCGGCTGGTAGAAGAGTTTCGCGTGCAGCCGGGACACCCGCAGGTTCTGTCGCTTGATCTCCTCCCGCAGCACCCCCAGCGCGTCCCGGGTGCCGTCCGGCCTGACATGCGCGGCCCGGGCCAGCCACCGCAGCGCCTCATCATCGTCGGGGGCGGGGAGCATGTGAGTGCGCTTGAGCCGCTGCAGCTGCAGACGGTGCTCGAGCAGACGCAGGAATTCATAGGATGCGCTGAGGTTGGCGGCGTCGTCGCGACCGACGTAGCCGCCCGCCCCCAGCGCCGCAAGGGCGTCCACCGTCGAGGCGACGTGCAGTGAGGTGTCAGTGTGTCCGTGGACGAGTTGAAGCAGTTGGACGGCGAACTCGACGTCGCGCAGGCCACCGGTTCCCAGTTTGATCTCCCGGTCCCGCATCCCGGCCGGGACCAGCGACTCGACCCGCCGGCGCATGGCCTGTACCTCGGGCACGAAATCCTCACGCTCGCACGCCGTCCAGACCATCGGCATCAGCGCGTCGACGTAGCGCTGCCCGAGTTCGGCGTCGCCGACCGCGGGTCTGGCCTTCAGCAGCGCCTGGAACTCCCAGGTCTTGGCCCACCGCTGGTAGTAGGCGATATGCGAATCGAGGGTGCGCACCAGGGCGCCGGCCTTCCCCTCCGGCCGCAGAGCGGCGTCGACTTCGAAGAACGCCTCCGATCCGAGTCGCATCATCTCGCCGGCCACCCGGGTGGTCACCGGGTCGGCGTTCTCGCCGACAAAAATCACGTCGACGTCGCTGACGTAGTTCAACTCCCGGGCGCCGCACTTACCCATCGCGATCACCGCCAGCCGCGGCGCCGGGGTGTCCTGATCGCACACTGTCGCGATCGCCACATCCAGGGCGGCGGCCAGGGCCGCGTCGGCGAGATCAGCAAGATGCGCCCCGACCGTCGGAAACGACAGCACCGGCTCGTTCTCGACGGTCGGCGCCAGGTCCAGGGCAGCCAGGATCAACAACTGATCGCGGTAGACGGTACGCAGCCGCGGCGCGATTTCGGTTGCCGCCGAACCGAATTCGGCAACACACTCGGCGAAGGCCCGACGCATCTCCGCGATGGCGGGAAGTGTCAGTTCCCCTTCGAGTAGGTGCCAGGATCTCGGCCTGGCCACAAGGTGGTCGCCGAGGGCGAGCGAGGCGCCCAGCACCGAGAACAGCCGACCGCGCAGTGACCGGTCCTTGAGCAGCGCGGCATCGAGTTGCTGCCAGTCGTCTCCGAGGGCTTCGGCGAGCCGGACCATGGTGTGCAACGCGGAGTCCGCATCGGCCGCGCGCGACAGCGACCAGAGCAGTTCCACATGGACGTCGTTGTCCCAGCCGAGTTTGGCCAGGTGCCCGGGAGCCGAGGACTCGACCAGCCCCAGCCGGCCGACGCTCGGCAGGCGCGGACGCTCGGTCGAGGGTTTGGCCACGCCCACGACGCTACAGCGACAGATACTTCTTGAGCTCGAACGGAGTCACGGTGCTGCGGTACTCCTCCCACTCCGCGCGCTTATTGCGCAGGAAGTAGTCGAAGACGTGCTCGCCGAGCGCCTCGGCGACCAGCTCGGAGTTCTCCATCTCGCCCAGGGCCACGCCGAGGCTGGACGGCAACTCCCGATAGCCCATCGCGCGGCGTTCCTCAGGCGTCAGGGTCCAGACGTTGTCCTCTGCCTGCGGTCCGAGTTGATAGTTCTTTTCGATACCACGCAGTCCGGCGGCGAGCAGCACCGCGAAGGTCAGGTACGGGTTGCACGCCGAGTCAGGGCTGCGCACCTCAATACGTCGCGATGCGGCCTTGCGCGGGGTGTACATCGGCACCCGCACCAGGGCCGAGCGGTTGGCAGCGCCCCAGGACGCCGCCGTCGGCGCCTCTCCCCCGTGGACCAGTCGCTTGTAGGAGTTCACCCACTGGTTGGTGACAGCGCTGATCTCACTGGCGTGCTCGAGGATCCCGGCGATGAACGACTTGGTGACATCGGAGAGTTGCAGCGGGTCATCCGCGCTGTGGAACGCGTTGGTCTCGCCCTCGAACAGGCTCATGTGGGTGTGCATCGCCGAACCGGGGTATTCGGCGAAGGGCTTGGGCATGAACGACGCCCGCGCACCCTCGGCAAGCGCCACCTCCTTGACCACGTAGCGGAAGGTCATCACGTTGTCGGCCATCGACAGCGCGTCGGCGTAGCGCAGGTCGATCTCCTGCTGGCCGGGCGCGCCCTCGTGGTGGCTGAACTCCACCGAGATGCCCATCTGCTCAAGTGCGTCGATGGCGTGGCGGCGGAAGTTCGGGGCCGAATCATGAACGGACTGATCGAAATAGCCACCGTTGTCAGCCGGCACCGGTTCGGACCCGTCGTACGGACCGGGCTCGAGGAGGAAGAACTCGATCTCGGGATGCACGTAACAGGTGAATCCCAGATCGCTGGCCTTGGCCAGTTGGCGGCGCAGCACGTGACGGCTGTCCGCCCAGGACGGAGATCCGTCGGGCATGGTGATATCGCAGAACATCCGCGCCGAGTGGTGCTGTCCGGCACTGGTGGTCCACGGCAGCACCTGGAAGGTCGACGGGTCGGGCCGGGCCACGGTGTCGGATTCGAAGACCCGGGCGAAACCCTCGATCGAGGATCCGTCGAATCCGATGCCCTCCTCGAAGGCGCCCTCGAGTTCGGCCGGCGCGATCGCCACCGACTTCAGATATCCGAGGACGTCGGTGAACCACAACCGGACGAATCGGATATCCCGCTCCTCGAGGGTGCGCAGCACGAATTCCTTCTGCCGGTCCATCACCCGAGCGTAGGCATCCGCTGTTAACTCCGTGTTACATCCCGACGGCTGCCCGGCACTGTCGGTTACGCGTTGACGTGCGAATATAGAGCCGGAGTCCGGACTATGGCCCCGGGGCCGCGCCGGAACAGTCGAGGGAGGACACCAGCACCATGAGAACAGCTCACACCCGTCGCATCACCCTGCTGCTCGGCGGCTTCGCCGTCGTCGGCGTCACGGCCCTCTCGGGTTGTTCACCGAGCGGCGAAAAGCCGGCGAAAACGAATGAGCCGTCGCAGACCGCGCCGAGTTCGTCCGGTGCAGCGCCCTCTCCCACCGAGAAGGCGCCCACCCTGACCCCCGGCGGTCCGAATTCGTTCACCCCCGGTATCAAGGCTCCGGCGGCGCCGACCGCGCTGCCCGGCAACGTCATCACCGGTAACTGACCACCTGCGCTAGCAGCGCAGGTTCCCCGGCACCACCCGGTCGACGAAGAATCGCACCACCGTGTCGTCGACGCAGGCGTCACCGTCGAACACCGCGGTGTGCTGGGTGCCCTCGTAGGTGATCAGTGGCGCGCCGAGCTGGCGGGCCAGATTCACCCCGGCCTGATACGGCGTCGCAGGGTCATGCGTGGTCGACACCACGACCACACTTCCGGCCGGGGCGGGCGCAGCCTGATGCGGCGCCTGCGTCGCCGGGACCGGCCAGAACGCGCAGAGGTCCCGGGGGGCGAAACCGGTGAAGTTCCCGTAGGCCAGGAACGGCGCCCGCTCCCGGATACGGCGGTCGGCCTCGGCCCATACCGCCGGGTCCATCGGGGTGGGCTGATCCACGCAGCGGATGGCGTTGAACGCGTCCTGGCCGTTGCTGTAGTGACCGTCCTCGTCACGGTCCTGATACTCGTCGGCGAGCAGCAGAAGATCGTCGGCCTCGGCGCCCCGGCGCAGTCCGATGAGGCCACTGGTGAGGTACTTCCAGTACTGCGGGGCATACAGCGCGTTGATCGTCCCGGTGATCGCGTCGGCATAGCTCAGCCCCCGCGGGTCGTCGGTCGCGCCGGGTTTGAACACCAGTGGGTTCACCAACTGGTGGTAGCGGTTCACCCATTGAGCAGGGTCGGCGCCCAGCGGGCAGGACGGCGACTTGGCGCAGTCGGCCGCATAGTCGGTGAAGGCCACCTGGAATCCGGCCATCTGCTCGACCAGCGAGTCGATCGGATCCTGCTGTGGATCGATAGCTCCGTCGAGAACCATGGCCCGAACCCGGTTGGGGAACTGATTGACATATGCCGTCCCCAGTTCGGTGCCGTAGCTGTAACCGAGATAGCTGATCTGATCATCGCCCAGCGCCTGACGCACCGCATCCATATCCTTTGCCGCAGAAGCGGTTCCGACGCCCGCCAGGAAGGACTTACCCATCCGTTCCAGACAGTTTTGCGCCAGATTGCGGTAAAGCTGCTCGATCAGCGACACTCCGGCCGGACTGAAGTCGACCATCGGCTCGCGGCGCCAAGCGTCGAACTCGGCATCGGTGCGGCACCTGGTCTGCGGTGTGGAGTGACCCACTCCGCGCGGGTCGAACCCGACCAGGTCGAAATGCTCACTGACCGCGCTGCCCGATATGGCGTCGGAGAGGTTCACCACCGCGTCTACGGCGGATGCGCCGGGACCACCCGGGTTCATCAGCAGTGAACCGAGCCGCTTTCCGGTGGCGGGAATCTTGATGACAGCCAATTGCGCCTGTGGCCCAGCAGGATTCGCCTGATCGATCGGAACCGCGACGGTGGTACACAAAGCGGTCGGCAGATAGGCGTCCGATATGACGTCCTCGCAGCCTTTCCAGGCCGTTTGCGGCACGGTCTGCCCCGGGCCGGGGGCAGCGGCAGCCGACCCGGTCGCGATGACCACCGTCATTGCGGTACAGAGGAACCCGTAGACCATCGAGGCCGAGCCGACGTGACTCGTTCGTGTCATGGCCGCCATCGTGACACGGCCCGCCACCGGTCAACGGTGCCGAACGGTCACACGTCGGTCTCAGAAACGCGGCGGTTTCAGCAGGTCGCGCCTTCCGGCGGCAGTTGCAGGTCGATCAGGTACGCGGCGACGAAGTCATCGACGCACTGCTGACCCTGGAATGCCACCGTGTGCTGAGTTCCGGTGAACGTCAACAAAGCTCCACCGAGCTGCCTGGCCAGATCCACTCCGGCCTGGTACGGGGTGGCCGGATCGCCGGTGGTCGAGATCACCATCACCGGCGGCAGGCCGGGGGCCGCCACGGCGTGCGGGGTACTCGTCGGCGGCACCGGCCAGAACGCGCAGGTGCTCAGCGGCGCGTGGCCGGTGAACTCCCCGTAGCTCATGAACGGGGCGACTTCACGTAGCCGACGATCCTCCTCGATCACCTTCGCCCGGTCGGTGATCGGCGGCTGGTCCACACAGTTGACCGCGACCCGGGCGTCGGTGGCATTGGTGTAGCGGCCCAGCTGATCCCGGCGCATGTACATATCGGACAGCGCCAGCATGGTGTCTCCGCGCCCCTTGGTCATTTCGGTCAGACCCCGGGTCAGATGCCGCCACAGGTTCGGCGAGTACAGCGCCATGATGGTGCCGACGATGGAGTCGCTGTAGCTCAGGCCACGGGGATCGCGAGTGGGCATCGGCTTGTCCACCAACGGATTCACCAGGCTGCGGTAGACCTCGACCGCCTTGTCCGGATCCTCGCCCAGCGGGCACTCGGGATCCTGCGCGCAGTCGGCGGCATAGTCGTTGAACGCCTTCTGGAACGCTTCGGCCTGGTCGATGTCGGACTGGATCGGATCGGCGTTGGGATCAACCGCGCCATCGAGGATCATCGCCCGCACCTTCTCCGGGTAAGCCTCCGCGTAGGCGGCGCCGATCCGGGTGCCGTACGAGAAACCGAGATAGTTCAGCTTCTCGTCGCCAACCGCGGCACGCAGCGCATCGAGATCCTTGGCGACGCTGGCGGTCCCGACATTCTCCAGGAAGTTGGCGCCCATCTTGTCGGTACAGCGCTGAACGAACTCCCTGGTCTGCTGCTCGATGTGGGCGACGCCCTCGGGGCTGTAGTCGACCTGCGGATCGGCCCGCAGGCGATCGTTGTCGGCATCGGAGTTACACCACAGCGCCGGGGTCGACGATCCCACGCCGCGCGGGTCGAACCCGACCAGGTCGAAACGCTTGCGCACGCTCGGCGGCATGGTTTCGACCAGGCTTGTGGCAGCTTCGATACCGGACTCCCCCGGACCGCCCGGGTTGATCAGCAGGGAGCCGATCTTGTCGCCGGTGGCCGGGAATCGGATCATCGCCAGGGCAGCGGTCGGACCGTCGGGATTGGCGTAGTCGATCGGAACGGCGATCTTGCCGCACTCGGCGCCGGCCGGAACCGGCATCGATTCCCCACCGCCACCGGCCGGCCGGCACGCCCCCCACACCACCGGCTGTCCGATCTGGGGCTCGGCCAGCACCGCGGTACCACCCACGACTGTGCTGCACCCGGCACTGGCCAGCAGTGCCGCGACAGCGGGAAGCACCACGGCGGTGCGCACGGCACGGGGCCGCCAAGACGAAACGGGGTACGGCCTCATGGCGAACATGCTGCCATGGCCGACGGAATCACCTGGTAGGCCAACCGCCTGGCGGGTCTGGGTCGACGGCAGCCGGGACGTCAGCCGGCCTCGGCGGCCACCAGCAGTTCGGACAGCCCGACGGCGAAACCATCAGCCAGATCCCACAGGTCCGGCAGCAGGGCCGGACATGAGATCACGCCCACGTAGAGCTTGCCCGTGAGCGACATCACGGTGATGTTCAGGCCCGCCCCGTGGAATATCGGACCCAGCGGGTACATCGCCTTCACCTCTGCGCCGAGGAAGTACAGCGGGACCTGCGGGCCGGGCACATTGGACACCACCAGGTTGTGCACCGGCCGGGTCTCGGTGAGGTTGCTGCTGGCATAGAGCCGCATCGCCAGACCGAACAGGGCCGGTCCGGCGAACTGGCTCCAGTCCTGCAGCAGCGTGGCACCGATGGCAGAGCTGTGCTCCTTGGCGGCACTGTTGTCTTCGGCGATCGCCATCAGTCGCTCGCCGGCGTCGTCGATCTGGGTCTCCAGGCTGGAGAACATGCCCGACACCTGATTGCGGCCCGGCCGGTCGGAGCGGTCGTGCACCGAGACCGGGATCATCGCCACCAGCGAGGACTCCGGAAGCCCGCCGCGCTCGAGCAGGTAATTGCGCAGCACGCCCGAGACCAAGGCCATCACCACGTCATTGACCTTCACCCCGAACGCGCTCCTGACGGTCTTGATGTCCTTGAGGTCGAGTTCGGCGAAGGCGACATTGCGCTGGGCGGTGACGCTGGCGTTGAACGGGGTCGGCGGGGCGGCGAACGGTGCGGCCATCGCCGGGCCACCACCGGTGACCCTTTTCACGGTGTCGACGATGGTGTTCACCGTCGCGGGAATCACGTTGGTAGCCAACGCTATCGGACGACCGATGAAGTGGCCGAGTCCGCCGATCGCGATCCGCAACTGATCGGCCGGACCGCTGGCTGCCACCGGCTCCGGTGCCGGCGGATTCGGTTCGACACTGCACAGCTGGGACATCAGGTCGGCGCCGGAAACCCCATCGACGGCGGCGTGATGGATCTTCGTCATGACCGCCAGCAGACCGCCCTTGCGGGCATCGGTGCCGTCGACGCCCTCGATGACCCACATCTCCCAGAGCGGGTGGCGGCGGTCCAGCGGCAGCGATGCCAGATGCCCGCAGATCTCGGCGAGCTCGGCGCGACCACCGGGAGCGGGCAGGCCGACGCGGTGGACGTGCCGCTCGAGGTCGAAATCCTGGTCCTCCACCCAGACCGGGTGGTCCAGGTTGAGGAAGCTGTTGGCCAGCTTCTCCCGAAAGGTGGGTATCGCGGCCAGCCGGCGGGCCAGTTCGGCGCGCAGCCCCCCGAAGCTGTAGCCGCCCGGGATGGTCGAGGCGTCCAGCACCAGGACCGAGCAGACGTGCAACGGTTGGGTGGGTGTCTCCAGATAGAGGAAGCTGGCGTCTAGGCCGCTGAGCCGCTGCAGATGCTGCATGGAACCGATGCTAGGCCTGCAGAGGGTGTGAGGAAGTGCACTCGGCGAGATGTATCGGTGCCCCGAAGCCGGTGGCATAATCAAAACGTCACCCGAACCCGGGGACCCTGCCGGAACAGGCACAAGGGCCACGAGGATCGAACCGACTAACACTGGGGCATGTCATGTCAGAGCAGTCGCTCTACGGCGCCGACGCGCGCACGTCTTCTCCCGTCAAGATCCGCACCCACCACCTGCAGCGGTGGAAGTCCGAGGGGCACAGGTGGGCCATGCTCACCGCCTACGACTTCTCCACCGCGCGACTGTTCGACGAGGCCGGTATCCCGGTCCTGCTCGTCGGCGACTCAGCGGCCAATGTGGTCTACGGCTACGACACCACCGTTCCGGTCACCATCGACGAGATGATTCCGTTGGTTCGCGGCGTCGTCCGCGGCGCCGAGCACGCCCTGGTGATCGCCGACCTACCGTTCGGCACCTACGAGGGTGGCCCCGCTCAGGCGCTGGCCACCGCGACCCGCTTCCTCAAGGAGACCGGCGCGCACGCGGTCAAGCTCGAGGGCGGCGAACGGGTCGCCGACCAGATCGCCACCCTGACCGCGGCCGGGATCCCGGTGATGGCTCATATCGGTTTCACCCCGCAGAGCGTCAACAGCCTGGGCGGGTTCCGGGTGCAGGGTCGCGGAGACGCCGCCGAACAGACCGTGCACGATGCGATCGCCGTTCAGGAGGCCGGCGCTTTCGCGGTGGTCATGGAGATGGTGCCCGCCGAACTGGCCACCCAGATCACCGGCAAGCTGACCATCCCGACCGTCGGGATCGGCGCCGGCCCCAGCTGCGACGCTCAGGTGCTGGTCTGGCAGGACATGGCCGGACTCACAACCGGCAGGACCGCCAAGTTCGTCAAGAGGTTCGGCGAGGTCGGCGCCGAGCTGCGTCGCGCCGTGACCGCCTATGCCGACGAGGTGGCCAGCGGGGCCTTCCCCGCCGAGGAGCACAGCTTCTAGCTGAAACTCGGCGTGCGCTTGTTGAGGAACGCGTCGATGCCCTCACCACCGTCGGCGCTGTCGGCGCATTGCGCGATCAGCCGGCCTTCGAATTCCATCTGCTCCTCAAGCCCGGACCCGAACGACGCCAGTAGGAGCTTCTTGACCGCGCTGCTGGAACCCTTTGCCGCAGAAGCCATCTGCTCGGCCAGAGCCGTCGCCCTGGCCTCGAGTTCGGCGCCTGGCACCACGTCGTTGATCAGACCCCAGTCGGCGGCCTCGGCAGCGGTCAGCGTCCGATTGGTCAGCATCAACTCCTGCGCCCGGCGCACGCCGACGAGGCGCGGCAGGTAGTAGGACGCGCTGCCGTCCGGGCTCAGTCCGGCCCTCGTGTAGGCCATCGTGAAGGATGCGGTGTCGGCGGCCAGCACCAGATCGCCCGCGATCGCGAGGCTGAAGCCGGCTCCGGCCGCGGTGCCGTTGACAGCGGTGATCAGGACGGCATCCATGCGGGCGAACGTCGATATGGCCCGGTGCAGATCGTCGGCGATGCCCTTGACGAATGACCCCGCACCCAGTGGGGACGCGGCCATCGCTTTGAGGTCACCCCCGGCGCAGAAGAACCGGCCGGCCCCGGTGAGCACCACGGCCTTGATCTCGGCCACCGCGCACAGTTCGGCGACGGCCGCGAGTTCGCGGGTCATCACGTCGTTCATCCCATTGGCGGCATCGGGGCGGTTCAGGACGATCCGCGCGATCGGTCCGGTCCGGTCGAAGCTCAGGGTCTGGTATTCGCTCACGTCCGGAACGTTATCCGGTGACGCCGGGTTACCGCTGCCCGAGTTCCCCGGCCAGGTACTCGGCCCGGCACGCCCGGCGGGCCAGCTTGCCGCTGGTGGTCCGCGGAATGGCGCCGGCGGCAACCAGACGCACGTCGGCTACCGCCAGCGTGTGGTGCCGCGACACCGCGGCGCGGATCGCGTCCACGATCGGCCCCGGTTCGGCCTTACCGGCGCCCGGCCCGCGCTCGGCCACGATGACCAGCCGCTCCCCGGCCCCGATCGCGCCGGCCGACGCGGGCAGTTCGGCGGCGGGTACCGAGAACGCCGCGACGAATCCGGCGCGCACCGCCTTGGAGGCAGCGGACACGGTGGCTTCGATGTCCTGCGGGTAGTGGTTGCGGCCGTCGATGATCACCAGATCCTTGATCCGGCCGGTGATGTAGAGCTCGCCGTCGAGGAACAGTCCCATGTCACCGGTGCGGAACCAGGTGTCGTTGATCGCGACACCCTCGGCGTGGCTGCCCTGTTCGAGCCGCACCTGCAGCTTGTTGTGGAACGACAGCTCAGTCTCGCGCGCCCGGCCCCAGTAGCCGCGACCGACGTTCTCACCGTGCAGCCAGATTTCGCCCACTCGGCCGTCGGGCAGCTCGGCCTCGCTGGCCGGATCAACGATCACGGCCCACTGGCTGCGCGAAATCCGCCCGCAGGACACCTGCGGGACAGCGTTCGGGGTGTCCGGGTCCACCCGAACCGCGCGCCCCTGACCCAGTTCGATCCGGTCCAGGTAGATCGCACTTGCTCGGGCGTGCGGGCCGATGGTCGAGACGAACAGGGTGGCCTCGGCCATCCCGTAGGACGGTTTGATGGCCTCCGGCGGCAGTCCGTAGGGAGCGAACGCGGCGTTGAACTTGTCGATCGAACCGATGTTCACCGGTTCCGAGCCGTTGATCAGTCCGGCGACATTGCTCAGGTCGAGGTCCTCACCCGCGGGCGGCAGGCCGCGGTCGGCGGCCAGCTCGAAGGCGAAATTCGGCGCAGCCGCGAAGGTGCGCCCGCGTTTGGCCTCGACAGCGAGTTCCCTGATCCAACGATGCGGGCGGCGAACGAACGCCGTGGGCGACATCAGCGTGAAGGCACGGCCGAGCAGGGCCGGGAACATGATCATCAACAGGCCCATGTCATGGAACAGCGGCAACCAGCTGATGCTGGTGATGTCCCAGTCCAGGCCAACCGAGATGATCATCTGGACGACGTTGGTGCAGACCGCCCGATGGGTGATCTCCACTCCGGCGGGCGCCCGGGTCGATCCCGACGTGTACTGCAGGTAGGCGATGCTGTCGCCGCTGAGCTCGGCGGGCACGAACGTGGCGCCAACCGAATCCGGTACGGCGTCGATCGCGATGACCCGGGGCCGGCGATCCCGCGGCAGCTTGCGCAGGAAGGCATTCACGGCCTCCGCACCCGCCGAGGTCGTCAGCACCACCGTCGGTGTCGCGTCGGCCAGCACCGCGTCGAGCCGCTCGGCGTGACCGGGAAGCTCCGGGGCGAACAGCGGGACCGCGATGTTTCCGGCCTGGATCGCGGCGAAGAAGCCGACGATGTAGTCCAATCCCTGCGGCGCCAGTATCGCCACCCGCTCGCCGGGCTCACAGACCTGCTGCAGCCGCGCCCCGACCGCCCGCAGCCGGACCCCCAGTTCCTGCCAGTTCAGTTCGATGGGGCGGCCGTCGGGATCATGTTCGAAGTCCAGGTAGCGGTAGGACACGGTGTCGCCGAGCTCGGCGATGTTGCTGTCGAGGAACGAGGTGATGGTGACTTCCGGGGGCAGGGTGATGTTGCCCGCCTCGTCGAGGTAATCCTCGAGTCGCAGCCGATCACCCCGCTCGGCGGTGTCATTCGTTCCGCAGCGCATCTGTGGATTCTAAGAGTTCCGGGGCACCAGATGCACCCAGGGCTTGGGCGCGCCGCGATTTCCTTTCCGGGATAGTGCCCCTGACGCCGTCCCCGGACCGTCCCGGACGCGGTGATGCCGGCGTCGTGTTCACTTTGGTGTGCCACCCTGTGCGGGCGACCGTATGCAGTCCGGGTCGATGGCTGGTGAAGGTGGAAATGGGCGCAAAATCAGCGGGTACCGCCCGCTTCGTCGAGGTTGAGCGGAAATACGACGTTCCGGAGTCGACGGTGTTCCCGTCGTTCGACGGGATCGCCACGGTGGCCCGGGTGGAGAAGTTTCCGGCGCAGTCGATGGACGCCCTCTACTTCGACACACCCGACCACGGCCTGGCCCGCCACCACATCACATTGCGCCGCCGGACCGGCGGTTCGGATGCGGGTTGGCACCTGAAACTGCCGGCCGGCGCCGATGCCCGCACCGAGGTGCACGCGTCCCTGGACGGCGGGTCGCAGGCGGATAGCGCCGAGGTGCCCGCCGAACTCCTCGACATCGTGGCAGCCATCGCGCGGGGGCGCGCACCGGTGCCGGTGGCCCGGATCGCGACGGTTCGAAGCGTGGTGAGGCTGTACGGGGCCGACGGGGCCGAGCTGGCCGAGTTCGCCGATGACGAGGTCAGCGCATGGGCGATGAACCCCGACGGCAGCCCCGGGGCCGAACAGCGCTGGCACGAGTGGGAGCTGGAGTTGGCCCACGGCGTGCACGATGGCGGCCCCGAATTGCTCAAGCGGTTGGGCAACCGGCTGTTCGACGCCGGCGCGAAACCGGCCGGCCACGGGTCGAAACTGGCCAAGGTCCTGGGCGCGGCGGATCGGCAAGACCATCGGCAGGAACCGGCGCCGCCCGCCGACCCGGTGCATCGGGCCGTCGCCGAGCAGGTCCACCGTCTGCTGGAGTGGGACCGTGCGGTCCGGGCCGACGCCGACGACGCGGTCCATCAGATGCGGGTCACCACCCGTCAGATTCGCAGCCTTCTGCAAGCCTCCGAGGCGGCCTTCGGACTGACCGAGGAGTCCTCGATCCTCGTCGAGCTACGCGAGTTGGCCGGGGTGCTGGGGACCGCCCGGGATGCCGAGGTGCTCGCCGAGCGTTACCGCGACGCCCTGGATTCGTTGCCGCCGTATCTGGTCCGCGGACCGGTGCGCGAACGACTTGTCAACGGCGCCTGGCAGCGCTATCACGGGGGTCTGAACCGGGCACTGAAGGCGATGCGTTCACAACGCTACTTCCGCCTGCTCGACGCGCTCGACGAGGTCGTTGCGGCTCCGGTTTCCGCACCCGATGCCGAACATCCGCCGGCCACCATCGCATCGAGTTACCACCGGGTGCGCAAGGCCGCCAGGGCGGTGGCCGCTGCCGACACCGCCGAGGATCACGACGAAGCCCTGCATCGAATCCGCAAGGCCGCCAAGAGACTTCGCTATGTCGCGGCCGCGACCGGTGACGCCAAGGTCTCGGATCGGGCCAAGGCAATCCAGAGCCTGCTCGGCGATCACCAGGACAGTGTGATCAGCCGCACGCACCTGCTCGAGGAGGTGGCCGCCGCACACGCCGCCGGTGAGGACACCTTCACCTACGGCGTGCTCTTCCAACAGGAATATGAATTGGCCCGGCGAAGCGAGCGGGAACTCGGCGACGCCCTGCGGGCGCTGCGGCGCAGCGTTCGCAAGTCCTGACAGCGCCCCCGGGGGGCGGACGAGTTGACCTGTAAGCCGGATTCTGTTCCGCTGCCCGACGTGACGCCGGGCCGCGGCGACGACCATCCATCTGGGCACACCGTCGCCGGGTACCTCGAGCGGCCTACCCGCAGGCTCGGGCGAGCAGCCCTCAAGCGCCTGCGCAGCCGCACCCTGAGCCCGAAGGCACGGGTGCGGCCTCTTGGCCTTGCTTCGGGTGGGGTTTACCAAGCCATCCCGGTCACCCGGAATGCTGGTGCGCTCTTACCGCACCGTTTCACCCTTACCACCGGCCCTTACGGGTGCGGTGGCGGTCTGTTTTCTGTGGCACTGTCCCGCGAGTCACCTCGGATTGCCGTTAGCAATCACCCTGCTCTGTGAAGTCCGGACTTTCCTCGACCCGACATACGTCGGGCCGCGGTCGCCCGGCCAACTCGTCCGCACCCGATAACGTACTGCCGTGCCGACCTAATCCGCGAACTACTGCGCGTGGGCGCCCTTGCGGTAGACCAGCCAGCGCATCTCGATCGGGCATTGTTCGCGCGGGACGTCGAAGACGTCCAGCCCGCTGGTCCAGTTCTCATACCAACTGGTGGGAGGCCATTTATCCGCCGGCACGTGGGCTTTCTCGTACTCGTAGACCGAATCGTCGGCGACCAGTTCCAGGGGCAGACCCGATACCGCGTCGGCCAGTTCCCGCCGGGTGAAGATCGAGGTGTAGGCCTGCTGGCCGAACTCCAGCGCCGCGGCATCGACGGTGTGGCCGGAGCGGACCAGGAAGATGTTGAACAGCAGGCGCCCTCCGGGGGCCAGGCAGTGCGCGGCCAGTTCCAGCAGGCCGCGCAGCTGTTCGGTGCTGCGGAAGTCCGACACCACCTCCGAGAGCAGGATCAGCTGGTAGTCGGTGCGCAGATCGTCGAGGGTCGTGAAGACGTCCCGCTGGATCACCCGGACGTCGAGGGAATCCCTGGCCGCCTCGGACCGGATGATGTCGGCGAATCCGCCGGTCATCTCGACAGCCTCGACCGGATGGCCCCGACGGGCCAGCGCGAGGGTGTTGCGCCCGGTGCCGGCGCCGATGTCGAGCACCCGGAAGCCGGCCGGGTCGGGGGCTTCGCCGGCCAGGTCCCACACCCGGGCGTCGGGCTCGGTGCCGAACAGCGGAGGTTCGCGGGTGGCGATCCAGTTGTCATAGGCCCCGGCGACGCTGAACCAGCGGGTGTTGATGGTGTAGGTGGCGGTCAGTCCCACCGGTGACTCGTAGCCGATGACGATGTCGGAGCGCGGTGATGCCGCATACGCTTCGGCCAGCTGAGCCCTGAGGATGCCGCGCATATGGTCGAAATCCTCATCCGAGAAGTGCACGCCGATCGCCTTGAACGTGTCATCGAGGGTGGTGACGTACTCCTCGACCATGCCCGGCACGGCCGGCAGGACGATCTCCCCCTTGACCACCCCGCGGCGGTGCAGGCGTCGGGTGACGGCCCGGCGCAGCGAGGCGTCGGCCGAGCCCAGCGGTGTGTCCACGTCTGAAATCCCCCTAGCCCGTTCGCGGCGGCCGGGACCGCCGAATCCGCACCACGTTATCGGTCAGCGCCGCCGGCTCGCCGTCCGGTCCGTTCACGATGCGCTCGACGCGACCGATCTGGACGTGTTCCCACTCGGCGTCGTCGAGGGCCAGCCCGGCCAGTACCGACTCGGCGCCGGCGAACACATGGTCATGCATCCGGGTCGCCCACGGCGGTGCGGCGGCGTGGTCGACGATCAGCAGGGTTCCGCCCGGAGCCACCGCAGCGACCGCCCGGCGCAGGATCGTCGGCCGGTCCTTCTCCACCGGACTGTGCAGGAACTGCGCCGACACCAGATCGAAGAGTCCCGGCGGGAAACCACTGTCGAGGTCGTACTGACAGAACTCGATCCGGTCGGCCACCCCGCGGTCCTGCGCGGCGGCGCGGGCCCGCGCGAGCGCGGTGTCGGAGACGTCGACGGCCACGACGGTCCAACCGTGCTCGGCCAGCCAGATCGCGTCGGCCCCCTCACCGCAGCCCAGGTCCAGCGCCCGGGTGCCGGCCAGTTCCGGGACGATCTCGGCCAGCCGGGTGTTGACCCGCCCACTCCAGACCTGGGGCTTGGCCGTGTAGTGCTGTTCCCAGGTGGCGTAGCTGTCGCCGGACGGATCGGTCATCGCAGGTAGGACGTGTCGTTGACCAACCGGACCGAGGCTCCGTCGTCCGGGTAGAACTCGGCGATGCTCAGCGACGCGAGGTCCAAATGGAGCCGGTGCAGGATGCTGATACCCGCACCCAGTGCCAGCCGCAGCAGGGTCTTGATCGGGGTCACGTGCGAGACCACCAGGACCGTCGAGGCGCCGTGCTCGGCGATGATCCGCTCCCGGGCCCGTTCGATGCGGCTCTGCACCTCGTCGAAGCTCTCGCCGCCCGGCGGCCGCAGACCGGTGTCGCGCAGCCAGCGGCCGTGCAGATCGGGGTCGCGCTCGGCGGCCTCGGTGAAGGTGAGCCCCTCCCAGTCGCCGAAGTCGGTCTCGAT
>NZ_JBPCSX010000169.1:0-8095 GCF_051006775.1 Mycobacterium sp.
TGCTGCGGCCCTTCGCCCGGCTGATCTCCAAGTCCGGTGACAGCGTCACCACCTACGGCGAACCATGGGACATGAAGTAGCCGAGCTACTTCGCGGACATGAAATAGCCGACAACGAATACGGCCCCCGGCTTGTGCCGGGGGCCGTATTCGTTGTCAGGGGCTATTCGCTGAGGGGGAAGTCGGCTGACCGCTCCACGCCCTTGGCGGTGTCCTTGCCGCCGAGTGCGTCGCGGATCTCGGTCAACAGACGAAGTTCCTTCGCGGTGTCGGACTCTGCCGACTCCTTGCGGCGGACCTTGTTGTACGGCACCACCACCAGGAAGTACACCACCGCTGCCACCAGTCCGAAGTTGATGAACGCCGTCACCAGGACATTGAGGTCGATGGTCTGACCGCCACCGATGCCGATCTTGAGGATGCCGTAGGAGGCCTCCTTGCCGGCGCCGATACGGTTGATCAACGGCTGGATGATGCTGTCGGTGAAACTGGTGACCAGTCCGGTGAACGCCGTACCGATGACCACCGCGACCGCCAGGTCGACGATATTGCCCTTGGCGAGAAACTCCTTGAATCCCTTTAGCACGCTGAGCCTTTCTTTGCTGAATCTGCGTGATCGCGTCGAAAGCGTAGCGCATCGATAGGGGGGCGGACATCGGCAATTTTCCCGGTGTCAGTGGATCGTCAGGGCCACTGTCTGCACGAGCGTCGCGCCGGCCAGTGCGGTGGCGGCCGCGGCGGGAAGGGCCACCAGGATGATGCGATCGTTGCCGGGCCCGCGATAGCTCCCGTTCGAGTCCGCCGACACCAGAACAACCACGGCGTTCGCGGCGATCAGCCGGGGGTGGACTTCGCCCCCGGCGCCCGCACCGGTGGCGGCACCGAGCACATCGACGACATCGCCGGTCCGGATCACATCCAGGACCGCGCTGTCGGACAGGTGCAACGGCACCACCCTGGCATCACGACCGACACTCAACTCGGCCAGTCGCGAGCCAAGCACCCGTGCGTCGGTGAGAACCTCACCGCGCCGGACCGCACCGGCCAGGGTGGCCCCGACGACTTGTTCAAGACCGGCGGTGCCGTCCGGAACCGTTGCGGCGGTGCGATTCTGGACTTCCACGTCTTGGGCGGTCACGGTCACACCCGGACTCAGATCGCGGACAGCCACAGTCACCGGCCGGTACCCGTGGTCGGGATCCGGCCGAACGGCCGCTGCCGCCGCGAGGATGACGAGTAGCCCGGCGGCAATCCGCCGGGCTGCAATTGTCCGGGCGAAGTCCGGTCGCATCGCGCGGGAAATACGGCTGCGCACAGTGGGGTTGATCGACTGACCCATGCCGCTGACGGTAGGAGTCGGCTAGCCGCCGCGCGTGCGAGACCTCGTGGCGCTGTGGATAACAGCTAGCTCGAGGTGGTGGCAGGTGCCGAACTGCCCGACGACGGCGCGCTCGGCGCCGACGACGACGATGTCGACGACGACGATGTTGACGGTGATGACGATGAGGACGACGAAGATGAGGACGATGACGATGAGGACGACGAATCGCCACCGGACTTCTCCGAACCCGACGAGCCTGAGCCCGATTCGCCTGAGCCGGTCTTCTTACTGTTCTCGCGGTTGTCCGTGCGGTAGAAACCGCTGCCTTTGAACACCACGCCGACCGAGTTGAACAGCTTGCGCAGCCGCCCTGAGCATTCCGGGCAGGTGGTCAGGGTGTCGTCGGTGAACGCCTGCACCGCGTCGAACCGGTTGTCGCACTCGGTACACGCGTAGCTGTAGGTCGGCACATGAACCTCCGGGAAAACTGAGTCGTTAGCACTCTACCGTGTTAAGTGCCAGAACCGCCATCGGCCGGCTGGCATTCCCCGAGCCGGATAAGCCCGGTACCGGGGGTCAGGGCGTGCGTCATGATCACGTCGTGCGGATCGTGCGGCAACGCCGCGACCACCTCGTCATCGCGCACCACGGCCACCAGCGGCGTCCCCGGCGAACACAGCACCAGGGACCGGTCGTAGAAGCCGCCGCCACGCCCCAGGCGCACCCCGCTGCGGTCCACTGCCACCGCCGGCACCAACACCAGATCGGCCCGCGAGATGGCGGCCGGTGGAAGCCAGGGCGGGGGAGGCTCGCGCAAGCCGAAGCGGGCCGCCTGAAGAGTCCCCGGACGGTACCGCCCCCAGGACAGCGGCCGGTCGTCTCCCTCGGCGGTCACCGGGAGCAGCACCTCGTCGCACAACCGGAGGAGTTCGTCGAGCAGTTGCGCAGACCCCGGCTCCGAGCCCGCCGGGAGGTAGGCGCAGACCGTCCGGGCGTCACCCACCGCGGCGGGCAGATGTGCGCACAACTGTTGGGCCTCGTTGCTGTGAATCGACTCCGGTACCGCGCGGCGGGCCGCCAACAGCTCGCGTCGGCGCTGGGCCTTGGTGAGGGCGGTCATGCGCTCCACCTTGTCAGCCGTACGCCCGGTTGGGCCATCAGGTTGCCGATAAGGTGTGTTCAATGAGCACACCGCAGGTGCCGTTTCCCCGGACGGCTGTCGTGCCGGCAGCCGGATTGGGAACCCGGTTCCTGCCGGCGACAAAGACCATTCCCAAGGAACTGCTGCCGGTGGTCGACACCCCCGGTATCGAGCTGGTGGCCGCCGAAGCCGCCGAGGCCGGCGCTGAGCGGCTGGTGATCATCACCTCGGAAGGTAAGGACAGCGTCGTCGCGCACTTCGTCGAGGATCTTGTTCTGGAGGGCACCCTCGAGGCGCGCGGTAAGAAGGCGA
The DNA here is from genome assembly GCF_051006775.1 of Mycobacterium sp. GTDB lineage: Bacteria > Actinomycetota > Actinomycetes > Mycobacteriales > Mycobacteriaceae > Mycobacterium. The sequence continues at coordinate 2,774 of NZ_JBPCSX010000169.1, forward strand.
TGCTGGAGAAGGTGCGTCGCGCCCCGGCCTTGATCAAGGTGGAGTCAGTCGTCCAGGCCGAGCCGCTGGGCCTCGGTCACGCGGTGGGGTGTGTGGAGTCGGTGCTGTCGCAGGACGAGGACGCCCTCTCGGTCCTGCTTCCCGATGACCTGGTGCTGCCGATCGGCGTTCTGGAGACGATGGCCAAGGTCCGTGCCGAACGGGGCGGCACGGTGCTGTGCGCGATCGAGGTCACCCCCGAGGAAGTCAGCGCCTACGGCGTCTTCGATGTCGAAGCGCTTCCCGGCGGTGCGGACCCGGATGTGCTGAGGGTCAGGGGAATGGTGGAGAAACCACCGGCCGGCCGAGCCCCGTCGTTGTTCGCCGCCGCCGGACGCTACATCCTCGACCGTGCGATCTTCGATGCTCTGCGGAGGGTTGAACGGGGGGCGGGCGGTGAGATCCAGCTGACCGACGCGATCGCGCTGCTGATCGCCGAGGGCCATCCGGTGCATGTGGTGGTGCACCGCGGATCTCGACACGACTTGGGAAATCCCGGCGGCTACCTGAAGGCTGCGGTTGACTTTGCTTTGGACCGTGACGACTATGGCCCCGAATTGCGGCGATGGCTGGTCGGGCGGCTGGGCTTGGCGGAGCAGCCCGGCCTCTAGGGCCCCGGTCGTTGTTTCGGCCGGGCTCGCTGGGTCGTCTGAAGCAGAAAGGCGCGCTGTGCGTTCGGTGGAGGAACATCAGGCCAGGGTGACGGCTGCCGCGGTGGCGCCGCGGCCGGTGTCGGTGCCCATCGCTGAGGCCCAGGGTCTGATGTGCGCCGAGGATGTGGTCACCGAGCGCCCCATGCCCGGTTTCGATCAGGCTGCCATCGACGGCTATGCGGTCCGCAGTGTCGACGTGGCGGCCGCCGGTGAGGGCCAGCACGAGATCGTGCTCCCGGTGATGGCAGTCATCGAGGCCGGAGCGCGCACCCCGAGCCGGCTGCAGCCCAAGCAGGCGGCCCGCGTGCAGACCGGCGCGCCGATGCCCACACTGGCCGATGCGGTGCTGCCGCTGCGTTGGACCGACAGCGGGTCCAACCGGGTGCGGGTGCTGCGCGGGGTCCGTTCCGGCGCGTATGTCCGTCGCGCCGGAGACGATGTCCAGCCCGGCGACGTGGCGGTGCGGGCGGGGGCGATCATCGGGGCGGCCCAGGTGGGGCTGCTGGCGGCGGTCGGCCGTGATCGCGTCCTTGTCCATCCACGGCCCCGGGTCTCGGTGATGAGCGTGGGCGGGGAACTGGTGGATATCTCCCGCACCCCGGGCAACGGCCAGGTGTATGACGTGAACTCCTACGCGTTGGCCGCCGCCGCCCGCGATGCCGGCGCCGAGGTGACCCGGATCGGGATCGTTGGCAGCGAGAAGGATCTGCGCGAGACGGTGGAGAGCCTGGTAAACCGCTCCGAGGTGGTGCTGATCGCCGGCGCGGTGGGCGGCGAGGCCGCGGAGAACCTGCGGACTGTGCTGTCCCAACTCGGCAGCATGGAGGTCAGCCGGGTGGCGATGCACCCCGGTTCGGTGCAGGGTTTCGGTCAGCTCGGCACCGACGAGGTGCCGACGTTCCTGTTGCCCGCGAACCCGGTCAGCGCACTGGTTGTCTTCGAGGTCATGGTGCGTCCACTGATCCGACTTTCGCTGGGCAAGCGGCAGCCGATGCGCCGCACGGTGCGGGCCCGCGCGCTGGCGCCGATCCGTTCGATGGCCGGACGAACCGGGTTCCTGCGCGGGCAGTTGCTTCGCGACCAGGACAGCGGCGATTACCTCGTCGAGGCGATCGGCGACACGCCCGGCGGTTCTTCACATCTGCTCGCCTCGCTGGCCGAGGCGAACTGTCTGGTGGTCGTGCCCGCCGAGGCGGTGGAGATTCCCGCCGGGGAGTTCGTCGACGTCGCCTTCCTGGCCCAGCGGGGCTGACATCTGGTGGGCTAACAGCTCCGCGCATCCCGGATGGCCAGGCCCGGTGGGACCGTTGCGGGTGACGGGGGGTGTGGTTCGTCTGCGCCCCGTTCGGATGCGTGACGCCTCGCAGTGGAGCCGTATCCGGCTTGCCGAACGCGATCGGCTGGAACGCTGGGAGCCGACTGCAGATGCGGATTGGTCTGTGCGGCATATGGTTTCGGCGTGGCCACCCCTGAATTCCGGGCTGCGCTCCGAGGCGCGCAAAGGCCGGATGCTGCCCTATGTGATCGAGGTCGACGGTCGATTCGCAGGCCAGATGACGGTCGGCAACATCACCCACGGTGCGCTTCGCTCCGCGTGGATCGGTTACTGGGTCGCGCGGGACTTCACCGGTGGGGGGGTGGCAACCGGTGCCCTGGCGTTGGGTCTGGACCATTGTTTCGGGCCGGCGAAACTGCACCGGGTGGAGGCGACCGTGCGTCCGGAGAACGTAGCCAGCCGCAAGGTGCTGGCCAAGGTGGGTTTTCGTGAGGAAGGCCTGCTCAAGCGTTATCTGGACGTGGACGGCGGGTGGCGCGACCACCTGTTGGTGGCGATGACCGTTGACGAGGTCGAGGGTTCGGTGTCGGCGCGATTGGTGCGTCAGGGACTGGCCTGGTGGTGCTGAGCGAGACACTCCGTGTTATTCCTGTGACATTTGTGACTGTTGGTGCTTGTCTTCCATGAATTACACGTGTGTAATTGGGTCGGCGCGCCGCTACAGGGAGTGGACGTCACAGACCTAGCCTGGTCGGGAAAGGAGCAGGTCAGATGCCAAGCATCCCCCAGTCGCTGCTGTGGATCTCACTCGTGGTGCTTTGGCTCTTCGTCTTGGTGCCGATGCTGATCAACAAACGCGACACCGTCCGCCGGACCAGCGATGTCGCCTTGGCCACCCGAGTGATCAACAGTGCCGCCAAATCGCGGCTGATCAGGCGTGGCGGTCCCGCTGCCGGCCACCGGCACGATCCGGAGTGGCGGCGCGAGGAGGCCGATTTCGAGGCTGAGTGCGAGGCTGAGTTCGAGGCCGGCGACGTCGAGCAGGAGGCCCCGGTCCACGCCCGCACCCGTTCGGTCATGGTCCTGGCCACGGTGACCGAAGAGGTCACCTACGAAACCGACTACCTGGATGTCGACGTGGTCGACGAAAACTCCGGCGCGCTGCCGGTCGGTGGTGGCGCGCAGAGCGTGACCGGCGTGCAGGCGAGCCTGTTCGATGCCCCGGTCGTCGAGCCCGAGCAGCCCGCCGTGGCTGACCCGGAGGCAGTCGCCGAGGAGCCGACCGTTGCGCAGCCGGTTGCCGCGCCCGTCGCCGAGTCCTTCGAGGGGGATGAATCGGAGCACTCCGGCGGCTTTGACGCCGACGAATTCGAATACATCGACGACAGTTCGGGTTTGGAAGCCGAAGACGAGCCGGCGCCCGCGCCGCGGCGGAGTCGGCGCGACTCGTCCAGCATGGCCGAGGCGGTGAGCGCCCGTAAGTATCGGTTCCGCAAGCGCGTGCTGACAGTCTTGGCCACGGTGATGGTGCTGACCGCGGTGCTGTCCTTCACCGTCAGCTCCGGTCTGTGGTTGGCGTGCGGCCTCGCGGCCGCGGTGACGGTGCTCTACCTCGCTTACCTGCGTCGTCAGACCCGTATCGAGGAGCAGGTGCGCCGTCGTCGCCAGCAGCGGACGGCCCGCTACAGCCCACTGGAGGAAGCGGCGCCGACCCGCGGGCGCAACCGGGATTTCGACGTCGTTCCCAACCGGCTCCAGCGGCCCGGCGCGGTTGTGCTGGACATCGACGACGAGGACCCGATCTTCGAACACCTCGACGAGGTCGCGTATAGCCGTCGCTACGACCTGCCTCGGGCGGCCGGTCAGTAGGACTGCCATCGCTCCGGACTGGTAGCCTGCTAGCGGTCAAGGGGCTATAGCGCAGTTGGTAGCGCGTCTCGTTCGCATCGAGAAGGTCAGGGGTTCGATTCCCCTTAGCTCCACTCAGCAATTTTTCCGTTTGCGCATCTCAGGCACGCTGCCCGAGGTGAAGCACCCCTGCACGGCCGATCCGGCGGGTGTGACCTACGTCGCATACCGGCGCGCCGCTGAGGGAGCCTCTCAGGAATGTCCGTTATGGTTCCGTGATGTTTTGTTTTCGGTCTCGTGATCTGCGAATGAAAATTCCTGCCCTGGCCGCCACGATCGTCCTCCCGGCTGCACTGCTCCTCGCTGGCGGCGCGAACGCCAACCCGGCAAGTCCTGAGGACGCAGTCGCGCCGATCGCCGACAGCTCGCTGGAGCTGGCTGCGGCGCCCGAGCCGGAGACTCTCCCTGAGCCGGAGAATCTCCCTGAGCCGGAGAGTCTCCCGGAAGCCGCCGTGGAATTGACCGACGCGATGCCGGTGGCACGGGTCTCCTCCGCACCGCATCACCTGATGGCCGGCGTCGCCTCCGAGAGTGGCTTGCAGGTCCGCACCATCCTGGTTGAGCGTGCCGTCAGCGCCGCGTTCCCCGAGATTCGCACCATGATCGGCGTACGACCGGACGCCAAGCCGTGGCATCCCAATGGTCTGGCCCTGGACATCATGATTCCCAACCCCGGCAGCTCGGCCGGCATTGCGTTGGGCGACGCGATCCGTGACTACGCGATGCGCAACGCCGCCCGGTTCGGCGTGCAAGACGTGATCTGGCGCGGCACCTATTACACGCCGGCCAACGGCCCCAGCGGATCGGGCTACGGCCATTACGACCACGTGCACATCACCACCACCGGTGGGGGCTACCCGACGGGCAACGAGGAGTACCTGGGCGACGAGGGTCAGTCGGCCGCGTCCTGAGGTGCGCCGAGAGCGACCCCGGTGCAGATCCCACGGGGTTCAGGTGGCGCTGCGCTCATCGTGTTCGAGTGCGTCCAGTACCGCCACCCGGGTGTTGATAGGACCCGAGACGGAGTCCTCGGTGCTGCCCTTGCGTAGCAGATCACGTAGTACGTCGGGGTCGTAGTCGGCCGGTGCGGTGTCGTCGATGAAACGTTCCACCAGTTCGACGAATCGGTCAGGATGGTCGTGAAACGGGAAGTGTCCGGACCGGGGAAAGACGTCCAGGCGGGAACCCGGCATCGCGGAATGCGCCATCTTCGCGTGGCTGACCGGGATCACCGAATCGTCCTCGCCCCAGATCAGTTGTACTGGAACGGATTCGGTCAGATAACACCGGTCAAGCATGGTCACCACCTGACCACGCCAGTCCACCACGGCGCGCAGCGTGCGGGTGAAGGCCGCCGACGCTGTGGGCTCGGGGAGATCGGCCAGGATGCGCAGCATATTGGGAATGTCGCGGCCGAATCTGGTCGATCCGAACATCGCCCCAACC
>NZ_JBPCSX010000170.1:0-15190 GCF_051006775.1 Mycobacterium sp.
TCGAACTCGGCCGGGCACACCAGGTTTCCGACGTTCTCGATGACGACCAGGTCCAGCTGCGCCAGGTCCAGGCCCTCCAGTGCCCGGTGGACCATGGGTGCGTCCAGATGACATTCACCGCCGAAACCATTGTTGGTGTTCAGCAGCGAGATCTGCGCGCCCCGGCCGCTGAGCTTGGCGGCGTCGAGATCGGTGGCGATATCTCCTTCGACGATACCCACGGCGATGTCGCCGGCCAGCTCGTCGAGGGTGGCCGCCAGCACGGTCGTCTTACCCGATCCCGGCGAGCTCATCAGGTTCAGCGCGCGAATTCCATTGGACTCGAACGCGTCACGGTTCACCGCGGCGCGGTTGTCGTTCTCGGCGAAGATCGACTCCAGGACCTCGATGCGCTCGGTGCCGGTCGCGTAGCCGCTGTGGTCGCCGAGATGATCGTGATCGTGGTGGTGACCATGATCGCCGTGATCGTGGCTGTGCTCAGTACCGTCGTCGTGGCGGTGAAACCGACCCATGGCTCTCCTTACCTCACATCCACTACGTCACATCCACGGAAGTCACGAGGAACTCTTCTCCCCGGACCACTTCCACATCACCACTGTCGCACTGCGGGCAGAGCACCGACCAGCGGGACTCGATCTGGGACTGGCTGCCGCACGCCCGGCAGGACACCTCGGCGGGAACCAACTCCAGTTCCAGTTCGGCCTCGGGCATGTCCTCGTGGTCGCGCACGATGGTCCAGCAGAACAGCAGGGTGTCCGGGACGACCTGGCGCAGCGCCCCGAGTTGAAGCCGGACCACGTCGACCCGGCGACCGGCCGCATGTGGTTTGACCACACCGGCGATCGCCTGGCACAGCGAGAGTTCATGCATCGGAGGTCACCCTAGGTCTAGCGTGGTCGCCGTGGTTGTCCGGGTGCGCCTCGATATCACCGGTGTGGTGCAGGGAGTGGGATTCCGCCCGGCCGTCGCGCGGATCGCCGCCGAACACCGTCTCGGCGGCTGGGTGTACAACGACGCCGGTTCGGTGCAGTGCGAACTGGAGGGCCCGGCCGACGACGTCGACGCGGCGGTGGTGGCGCTGCGCAGCAACCCCCCGCCGATGGCCCGGATCGACACCGTGGTGAGCACGCCGATGCCGCCGAACGGGCAGACCGGATTCGAGATCGTCGAGAGCCGGACCGGTGACGATCTCGCCGGGAGCCGCACCCTGGTGCCTCCGGATATCGCGATATGTGCGGACTGCCTGCGGGAGATGCGTGACCCGGCCGACCGCCGGTACGGGCACCCGTTCATCACCTGCACCAACTGCGGGCCGCGGTACACCGTCATCACCGATCTGCCCTATGACCGGCCGGCCACCACCATGTCGGGCTTCCCGATGTGCGCTCCGTGCGCGGCGCAGTACCGGGATCCGACCGACCGTCGCTACCACGCCCAGACCATCGCCTGCCCGGATTGCGGGCCGGTGTTGTCGCGTCCCGTAGCGGGGGCCGCCGCAGATCTGCGCAACGGACAGATCCTCGCGATCAAAGGCATCGGTGGATTCCACCTCGCCTGCCGTGCCGACGATGAAGCTGTCGTCGCCGTACTACGGACCCGAAAGAACCGGCCCGCCAAGCCTTTTGCGGTGATGGTCGCCGATCTCGAAGCGGCGCGGCAGATCGCCGAAATCGACGACGCCGCCGCCGCGGCTCTCACCTCGCCGAGCGCACCGATCGTCCTGGTGCCGCGCAAGCCGGGTGCGGTCGCCGATGCGGTGGCCCCGGGTCTGGCCGACCTGGGCGTCATGCTGGCCTACTCGCCGGTGCACCACCTGCTCTTCGATGAGCTCGGCCGGCTCCCACTGGTGATGACATCGGCAAACCAGGGTGGGTCACCGATCGTGTACCGCGATGAGGATCTGAGTTGGATCGACGGTCTGGCCGACAGCGTGCTCACCCACGACCGGCCGATACATGTTCCGTGTGAGGACTCCGTCGTCACCATCGACGACGAGGGTGCAGAGCTACCGCTGCGCCGATCGCGGGGATACGCGCCACTGCCGGTCCCGGTGCCCGCCCGCGACGACGCGGTCATCATGGCCACCGGCGGCGACTTGAAGACCACCTTCTGCCTGATGGGCGGACGATCCAACGGCGTCGGTCACGCGCACATGTCCGCACACCTCGGCGATATGGCCGACCCGCGCACCCAACACTGCTTCGAGGCGGCGCTGGATCACCTGGCCTTCATGACCGACCGCAGGCCCGAGGTGATCGCCTGCGATATGCATCCGCGCTACGCCACCACCGGGTGGGCCCGCCGCTACGCCGACGGCCGGCCCGTTCTGGCGATCCAGCATCACCACGCCCACGCCGTCTCGCTACTTGCCGACCGGGGGAGGCTGGGCACCCCGGTGCTGGCCGTCACCTACGACGGCACCGGCTACGGCGCCGACGGCACCATCTGGGGCGGGGAACTGTTGCTGATCACCGATCCGGCCCGGTTCACCAGGGTCGGACACCTGGCCCCGTTCGCGCTGCCCGGGGGTGAGGGGGCGGTGCGTCAGCCGGCCCGTATCGCCCTGGACCTGCTGCACCGCGCCGGGGTGGAGTGGACGACCGACCTGCCGCCGGTCGCCGCGGTGGGGGCTGACGGGCTGCACGTCCTGGCCCAGCAGATCCCGCGCGGGCTGGGCTGTGTGACCACGACCAGCATGGGAAGGCTCTTCGACGCCGTCGCCAGCCTGCTGGGGCTGTGCCAGACGGTCAGCTACGAAGGTCAGGCGGCCATTGAACTCGAACACCTCGCGCGGCGCGGCCACCCGGCTGAGCTGGACTTCGACGTCCATGACGGGGTGATGGACCCGGCGCCGGTGATCCGCGGAATCGTCGAGGGTCTGCGGGCCGGTGCTACTCCCGCTGATCTGGCCGCCGGATTCCATCAGGCGGTGGTGCGGGCCACCGCGCGGGCGGCCCTGGACTGCGCCCGAACGGCCGGGATCTCGGTGATCGGACTGACCGGCGGGGTCTTCGCCAATCGCATACTGCTGCACGGTCTTCGGCAGACCCTGACCAACCGTGGTCAGGAGGTGCTCACGCACCGTATCGTTCCGTGTAACGACGGGGGTCTGGCCCTGGGTCAGGCCGCAATCGCCGCAGCAGTCACAGAACGGGAAAGGAACGGGACATGTGCCTAGGAGTCCCCGGCAAGGTGATCGAGATCTGGGAGGACGCCGGCACCCGGATGTCGACCGTCGACTTCGGCGGCACCACCAAGACCGTGTGCCTGGCCTACCTGCCCGATATGGAGATCGGCGAATACACGATCGTGCACGCGGGCTTCGCCATCACCCGTCTCGATGAGGCTTCGGCCAACGAGACCCTGCAGATGTTCATCGACCTCGGCATCCTCGAAGAAGAGCTCGGCGGTCTGGAATCGGCATGAAGTACCTCGACGAGTTCCGCGACCCGGTCGCCGCCCGCGCGCTGGTCGACAACATCCGTCGCATCTCCACCCGGCCGTGGACCATCATGGAGGTCTGCGGTGGTCAGACTCACGCGATCATCCGCAACGGCATCGATCAGTTGCTCGACGGAGCCGTCGAGTTCATCCACGGCCCGGGCTGCCCGGTGTGCGTGACCCCGCTGGAGATGATCGACCGCGGGCTGGAGATCGCCGGGCGTGATGACGTCATCTTCTGCTCGTTCGGCGACATGCTCCGGGTGCCCGGCAGCACCCAGGATCTGTTCAGCGTCAAGGCCCGCGGCGGTGATGTCCGCATCGTGTACTCGCCGCTGGACGCCACCCGGATCGCCGCGGAGAACCCGGACAGGGAGGTGGTGTTCTTCGGGGTGGGTTTCGAGACCACCGCCCCGGCCAACGCCATGTCGGTGCTGCACGCCCAGCGGCTGGGCCTGACGAACTTCTCGATGCTGGTCTCCCACGTCCTGGTACCGCCGGCGATGACTGCCATCCTCAGCGCCCCGACCAACCGGGTGCAGGGCTTCCTGGCCGCCGGTCACGTGTGCTCGGTGATGGGCACATCCGAGTACGGACCGCTGGTCGAGCAGTTCGGCGTGCCGATCGTGGTCACCGGGTTCGAGCCGCTGGACATCCTCGAGGGCGTGCGTCAGGTGGTGGAGATGCTGGAGGCGGGTACCGCCGAACTCCGCAACGCCTACCCGCGGGCGGTCACCGACGCCGGCAACACCGTCGCGCAGCAGGCGCTGGCCGATGTGTTCACCGTGACCGACCGGCAGTGGCGCGGCATCGGAGTGATCCCGAAGTCCGGCTGGACGCTGTCCCCGCGCTACGCGGAGTTCGACGCCGAACTCAAGTTCGGGGTGGGCCACCTCGAGGTGGCCGAGTCCGACCAGTGTCACGCCGGTGAGGTGCTGCAGGGTCTGATCAAGCCCAACCAGTGCCCGGCGTTCGGCACCACATGCACGCCGCGCACCCCGTTGGGCGCGACCATGGTCTCCAGCGAGGGCGCCTGTGCCGCCTACTACCAATTCCGGCGGCTGGCCGGAGGCGCGACGGCGCCGACATCAGCTCCTGCGAGTGTCTGAGCTTCCGGACCCGTCCAACTGGGTCTGCCCCATGCCGCTGCGCGAAACCAAGCGCATCGTGCTGGGCCACGGCGGCGGCGGCATCCTGTCCGAAGAGTTGATCGAGAACCTGTTCCTGCCCGCATTCGGCTCCGGTGCCGGGCCGTCGCGGGACTCGGCGGTGCTCGAGGTCACCGGCAGCCGCATCGCGCTGACCACCGACTCCTACGTGGTCAATCCGCTGTTCTTCCCGGGCGGCAATATCGGTGATCTGGCAGTCAACGGCACCATCAACGACCTGGCCTGCAGCGGGGCCCAGCCGCTCGCGCTGACCGCCGGCTTCATCCTCGAGGAGGGTCTGGAGGTCGAGGTGCTGGGCGCGGTGGCGCAGAGCATGGGCAAGGCCGCCGCGGATGCCGGCGTGCGCATCGTCACCGGTGACACCAAAGTCGTCGGACGGGGAAGTGCCGACGGACTTTTCATCAACACCGCCGGTGTCGGTGTGATTCCGGACGGGGTCCGCATCGGGCCCGAACAGGCTCGCCCCGGCGATCACATCATCGTGTCGGGAAATATCGGCGAGCACGGTGTGGCGATCATGAGCGTGCGCGAGGGCATCGACTTCGGCACCGCCGTCACCACCGACAGCGCGCCGCTGCACCGTCTGGTGGCGGCGATGCTCGCCGCGGTTCCTGATCCGAATTTCGTTCACGCACTGCGTGATCCGACCCGCGGCGGCCTGGTCGCTTCGACCGTCGAGATCGCCCGCGCCGCGGGTGTCGGCGTGGAACTCGACGAGAACACCATCCCGATCCCCGACAGTGTGGCCTCAGCATGTGGCTTCCTCGGCCTGGACCCGTTGCAGGTGGCCAATGAGGGCAAGATGGTCGCCTTCGTCGACCCGGCGCACAGCGAGGCGGTGCTGGCCGCCATGCGCTCCCGGCCCGAGGGCGCCAACGCGGCGATCATCGGCCGGGTGGTCGATGAGCATCCCGGAATGGTGGTGACCCGGACCGCGTTCGGCACCACCCGCGTGGTGGAACGCGAATTGGGCGAACAGCTGCCGCGGATCTGCTGAGTCGCTGTGGCCGAGCCGATGGTGCCCGGGGTCACCGGAACACTGGATGACGCGGCGGTCGCGGCCGTCACCGCCTGGGTGCGGGATGAGGGTCTCGGTACGACCGTCGGGGATGTGCAACCCCTGGCCGGCGGATCACAGAACGTCGTGGTGCGGCTGCGGATCGACGGACGCCCGCTGGTGCTGCGCCGTCCACCGCCACACCCGAGGCCCAACAGCGACCGCACCATGCAGCGCGAGATCGCCGTGCTGCACACCCTGGCCGGCAGTGATGTGCCGCACCCGCACATCGTCGCCGCCTGCGAGGACCTCGAGGTGCTCGGCGTCGTCTTCTATCTGATGGAGGAGGTCGACGGCTTCAACCCCGGCAACGAGATCACGCCGGCCTACGTGCGCGACCCTGCGATGCGCCACCGGGTGGGGCTCAACTACGCCGCCGACGTCGCCCGGCTCGGCCAGGCGGCGTGGGAGGGCAGTGAACTTGCCGCCTGGATGCGGCCGGGATCCTTCCTGGAACGCCAAGTGCCGCAATGGCGTTCATCGATGGCGGCCTACCGGACCCAGGACGGCTACGACCACGACTCTCTGCCCGGTGTGGACGAGCTGTGCGACTGGCTCGACGCCAACCGCCCGGCCGACTACGTGCCCGGGATCGTCCACGGCGACATCCACCTGAACAACACCATGCTGCGCCGCGACGTACCGGAGGTGGCGGCATTCGTGGACTGGGAGATGTGCACCATCGGTGATCCGCTGCTGGACCTGGGCTGGATGCTGGTGTGCTGGCCGCTGGACCCCAACCCGCTGGGGTCGGCGGGCTATCTGGCTGAACTCGGCGGGCTGGCCCGGCGCAGTGAGCTGCTGGCGGCCTACCTCGACGCCGGTGGCCGGCGCACCGAGCAGCTGGACTGGTATCTGGCGCTGGCCTGCGTCAAGCTCGGCGTGGTCATCGAGGGCACCTGGGCGCGCTATCTGGCCGGCCGGGCCTCCCGGGAGGCCGGCGAGCGGCTGCACTCGTCGGCGGTGTCACTGATGCGGATGGGCGCGGCGGTGGCCGCCGGCGACAATCCGTTCAGCTGAGCGGCTCGCGCTGACACCTCGAGCAGACACTAAGTCGCACGAAATCCCCCTCCCGGATGCGAGTTTGTGTCTGCTCGCGGGGGAGCGTGGCTCAGCCGATCGCCTCCCGGCTGATCTGCTCGAACTGTTCGCCCATTCGCGCGGCCAGCGCGGTGGCCCCCGACAGCGGTCGCACCATGACCACGAAGTCGTCGATCAGGCCGTCGTCGTCGGTGTGCAGAAAGTCGCAGCCGGTGATCGCCTTGCCGTCCACCGTCGCCTCGAACACCAGGGCGTGGTCACGGCCGTTCGCGTCGGCGATCTCGCGCACATAGCGGAAGTCCTCGAACACCCGCATCACCGCGCGCAGGATCGCCGCGGTGACCGGCTTGCCGGGATACGGCTTGAACGCCACCGGCGAGGTGAACACAACATCCTCGGCCAGCAGGGCCGCCATGGCATCGGAGTCGCGAGCCTCTACCGCGGCCCGGAACGGATGCACGCTCAGCGCTTGGTCGCGTTGCAGGTGCACTGCTGAGCGGTCGGCACGTTGCGCATCACGTCGGCGACGTGCTCACCGCAGCCGCTCCAGGTGGTCTTGTGGCAGCGCGGGCATTCGACGGGGTAGCACATGATTCTCTCCTCCTGGTTGGGTCAGACGTCGGTGGAACCGGCGGCAATCGTCGCACGGACCTCGTCCATATCGAGTTCGGTGATCTTGCCGATGAGTTCCTCAAGAGCCGCAGCCGGCAGCGCGCCCGGCTGTGAGAACAGCAGCACCCCGTCACGGAAGGCCATGATCGTCGGGATCGACCGGATATCCAGCGCGCCGGCCAACTCCTGCTCGACCTCGGTGTTCACCTTGGCGTGCACGATATCGGGATGCGCCTCGGCGGAGCGATCGAAGACCGGCGCGAAGGCACGGCACGGGCCGCACCACGACGCCCAGAAATCGACCAGCACGATCGGCTTCTCGGTGACGGTCTTCTCGAAGTCGGCCGCGGTGAGTTCGACGGTAGCCATATTTGCAGGTCCTTTCGGTTGGGTGGAAACCTAGTCGCTACAAGTACCCCTGGGGGTATTACTATTCCCGTGTTACTATACCCCCATAGGTATCTACCGGAAGGACGTACCGATGACTGCACCGGCCGTCGTGAATGCCGCCGAACTCCGTGGCCTACTGGCCTCGCCCACCCCGCCGCGGGTGCTCGACGTCCGCACGCCGGGTGAATTCGAGAGTTCCCATATCGCCGGCTCCTACAACGTCCCGCTGGATCTGCTGCGCGAACACCGCGACGAGATCCGCGCCCATCTGGGCGATCAGGTGGTGCTGGTCTGCCAGGCCGGTCAGCGTGCCGCGCAGGCCGAGGATGCCCTGGGCAAAGCGGGGCTGGGGAATGTGCATGTCCTCGACGGCGGCATCGGTTCATGGGAGTCCCAGGGATTCGCCGTCAACCGCGGCGCCCGCCGGTGGGATCTGCAGCGCCAGGTTCGCTTCGTCGCGGGAACCATTGTCGCGCTGAGCATCCTGGCCAGCATCCTGGTGCCGGGCCTCAAATGGGTGGCCTTCGTGATGGGTGCCGGCCTGAGCATCACCGCCGTGACCAACACCTGCTTGATGGGCATGATGCTGGCCAGACTGCCCTACAACCGGGGTCCGGCCTGCGACGCTGAGAGCGTGGTCGCCCAACTGGTCGGATCCGGTCGCTGACATGCTCGCCCTGACCGTCGTTCTCGCCGTCTTCGTCGGCATTTCGTTGGGCCTACTCGGCGGCGGTGGATCGATCCTGACCGTTCCGCTACTGGCCTATGTCGCCGGCCAGGAACCCAAGCAGGCGATCGCCACCTCCTTGCTGGTCGTCGGAGTCACCAGCGCTGTCGGCGCCATCACCCACGCCCGGGCCGGGCGGGTGCGCTGGAAGGTGGCCGGCATCTTCGGCCTGGCCGCGATGGCGGGAGCCTACGGTGGCGGGCGCCTGGCGTACTTCATCCCCGGCAACATCCTGCTGATCGCCTTCGCGCTCATCATGATCATGGCCGCGGTCGCCATGCTGCGCGGCCGCAAGGATGTCGGCGACGAGTCCGCCGGTCCGCTGCCGGTCGGCAAGATCATGCTGCAGGGTGCCAGTGTCGGCGTGATCAGCGGACTTGTCGGCGCCGGCGGCGGCTTCCTGCTGGTGCCCGCGCTGGCACTGCTGGGCGGTCTGCCGATGCCGGTAGCCGTCGGCACCTCGCTCGTCGTCATCTCCATGCAGTCCTTCGCGGGGTTCGCCGGACATCTGACCGGGGAGGCCATCGACTGGAAGCTGGCCGGGATGGTGATCGCGGCGGCGGTGGCGGGCAGCATCATCGGCGGTCTGCTGACCGCCAAGATCAACCCGGCCACCCTGCGCAAGGCGTTCGGCTGGTTCGTGCTCGCGATGGCCGCGGTGGTGCTCGCCGAGGAGGCCAATATCTGGATCGGAGTCGCGGTGGCGATCGTGGCCGCCATCGCCGGCGGGATGGCCTTCATGTGCGCCCGATACGCGCGCTGCCCGCTGCGCAAAGTCCTAGTTGATCCGGGTGCGATACCCCGGCGGGTACCATTGAACCAGCAATAGAGGAGGGTCCGAAGATGGTCGGCGACGAAACCGCTATCACCGATGTACTCAACCGGCTGCGCCGTGCGCAGGGTCAGCTCAATGGTGTGATCTCGATGATCGAGGATGGCCGTGAGTGCAAGGACATCGTCACCCAACTCGCTGCGGTGTCGAAGGCACTGGACCGGGCCGGCTTCAAGATCGTCGCAACCGGTCTTCGCGAGTGCATGCTCGGCGTGCCCGCCGAGGGCTCAGAGAAGGGTAAGGCCCCGATGACCGAGGCCGAGCTGGAGAAGCTTTTCCTCTCGCTGGCCTGAGCGTCACCGCCGAGCCTTACCGTAAGGGCCGCAACACAATCGGCATACCGTCGATCGGCACCGGCATTCCGGCGTAGTCGTAGCGCGGTCGGTACCCAGGGTTCGGCAACTCCAGGCGGTAGTTGCGCAGCAGACGGTGCATGACGGTCTTGACCTCCAGCTGACCGAACACCAGGCCGATGCACTTGTGGGCGCCACCGCCGAACGGGGCGAAGGCGTACCGGTGCCGCTTGTGCTCGGCGCGCGGCTCGGCGAACCGGTCCGGGTCGAACCGATCCGGGTCGGTCCACAACTCCGGCAGCCGGTGGTTCATGCCCGGCCACAGATTGATATTGGTGCCGGCCGGAATGTAGTGACCCAGAATCGAGGTGTCGCGCACCGCCCGGCGCACATTGAACGGAAGCGGCGTCACCATCCGCAGGCACTCGTTGAACACCAGATCGAAGGTTTCCAGTTTGTCGAGTGCGTCGATGTCCAGTGGTGCGTCGCCGATGCGTTCGCCCTCGGCCCGGCAGCGCTCCTGCCACTGCGGATTGGCGGCCAGGTGGTAGGCCATCGTGGTGAGTGTCGACGTGGACGTGTCGTGCGCGGCCATCATCAGGAAGATCATGTGGTTGACGATGTCGGTGTCGGTGAAGCTGTTGCCGTCGGAGTCAGTGGTGTTGCACAGCACCGTCAGCATGTCCGTGCCCTCGGCGCCGCGGCGGGCCCGGACCCGCTCAACGAAGTAGTCCTCCAACACCTTTCGGGCCTGCAGGCCCCGCCACCACTTGAACGGCGGCACCGGGGTCCGGATGATCGCACCGCCGGAGCGGGTAGTGGTGGTGAAGGCCTCGTTGATCTTGGTCACCAGCGCGTGGTCACTGCCGGTCTGATGTCCCATGAACACGACCGAGGCGATATCGAGGGTGAGTTCCTTGACCGCCGGGTGGAAGAGGAAGCGGCGGTCGTTGCCCGGCCAGTCCTGGGCCACCACATTCGTCGCCACCGCGTCCATATGTTCGACGTAGCCCGACAGCCGCGTCCGGGTAAACGCCTCCTGCATGATCCGGCGGTGGTACATGTGCTCGTCGAAGTCCATCAGCAGCAGGCCGCGGTTGAAGAACGGCCCGATGACGTCCTGCCAGGCGACCGTCGAGAAGTCCTTGTTCCGGTTGGCCAGCACCTCGCCGGTGGCGTCGGGTCCCAGGGCAGCCACGGCGTTCAGCGCAGGGGTCTTGCTGAAATAGACCGGGCCGTTCTTGCGGTACATCTGGACCACGTAGTCCGGGCCACCGCGGAAGATTTGGATGAGGTGCCCCATCAGTGGCAGGCCGTCGTTGCCCAGCACCGGCTTGAGTCCACTGCCGGCCGGGGGTTCGGCGTAGACGTATTCCGGCCAGTCCTGCTTGCGCAACCGCTCGTCGAGCAGTCCCATCCCGGGGATGGTGTTGAGCGTCGGGGTGAGCCGACGGCGCGCTTGGTCCAGCAGATACTGCGGGGTGCTGACGCCTGCCATGGATGCCTCCTCGTTGCGAACATCCTGCCCAGAATTTGACGCGTGTCAAGTTCCATTTGCCACCGGCGTGGTGCAAGGTGAACAAGTGACTGTGCAACCGGACGCGACACCCCGGCGCCGGGGCGACAAACAGCGTCACGCCATCGTGGCCGCGGTACGCCAACTGCTGGAGGAGAAGCCCTTCGCCGAACTGTCGGTGAGCACCATCAGCGACCGGGCCGGCGTGGCCCGCTCCGGCTTCTACTTCTATTTCGACTCCAAGTACGCGGTACTGGCGCACATCCTCGGCGAGGTCTCCGAGGAACTCACCGAAGCCACCGGGGCCTTCGCCTCGCGCGGGGACAACGAGACCCCGGCGCAGTTCGCCTGCCGGATGGTCGGCAGCGCCGCCGCGGTCTACGCGCACAACGACCCGGTGATGTCGGCCTGCAATATCGCGCGCAACACCGATGCCGAGATCCGCGAGATCCTGGACCGTTACAACGAGGCCGTCATCGACCAGATCGTGCCGATCGTTGAAGCCGAGATCCGAAACGGCACCGCCGACCCGGTGACATCCGACGTTCGCGGGTTGGTGCGGACCCTGTCGGCTGCAACCGCGATGACATTGTCGGGGGAGTCGATGTTCGTCGGCCCCGACCGCGATATCGACGCCGCGGTGAAAGTGCTGGAAAACCTGTGGCTGCACGCCCTGTGGGGTGGCCGGGCCCGTGGCTAGACGGCCATGAGTTTCGCCGGTAAGCGCGTCCTGATCACCGGTGCGGCCAGCGGTATCGGCCGGGCGACCGCGCTGCGCCTGGCCCGCGAGGGTGCGGTGCTGTTCCTGACCGACGTCGACTCCGAGGGCCTGGACAACACCGTTGCCGACGCCCGGTCCCTGCGCGCAGAGGTCGCCGCGCACCGGGCGTTCGACATCACCGATTTCCACGCGGTCGCCGCGTTCGGCGCGGATATCCACACCAGCCACCCGGCGATGGACGTGGTGATGAACATTGCCGGGATTTCGGCCTGGGGGACCGTGGAGCGGCTGACCCACCGGCACTGGCGGGCGATGATCGACGTCAACCTGATGGGACCCATCCACGTCATCGAGACGTTCCTGCCGCCGATGGTCGCCGCCGGGCGGGGCGGGCACCTCGTCAACGTGTCCTCGGCGGCCGGTCTGGTGGCGCTGCCGTGGCATGCGGCCTACAGCGCCAGCAAGTTCGGGCTGCGCGGCCTGTCCGAGGTGCTGCGGTTCGACCTGGCCCGGCACCGGATCGGGGTGTCGGTGGTGGTGCCCGGTGCGGTGAACACCCCACTGGTGCAGACCGTTGACATCGCCGGTGTGGACCGCGATCACCCGAAGGTGCAGCGGCTGGTCCGGCTGTTCAGCGGGCACGCGGTGTCGGCCGAGAAGGTGGCCGACAAGATCGTTGCCGGTGTGGCGCGCAACCGGTTCCTGATCTACACCTCGCCCGACATCTGGGCGCTCTACGTGTTCAAGCGGATCGCCTGGCGTCCCTACAGCGCCGTGATGAGCAGGGTCAACGTGTTCTTCACCGGGGCGCTGCGACCCCATGGGGCGCAGTATCTTCCGCCGGGTCCGGCCAACGAATGGATGCAAGATGAGTGACGTCGAGGTTCTGGTTCTGGTCGGCAGCCTGCGGGCGGCGTCGGTCAACCGCCAGCTCGCCGATCTGGCCGCCGAGTCGGCCCCGGACGGGGTCGCGGTGACGGTCTATCCGGATCTCGGCGATCTGCCGTTCTACAACGAGGATCTCGAGGTCGAGCCGGCACCGGCCCCGGTCGCCGCGCTACGGGCCGTTGCGGCCGCCGCCGATGCGGCGCTGGTGGTGACGCCGGAGTACAACGGCACCATCCCGGGTGTGCTGAAGAACGCCATCGACTGGCTGTCCCGGCCGTTCGGTGCCGGAGCGCTGAACGGTAAGCCGCTGGCCGTCATCGGCGCCGCGATGGGCCGCTACGGCGGGGTGTGGGCCCACGACGAGACCCGTAAGTCATTCGGTATCGCTGGGCCGCGGGTGATCGAAACGATCACCTTCTCGCTTCCGATCGGCACCCTCGACGGGCGCCACCCCGCGCAGAACGCCGAGGTGGTCGCCGCAGTCGGTCAGGTCATCCGGGACCTGGCCGCCGAGGCTCACTAGCCCGGACTCTGGGGCCGGACCGGGGGTCCGGACTGGGGGTGCGGCCGGACCGCGCCAAATCTGTCGGTGCCCGCTGGTTGTATCTGGGGATGTCAGGGAGCCGGTGCGCGTGTTGTGACGCGCGACACGCCGCAGGCGCTACCCGCAGTGGGCTTACGACCTGGGAGTTTCACGATTGTTATTCAATACATGTTGTACCTCTTCTGATTGTCACCCACTAGGTGTAGTGTTTGGCAGGCCGACAGACCCGATCGTCACGGTCCACCGGAACAGCTGAAAAACCCCGTTCGACGAGCCTCTCCCCACCCCTTGCATCGCAGAGGAGCCACACCGCAGATGTCCATCACCGTGTACACCAAGCCGGCCTGCGTGCAGTGCAATGCGACCTACAAGGCGCTCGACAATGCGGGGTTGGACTACGAGATCATCGATATCACTGAGGTTCCGGAGGCCCGGGACTACGTGATGGCGCTGGGCTACCTGCAGGCTCCGGTCGTCGTGGTGGACGGGGAGCACTGGTCGGGCTTCCGGCCCGACCGCATCAAGGCCCTGGCTTCCACCGCGCTCAGCGCGTAGCGGCACGGCGGGGGGCGGCGATGGATCTCGACGGGCTGCCCGGTGAAGGTTCGGTGAGGTTGGTGTACTTCTCCAGCGTCTCCGAGACCACCCACCGGTTCATGCAGAAGCTCGGCCTGCCGGCCTGGCGAATCCCAGTCAAGACCAGCGTCGCTGCCACCGTCGAGGTCGACGAACCCTATGTGCTGGTGCTGCCGACCTACGGCAGCGGACGGCAGGCGGGGACCGTCGGGTACGTCCCCAAGCAGGTCATCAAGTTTTTGAACAATGAGCACAACCGGTCGTTGATCCGCGGGGTCATCGCAGCCGGGAACACCCAATTCGGTGCCGAGTACTGCTTCGCCGGCGATGTCGTGGCGAGCAAGTGCAACGTGCCGTACCTGTACCGATTCGAAATGATGGGAACCGCAGAGGACGTGGAAGCCGTTCGCGTGGTCCTGGCCGATTTCTGGAAGAAGGAAGAGAACACGTGGCACCAACGGTCTCAGCTGCAGAGCCTGTAACCACCCCTCATTCGGGGCCGACCTCCGGGCACACCTTGCCCGGTGAGACGGACTATCACGCGCTCAACGCGATGCTCAATCTCTACGGGCCCAACGGAGAGATCCAGTTCGACAAGGACCGGCTTGCCGCGCGTCAGTATTTCCTCGAGCACGTCAATCAGAACACCGTGTTCTTCCATAATCAGGACGAGAAGCTCGACTACCTGATCCGCGAGAACTATTACGAGCGTGAGGTTCTCGACCAGTACTCCCGCAACTTCGTGCACTCCCTGCTCGACCGGGCGTACGCCAAGAAGTTCCGCTTCCCGACGTTCGTCGGCGCCTTCAAGTACTACACGTCCTACACGCTGAAGACCTTCGACGGGAAGCGCTACCTGGAGCGCTTCGAGGACCGTGTGGTGATGGTGGCTCTGACGCTGGCCTCCGGAGACACCACCCTGGCCGAGCACCTCGTGGACGAGATCATCGATGGCCGTTTCCAGCCGGCCACCCCGACGTTCCTCAACTCCGGCAAGGCCCAACGCGGCGAGCCGGTCAGCTGCTTCCTGCTGCGCATCGAGGACAACATGGAGTCCATCGGGCGGTCGATCAACTCCGCACTGCAGCTGTCCAAGCGCGGCGGTGGAGTCGCCCTGCTGCTGACCAACATTCGCGAGCACGGTGCGCCGATCAAGAACATCGAGAACCAGAGCTCCGGCGTCATCCCGATCATGAAGCTGCTGGAGGACTCGTTCTCCTACGCCAACCAGCTCGGCGCGCGCCAGGGTGCCGGCGCGGTGTACCTGCACGCCCACCACCCGGACATCTACCGCTTCCTGGACACCAAGCGGGAGAACGCCGACGAGAAGATCCGGATCAAGACGCTGAGCCTCGGCGTGGTGATCCCGGACATCACCTTCGA
>NZ_JBPCSX010000171.1:0-8137 GCF_051006775.1 Mycobacterium sp.
ACCCATCTGGGTCAGGTGCTGGTGTTCGACTCCCACCGCGGAGATGTGGTGAGCACACCACTGGACCTCGTCGTCGGGATCGACCCCACCGACGCCACCCGCGGCCTGACCGACTGCCAGCAGTCCCTGCCGGCCTGCCCTGTTGCCTCAGCGCCGGCCTTCTCCCCCGCCAGCAAGATGGTGGTGCTGAGTCTGTGGCAGCCCGGCGCCCCGGCGCCGGTGCTCACCGCATTGCGCTATCAGCCCGGCCAGACCCCGCTGCTCAGCCGGGAGTGGACCAGCGAAGCCGTCGACGGCGGACCGATCGGCTCCCCGGTGCTCTCGGTCGACGGGGAGACCGTCTACGTCAGCGGGCGCGACCGGAGGCTGTGGGCACTCGACTCCGCGAGCGGAAAAGCGAAATGGTCTGCGGCACTGGACTTCCAGCCACTGACACCGCCGACGGTCGGCCCGGACGGCGTGATCATCGCCGGAGGCGGACCTGACACCCGGCTGGTCGCTCTGCGTGACTCCGGAGATAAGGCCGAACCGCTGTGGCGCCGTGAGGACATCACCCCGCTGACCACCTCCAGCCAGGCCGGCCCGGATACCGCCTACACCGTGGTGGCCGACGGGCCGGATCGGATGTCGCTGCTGGTGTTCAACCCGGCCGATGAGGGCCGCTCGGTCAACAGCTACCCGCTGCCGGAGGCGGCCGGATTCCCGGTCGGGGTTTCGGTGGGTTTCGACCGCAGGGTGGTCGTGGCGACCAGCGCAGGCCAGGTGTACAGCTTCAGCCCCGGCTAAATCGGATCCAGCCCCGGCTAAAGCTGCAGCGGCGGAATTTGGCTGCGCGGTATGACCACGGAGGTGGCATCTGCGTACGAGGGCAGCAGTTCGGCGCGGCCGAAGAAGAAGATCACCGACGCATCGGTGATGGCGAAGTTCTGGTAGTGCGCCGGGTTCAGACCGTCGGCAGCGGAGATCGATCCGGTCAGTCCGGTCTCGGTTTCCAGCTGGCTTTGCACGAGCGGGAAGATCTTCTCCAGCGCACCAGGAGGGAACGCGGTGTCGAAGGTGACCGGCTGACCCTTGTCGACGTTGTAGGTGAACGACTTGAACCAGGTCGTCGGATGGGCGCTGTTGACGTTCTCGAAGAGTTTGAGGACCGCGCTGCTGGTCTGCCCAGAGCGGAATGACTGCGAGGTGACGTCCAGCTCGTAGGGCAGGTTCCGCCCGCCCGGTTCTTCAGCGAGGTTGGTGAAACCGTCCCGAGTCTGAATGAGGTAGTCGACGATCGCCTGCTCGTCGGAGTAGGTGGCCGGGAATCTCAGATTCATCGTGTACGCCGGGGTCGCGGCGTGGACGTGGCACATACCCCGGTCCTCGACGGCGCCACCGAGGGCGGCACAGCCGTCGGGGGCAGCTGAGGCCACCGGCGATGCGAGCAGGCCCGCTGTCACTAACGCGGCCAGAACACACGAGCGCATAACGGCCCTTTCGCCGACGATCAACACATCCAGCGTAGCCGGTCGAGAGCCGTCAGCCGTTGCGCGACGGGCGGCAGATGAAGGCCACCGCACGTGCGGCCGAACCGGTGCCGATCCGGGTGATCACAATCGAGAGTGCCTGACCACCGCTGGGGCGCAGCCGCCGGCGCAGCGCGTCGGGATCGACATCGACTCCGCGCACCAGAATTTCCAACGAGCCGCAGTCCTGTGCTGAAAGTGCCTGCCGCAGTGCCTTTTCCCGCACCGGAACCTGCTCGAGAATCTCGAATCCGCGCACCCCGTCAGGAATGCGGTCCCCGGTCAGATAGGCGATGTCGGGATCGAGCTGCCAGAGACCGTGCCGGGCGGCCCAGTGCCGCACCAGCCCGGCTCGCACAATGGCCCCGTCGGGGTCGACAATCCAACGGCCCGGCGGCCCGGCCGGGCAGTCATGCGGATCGGCGTCGGTGATCTGCTCACCACGGTCGAGAACCGTTGCTCGCAGCCGAATTCCGGACCCGGCCAACCCCGGTGACCAAAGGCAAGCCTCGCGGACGGATCCGCCGACCGAGGTCACCTCGATCTCGCCGTCGAAGCCGAGTGCGCGAACTGCTGCGAAGTCGATACCCGGCGCGCATTTGACCACCGTCTCGCGACCCCGGTACACCTCGGCGAGCGCATCCAACGGCGGCTGATAGGCACGCGGGTCAAAGCGCCGGCGGTCGCCCGACCGGCGGGCGGGGTCGAGTAGCACCACCGCGTCGCGGCTGATCGGGTGTAGTGCGTCGGCGCGGCACAGCGGCACCCGCGGGCCGAGGTTGTGGCGTGCCATCGCCAATCGCACCTCGTCGATATCACTGCCCAGAATTGCGTCCGCTGTGCCGGCCAGTGCAACCAATTCGGTGCCGATCGAGCAGGTGGCGTCATGCACCGCGGCGCCGGTGAGTCGCTGGGCGCGGTGGCGGGCTACCGCCGAGGTGGTGGCCTGCTGCAACGCCGCGTCGGTGAACAACCAGTTCGCGACGTCCACGCCGGGGAACTTGATGACCGCTTTGCGCCGCAGCAGTGTCGTCTCGACCAGCGCGGTGGTGTGCTCGCCGTACTTTGTGCGGACGGCGGCGACATCGGCGATGCGACTGGTGTCCGTCAGTGCGAAGCCGGCCACCTCCGCGAGCGCGGCGGCACCCACATCGCCGGTCAGATAGTCGACATCGGCTCGGGTGAACGTCAGGACGGCTTGATCCCGGTGATCATCACGTTGTAGTACCACGCCTTCGGCACCACACGCCGCCACAGGTTGTCATCGATCCAGCTCAGCGTGATCCAGCTGCCGAAGGCGAACTTCGCCCAACCGAAGCCCAACTTGCCCGGCGGCACAGTCGACTCGATGGTGCGCAGCGGCCAGCCCAGCATCGCGGCGGTGAATTCGGTTGTGGTGGTGGACACTTCGATCGCACCGGCATTACCGGCCATCCGCTCCAGGTCGGCGGGATCGAAGGTATGCAGGTCGACGATCCACTCCAGGGCCGCGGCCCGGGAGTTCTCGTCGAGCTCCTCCTGGGGACGCTGCCAGCTCTTCAGACCGGGCAGTTTCATTGCGCGCACGGTGGTCTTCCAGGTCAGGTCCGCCAACTTCCGTGCGTAGGCGTTTCCGACGGTGGTGGGCTCACCGGCGAAGATGAACCTGCCCCCGGGTTTGAGCACCCGTACCACTTCGCTCAGCGACTTCTCCACGTCGGGGATGTGGTGCAGCACCGCGTGCCCGACAACGAGGTCGAAAGTGTCGTCGTCGTAGGGAATACCCTCGGCGTCAGCGACGCGTCCGTCGATGTCCAGTCCCAGCGACTGGCCGTTGCGGACGGCGACCTTGACCATCCCCGGCGACAGATCGGTCACCGATCCACGGCGGGCCACCCCCGCCTGGATCAGGTTCAGCAGGAAGAACCCACTGCCGCAGCCCAACTCCAGCGCCCGCTCGTAGGGCAGCTTCCGCAGTTCGGCTTCCGGCACCGTCTGGTCGAACAGGTCGCGCGCGTAGTCGACGCAACGCTTGTCATAGGAGATCGACCACTTGTCGTCATAGCTCTCGGCCTCCCAGTCGTGATAGAGCACCTGAGCGAGCTTGGAGTCCTTCAGCGCCGCCTCTACCTGTTCTGCGGTGGCGTGTGGCATGGGGGCCGGAGCCGCATCAGCGGCGACCTCGGGTGAAGCGTCCTTCATGAGGGGCAGCCTAATCCGTCGATCCTGGCCTTCGCTCCGGCCAGTGCCGCCGCCGGTAGGTCCACGAAACGGTTCGCCCAGGCCACCGCGGAGTCGTAGACGTGGTCGGGCGCCACCAGTTCGTCGATCAGGCCGAGTGTCAGTGCCTCCTTGGCACCGACGAACCTGCCACTGAAGCTCATCTCCTTGGCTCGGGAGAATCCCACCGCCCGGGCCAGCCGCGCACATCCGCCGCCTACCGGAACCCGGCCGGCCAGAACTTCGGTGGCACCGAGTTTGGCGTTGTCCCCGCACACCCGCCAGTCGGCGGCCAGCGCCAGACTCAGCCCGGATCCCAGTGCATAGCCGGTGACCGCGGCGACGGTCGGCTTGGGGATGGCGGCGATCGCGTCGAGCGCCGCAGCGCGCACCCGGTCGGCGGTGGCGGCCTCCTCGGGGTTGAGGCTTTGTAACTCCGTCACATCGTCGCCGGCGGAGAAAAACTCGTGCCCGCCGAACAGGATCACCACCGCGATGTCATCGCGCCGGGACACCTCGACAGCGGCCGCGGTCAGTTCGCGGAAGGCCTGCCGGGTAAGCGTGTTGGTGGGCTCGCGGTCCAGGACCACGGTGCCCAGGCCCGGATACTGGTCACTGACGTGAACGTGGACGAATTCGCGCATGCTCAGAAATCGCCCTTCAACTTGCCTCCGCGATGTCGCGCAGCGTTGTAGCGATCGCTGTCGAAAAACTCGATTTCCCAATTATCCTGCGTCACAGTGAGTTTAGGCTGCACTTTGGCGATCTGCCGTTCCAGTGCGAGGACATCTTCGACGGTGCGGCCGGTCAGTGAATCCAGCTGGCTCCAGGTCGGCGGCAGCAGCAGTGCGCGACCCTCGGCGAAGTCCTCGATTGCGGCGTCCGGCCGGGCCCAACCAGCCTGATCGGACTCACTGTTGTGACCGTCGGCGCGCTGGCCTTCCGGCAATGCCCCGACGAAGAAGTAGGTGTCATAGCGGCGGGTCCGCTCCTCCTTCGGAGTGACCCAGTTCGACCACGGCCGCAATAGATCCGCACGCAGCACCAGGTTCTCGGTGCGCAAGAAGTCCCCGAAGGAGAGGCTGTGGTCATCCAGTGCGGCCCGCGCCTCGCGGTAGACCGACGCGTCGGCGACGATGGTGTCGGGATCGTCAGCCGGACCGGCGAACAGCACGCCGGATTCCTCGAAAGTCTCCCGGGCAGCCGCACACACCAGCGCCTCGGCCAGATCAGTCTCGATACCGAAGCGTTGCGCCCACCAGTCGGGTCGTGGACCGTACCAGGCGATATCTGCGTTGCGGTCACGCTCGTCGACGCCGCCGCCGGGAAACACCGTCATGCCGGCGGCGAATTCCATTGCCGCATGCCGGCGCATCAGGAACACCGAGATTCCATCAGAGGTATCGCGTACCAGCATCACGGTGGCGGCCGGCCGCACCGGAATCGGTTCCTGGTCCGTCATGAGCGTCTCCTGTGGGCCGGCCGGGTACGTGCGCGACGGGCGAAATACCGGCCGTCGATGGTGTCGACTGCGATCGCCTGACCGAACGCCGCGGACAGGTTTTCCGCGGTCAGGGTGTCCTGCAGCAGACCGGTGGCCACCACCCCGCCCTCAGCGAGGATCAGGCAGTGGCTGAAACCCGGCGGGATCTCCTCGACATGATGGGTCACCAGAACCAGCGCAGGCGCGTCGGGGTCGGCGGCCAGATCTGAGAGCCTCGCGACCAGTTCCTCGCGGCCGCCGAGATCGAGCCCGGCCGCAGGCTCGTCGAGCAGCAGTAGTTCGGGATCGGTCATCAGCGCGCGTGCGATCAACACGCGTTTGCGTTCGCCCTCCGAGAGCGTTCCGTAGGTGCGGTCGAGGAGATGCTCGGCTCCCACGCTCTCCAGGGTGTCGGCCGCGCGCAGGTAGTCGACCTCGTCGTAGTCCTCCCGCCACCGGCCCAGGACCGCGTAGCCGGCCGACACCACCACGTCGCGCACCAGCTCGTCATCCGGAACACGCTGGGCCAGAGCCGAACTACTCAGGCCGACCCGCTGCCGCAGCTCGCTCATATCAACCCGGCCGAGGCGCTCACCCAGGACCGTCGCGACTCCCTGCGACGGATACTCCATCGCGGCGGCCATCCGCAGCAGGGAGGTCTTGCCCGCTCCGTTGGGACCGATGACGACCCAGCGTTCGTCGAGTTCGACCTGCCAGGTGACCGGACCGACCAGGGTACGTCCGCCGCGACGCAGTGCGACCTCGCGGAAGTCGATCAGCAGGTCACCATCTACAAGGTCGACGGGTTCGGAGGGCACCTGCCCATCGTGCCGTATCGAAGCCACCATTACTGCGGGGGGATCTCGACCCGGCGGCCCACGCCGTCGACGGCGTCGGCGGCCTCGATCTCGGCGCGGGTAACCCCGAGGATGAACAGCACCGCATCGAGATAGGGATAGCTCAGCGAGGCGTCGGCGACCTCTCGCAGCGCAGGTTTGGCGTTGAACGCCACCCCGAGGCCTGCCGCGGTGAGCATGTCGATGTCGTTGGCGCCGTCGCCGACAGCCACCGTCTGCTCCATCGGCACCCCCGCCTGCTGGGCGAAGCCCCTGAGCGCCTTGGCTTTTCCGGCCCGGTCGATCACCTCACCGACCACCCGCCCCGTCAGCTTGCCGTCGATGATCTCAAGCTCGTTGGCAGCGACGAAGTCCAGCATCAGCTCATGCGCGAGCGGGTCGATCACCTGCCGGAAGCCTCCGGAGACCACGCCGCAGTGGAATCCCAGCCGGCGCAGCGTACGGATCGTGGTGCGGGCGCCTGCGGTCAATTCCAGTTCGGCGCCGACCTCGTCGAGGACCTCGGCAGGCAGACCGGCCAGCGTCGCCACCCGCTGGTGCAGGGATTCGGCGAAGTCGATCTCACCGCGCATGGCGGCGTCGGTGATGGCCGCCACCGCTTCCCCGGCTCCGACCCGCTCGGCCAGCATTTCGATGACCTCGCCCTGGATCAGGGTGGAGTCCACATCGAAGACGATGAGGCGCTTGGCCCGTCGCTCCAGACCGTAGCTCTCCACCGCGATGTCGACGCCCTGCTCGGAGGCCAGCCTGGCCAGGTTCTCCTTGAGCCGGCCGCCCGCCTCCGGCGGGGCCGAAACCCGCAATTCCAGCCCGGTCACCGGGTAGTCGGAGATGCCGCGGATGAAGTCGATGTTGACACCCAGCGCGGCCGTCTCATGGGCCACCGCCCCGAACGCGGCGGCGGTGATGGGTCGGCCCAGTACGACGATGGTGTGGGTCGAGGGTTCGTCGATGATCGGAACGTCGTCGCTGCGTTCGATGGTGACGTCCAGGCCGAGCTTGTGGATGGCCGCGATGACGTTGTCGCGCAGCGAATCTCCGGCGGCGATATCGGGACGGGCCGACACCAGCACTCCGAGGGTGAGCCGGTCCCGGATCACCACCTGTTCGACGTTGAGCAGATCGACCTCGTGAGCGGAGAGCACCTCGAACAGCGCGGAGGTCACCCCGGGCCGGTCCACTCCGGTGACGGTGATCAGCACCGACACCTTCTCAACGGTCATCGCAGCCCCTGTACGGCGAACGGACTCGCCGCCGGCCTCAGCCTCGGATTAGTGGCCGCGCCCGATGTAGGCCTCAGCCCTGAGGCGCTCGACCATGTGCGGGTGGTTGCGCTCGAAGGCCGGCCGCTCCGAACGGATCTGCGGCAGCTCCGTGAAGTTGTGCCGGGGCGGCGGGCAGCTGGTGGCCCACTCCAGGGAGTTGCCGTGGCCCCACGGGTCATCGACGGTGACGACCTCGCCGTAGCGCCAGCTCTTGAACACGTTCCAGAAGAACGGGATCACCGAGGCGCCCAGCAGGAAGGCACCGGCGGTCGAGATCATGTTCAGCGTGGTGAAGCCGTCGGTGGGCAGGTAGTCCGCGTAGCGCCGCGGCATGCCCTCGTTGCCCAGCCAGTGCTGTACCAGGAAGGTGAGGTTGAAGCCGACCATCGTCATCCAGAAGTGCAGCTTGCCCAGACGCTCGTCGAGCATCCGCCCGGTCATCTTCGGGAACCAGAAGTACACGCCGGCGTAGGTGGCGAAGGCGATGGTGCCGAACAAAACGTAGTGGAAGTGCGCCACCACGAAGTAGGTGTCCGACACGTGGAAGTCCACGGGCGGGCTGGCCAGCATGACGCCGGACAGGCCACCCAGCAGGAAGGTCACCAGGAAGCCGAAGGACCAGAGCATCGGCGTCTCAAAGGTCAACTGCCCCTTCCACATGGTGCCGATCCAGTTCACGAACTTGACGCCGGTGGGCACCGCGATCATGAACGTCAGCAGGCTGAAGAACGGCAGCAGCACGGCACCGGTGACGTACATGTGGTGTGCCCACACCGCCATCGACAGCGCCGCGATGCTCAGCGTCGCGTACACCAGGGTGGTGTA
>NZ_JBPCSX010000172.1:0-3317 GCF_051006775.1 Mycobacterium sp.
CACCCGACGAGCGTATCGGGATTGCTATCGTTGGCTTGCCATGCCGATGTAGTTCAATGGCAGAACATCAGCTTCCCAAGCTGAATACGCGGGTTCGATTCCCGTCATCGGCTCCACTTTGACCAGCGGCGATCTGGGTAAGGGTGGGGTTGACCACGGGTCCAGCCTCCGGATGAGAGCTTCACATGTATTGGTTGAGCGCGTTGTAGTGCTGGTTGAGGTAATAGATCATCACGACTGCCAAGATCACAAGATAGGCGATGAGGGAGACGATTCCGTTACGCCGATCCAGCGAGACTGAGAGCGCCTGGGCCCTCTCGGCCAGGTTTCGGCGACTGGCCAGCACGGCGTAACCCATCGCCGCGAGGACATAGACCATCGAGATGATGTAGACCACGTCGAGCAGCGTCAGATACTCCACCGACGGCAGACTGCTGTCGGAATTCCACTGCAACGCCACGAGGGTGAGCATCGCGACCACCCCGATGTCGGTCCGGGACTCTTCCAGGCGGGCCGGCAGCAGGTAGACCAGCGCGGTGATGAGAACGACGATGAAGATCGGCAGCCTGAGTTTCACCAGATAGGGCAGAACGTCGCGGGTAACCGGCACCGCGATGACGATGCGTGAGAACTGGGTTTGCGGGTTGGCCGTCGGGTCACCGAAGTTGGTCGGGTATTTGTGACCCACAACCCGAAACGACGGTTCCCCGAGGGCGTAGCCGGGGATGGTCAAGGAACCGGAGTCGTTGACGCTGATCGGGTTGCTGTCGGGCACGTAAACCTGCTGCGAGGTGTCCCTCAACTTATCCTCAAACACCATCTCGAGGACCTGGGTGTCGAACGGGTATTTTTTCAGGCTCATCTTGCGGCTGAACACGCCCTGGTAGCGGAGCACCTGGTATTTCGAACCGTCGGACAAGTCCGCGGGGGTGGGGGCGATGGGTTCGCCTTCAAGCCCACCTGACGTCGAGGACGTGGTGTTCTGCGTGCCGTTGGAATTCATGACCTCAATCGATGTCGAGGGGTCGATCGTCGGGTCCTTCCAGCGCATCCACAGGTAGATGTCGGCGGTGAAGCTCTCCGAGGACAGGTTGATGTCTTGCAGGTCGTTGATGTAGACACCGACGGTCACTTTTTCGGGGTCGGTGTCGGGGCCGGTGTCGGCGTGGGCAGAGGCCGGCAGGCCCAGTGGGATAGCCAGGACAGCGATCAGCGCGAGCAGCATCCGAACCGCAGCCGTGGGAATTCGTTGCGAACTCCGGCGTTCCGGACCTCTCGCGCCGGCCCGGGCGATCAGCGGAGAACTGAACGAGAGGGACATGCTTTCCTTCCGAAGATCCCGCCCACCACGACAATCCGCGGCTGTCAGCGTCCTACCCCATATCGGCGATCGCCTGGCTGCGACGACAATCTAGACCAACAAGATGATTGATATCAAGTTGCATGATACCTGTTGGGATGTCGACTGCATTGGATGTCGGGCAACTTCGAGCAGCCCATGCACGCGTCGGTTCGCGCGCAGGTATCGCCCATCTGGCCGTCGGAACCCGTCGGAACCCGTCGGCCGTCGAAGTTAGCGTCGGCCACACCTATGCCTAGATCATCAACTCAATTGACATTAATCAACCTATTTGATATCAACTCAGTTGTGGAAAAACTACGTCCGGGCTCCGCTCTGCGCATCGGCAATTGACCTCGGAATGCGTTATCCCGCAACGTTATAAAGCATCAGGAGATTCGATTCCTACAACAATAAGGAGTTCAGCTGTATGTCAACGCAACACGATAAGTTCTCGAAAGTCAGTGAGCGCATCAAGCAGGTTGAGGACAATATCAAGAGTGCCGACGCCAAGCGGCGCGCCGACCTTCGGGCGCAGGTCGAGAAGGCCCATGCGCGTGCCGTCAAGCGGGCCGGGGATCTGACCGACAAGACCGACGAGATCGGCGACGAGGTGTCGGCGCGGTGGCAGACAGCCAAGGCGAACTGGAACGCCCACGTGCAGCACCTGCAGGATGCGGTGGCAGCCAAAGGGGCCGAGCTGGAACTGAATGCAGTGTTGCGCAATGCCGAGTTGGCGGAGAACTACGCGGCATCTGCTGTGGAATTCGCCCTTGCCGCTATCGATGAAGCCGAGTACGCCGTGCTGGATGCGACGCTGGCCCGAGCCGAGGCCGATGATCTCACGGTGAACAGCTGAGGCCGGCGTAGCGCCTGTCGGCGGTGAACGTCAGCATGTCGGTGTCCACCCTCGTAGCTGCGCGGGTTCCACGGCTTCACTCAGCGGCGGGCGAAAGCTGGCGCGCGTTCGGGGCGCAGACCGACGCCGACGAGGTAGGCCGGTATCACCGACAGGCCCGGTAGCCGGCGGGAGACGGCAGCGAGCGCAGCGGGCGGTTGGATGTCGTGACCGGATTGGCGGGACATGCCGCGATGCATGGCGCGCTGAAACCCCTGGGTGACGACGGTGGGCAGAGTGCGTCGCCGTTGCACAGCGGCGAGGTCTTGGGTGCGTAACCGGTGGGCGCGCAGTGGTGCTGCGAGTATCCGTGCGGCGGCGACGGCGTCCTGGATGGCCAGGTTGATCCCGACGCCGCCGGCCGGGGACATGGCGTGGGCGGCGTCGCCGATGCACAGCAGGCCGTCGGTGTACCAGCGGTCGAGGCGGTTGAGTCGGACGTCGAGGAGTTTGACCTCGTCCCAGGACACCAACGAATCCGTGGGGATCTCGGGGATGAGCGTGCTCAGATTGTGGCGGAAGGCCGAAAGGCCCTCGGCGCGCAACTCTTCATCGGCGCCCTTGGGGATGAAGTAGGCGATCTGGAAGTAGCTTTCACGCGGGATCATGATCAGTGTGTGACCGTCGGCGGTGCGCGGGATGAGTGAGTACTGTCCGTCGTGGTGGCGAGGCAGCCGAAACCACCAGATATCGAACGGGACCGGGTACTCGGTGGCGGTCAGCCCGGCGGCCTGCCGCAGTACCGAGGTCCGGCCGTCGCAGGCCACGGTGAGCTGGGCGCGCAACTCCCCCGGTCCGTCGGGGCTGCGGTAACGCACACCGACCACCTTGTCGCCTTCACGCAGCAATCCGGTTGCTTCGCAATTCATCCGCAGGGTGAAGGTGGGCTCGACGGCGGCGGCCTCGGCCAGCAGGTTCAGCAGATCCCATTGCGGCACCATCGCGACGTAGGGGTGGGGGTGACGAAGGCGGCTGAAATCGACGACAGTCCGCGGGTGTCCCCCGACATCGGAATCCGCGCGTTCGATGATGCTCTTGGGCAGGGCGGCGAAGCGCTCCCCTAATCCCAACTCGTCGTGC
>NZ_JBPCSX010000173.1:0-12163 GCF_051006775.1 Mycobacterium sp.
CCCGGGCGGATCGTTGTGTCAGCGGGTCGCCCGAAGCAACCCCGTCAGCCACCGTCAGGCAGCCTCACCGGACGGCGCGTTGACATCCGCGGGAAGGGCGGCGCGAGCCACCTCGACCAGGGCGGTGAACGCCGCCGGATCGCTGATCGCGATCTCGGAGAGGTTCTTGCGGTCAACCTCGACACCGGCGGCCTTCAGCCCCTGAATCAAGCGGTTGTAGGTGATGTCGTTGGCGCGGGCGGCGGCGTTGATGCGGGTGATCCACAACTTGCGGAAGTCGCCCTTGCGGGCACGCCGGTCCCGGTAGGCGTAGGTCAGCGAATGCAGCTGCTGCTCTTTGGCTTTGCGGTAGAGCCGCGAGCGCTGGCCGCGGTAGCCCTTGGACGCCTTGAGGAGGGTCCGCCGCTTCTTCTGGGCATTAAGGGCGCGTTTTACGCGTGCCATGGTGTTCCTCTTCTCGTTTCGTTCTCGTCTCGGGTGCGGCTCTTAGCCGTTCAGCATCTTGTTGACACGCTTGGTGTCATTGGCGGCCACCTCGGTACGGCCGGAGAGCCGGCGGGTACGACGAGATGACTTGTGCTCGAGCAGATGTCGCGCGCCGGCCTTCTGGCGCACGATCTTGCCGGTGCCGGTCTTGCGGAAGCGCTTGCTGGCCCCGCTGTGGGTCTTGGCCTTAGGCATGGTTCCTCAGTCCTATCCGTGGTCTGTCCGTGTTGTCATTCGGTTGAAGCTTCGGCCTCGACAGCTGCCTCAACGGCAGCCTCGACGAGGGTTTCGGGCGCGGCTTCGGCGGCCGGAGCCCCGATCGTCTGCTGCGCCGCTTTGGCGCGAGTCTTCGCTCCGCGGTGCGGTGCCAGAACCATCGTCATATTGCGACCGTCCTGCTTGGCGGAGGTCTCGACGAAACCGTGGTCGGCGACGTCGGCCGCCAGCCGCTGCAACAGTCGATACCCGAGTTCGGGCCGGGACTGCTCGCGGCCGCGGAACATGATCGTCACCTTGACCTTCGACCCTGCTTCCAGGTAGCGAACGACGTGACCTTTCTTGGTCTCGTAATCGTGCGGGTCGATCTTGGGGCGAAGCTTCTGTTCCTTGACGACGGTCTGCTGCTGGTTCTTGCGGGACTCGCGCTCCTTGAGAGCCGTCTCGTACTTGAACTTGCCGTAGTCCATGATCTTGCAAACCGGGGGCCTGGCATCCGGGGCTACTTCGACGAGGTCGAGATCGGCATCCGCAGCGACGCGAAGAGCGTCTTCGATGCGCACGATGCCCACCTGCTCCCCGCCTGGACCTATGAGGCGGACCTCAGGTACGCGGATGCGCTCGTTGACGCGGGTCTCAGTGCTGATGGGGCCTCCCTGGTTCGGTGTACTCGGTGCGACCGTCACGGCCGGAAACCGGACTCGTTGCGCAGGGCACCACGCCACCAGCACTCTGCTTGGTTGAACAGAAGCGTTCAAGCCAGCAGAAAGGCCCTGCACGTAGCAGGGCCCAAGCCGACCGATCGCGGCGCGAACCGCCTGCGGTGACCGCAGAATGGATACCGAGGTATCCATGACCGGACCGCAGAACCTGAATCGGCCAGCGGTGGGAGTGGGACTCCACTTTTCGGTTCCGACCCGCAGGGGTCAGAACGTACTTACTTGTCCTGGCGTTAGCCCGGACGGTCGTACGTGGGAGTCTAGCAGCCATGTCGGATATCCCCGTCCCCGAGAACCCAAGCATCCGTGAGCTGGCCGATATCCCCGCGGGAGAGGTGATCAGCCGGTCCGCCGTGATGCTGATGAGCGCAGCCGCCGAGAAGCTGGGCCTGGCCCACCCCGACCCCGAGACCAGCGAATACCGCGATCTCGACGAGGCGCGGCGGCTGATAACCGCCCTGGCAGGCCTGATCACCGCCGCACGGCCTGATCTGGGGCCGCACGCCGGCCCGCTGATGGACGGGCTGCGATCCCTGCAGCTGGCGTTCCGCGAGGCCAGCGGCTTTCCGGACGATCCGGGGCAGGGACCGGGCGAGAAATACACCGGCCCGGTCCGCTGAGCAGGCGGATTTCTCTCCAATATCCTGACCGCCTATGACCGTGACGACGAGCCGCAGCCAGAGACAGTCACGGCTGCACTGGGTACCGGCGGCGGCCGGGTGGATCCTCGGCGTGATCGCGGGCGCGGCGCTGCTTTCCAGCGTGTCCACGACGATCCGTCACCTCACCCGGGTACCGCGACAGTTCGTCGACACCTACCTGTTCAACTTCCCGGATACCAGCTTCGCCTGGGCTTTCGCGCTGGCCATCATGGCCGGTGCCCTGGTGGCCCGCAAGCGGATCGCCTGGCTGGTGCTGGTCATCATGCTGGTTGTCGGTATCGGCTTCGACGTGGTTGCACTCAGCCAGCGGGACGGCACCCGCCTTGAAGACGTCGGCGAGTTTCTCGGCCTGACCTTCCATATCGCCGCGCTGGGTGCGCTGGTGCTGGCTTATGGCGAGTTCTGGGCCAAGGTGCGTCGCGGCGCGCTGTTCAAGGCCGCGGCGGTGCTGGTCGCGGGGAACGTGCTGGGCATCCTGCTGGCCTGGGGACTGCTGGAGGTGTTCCCCGGTTCGCTGCAGCGCGATTACCGGTTGGGCTACGCCGTCAACCGGGTCAGCGGATTCGCCGTCGCGACCCCCGATTTCTTCGCCGGCCGGCCGACCACCTTGCTCAATGCGTTGTTCGGTCTGTTCGGCGCGCTGGCGCTGATGGCCGCCGCGGTGGTGTTGTTCCAATCCCAGCGCGCGGAGAACGCACTGACCGGACAGGACGAGTCGGCGATCCGCGGACTGCTGGAGGTCTACGGCAAGAACGACTCGCTGGGCTATTTCTCCACTCGCCGGGATAAGTCGGTGGTCTTCGCCCCGAACGGGCGCGCCGCGATCACCTACCGGGTCGAGATCGGCGTGTGTCTGGCCAGCGGTGACCCGATCGGTGACCCGCAGGCATGGCAGCAGGCGATCACCGCGTGGCTCGGGCTGTGCCAGGAGTACGGCTGGGCCCCAGGGGTGATGGGTGCGAGTTCCGCGGCCGCCCAGGCCTTCCGGGACGCGGGACTGCACGCGCTTGAACTGGGCGACGAGGCCATCCTGTACCCGGACCGCTACCGGCTGTCCGGACCGGAGATGCGGGCGGTTCGCCAGGCGGTGACCCGGGCGCGGCGAGCCGGCCTGACGGTCCGGATGCGCCGGCATCGGGACTTCTCCGCCGAGGAGATGGCGCAGGTGGTCAAACGTGCTGACGCGTGGCGCGACACCGAGACCGAGCGCGGGTTCTCGATGGCGCTGGGCCGGTTGGGCGATCCGGCCGACGGCGATTGCCTGTTGGTGGAGGCCGTCAAGAATGAGCATGGGGCCGGCGAGAACGGCGGCGGCGAGGTGGTGGCGATGCTGTCGCTGGTGCCGTGGGGAAGCAGCGGGCTCTCGCTGGACCTGATGCGGCGCTCACCGCAGTCCCCCAACGGCACCATCGAATTGATGGTGACAGATCTGATGCAGAACGCGGAAAACATTGGCGTCAATCGTGTTTCGCTGAATTTCGCGATGTTCCGGTCGGCTTTCGAACAGGGCGCCCAACTCGGCGCCGGTCCGGTGGCCCGGCTGTGGCGCAAACTGCTGGTGTTCTTCTCCCGCTGGTGGCAGCTGGAGACGCTGTACCGCTCCAATATGAAGTACCTGCCCGAGTGGGTGCCGCGCTATGCATGTTACGACGACGCCCGGCTGATCCCCCGGGTCGGGATAGCTTCGGTGATCGCCGAGGGATTCCTGGTGTTGCCGTTCTCCCGGCGCAGCCGGCAGCACACCGGCCACCACCCCGCTGTCCCCCGGGAGTTGGCCGCGAGCGGACAGTTGCGTGCCGACGGCGGCACGCCCTCCGCCGACATGGTCACCGCCCTTGCCGACGAAGGAACCGAACTGCGGCTGCCGGAGCAGGTGCGCGTTCGGATGGCGAAGCTGAAGACCCTGCAGGACAGTGGAATCGATGCCTACCCGGTGGGGCGGGCACCCAGCCATACGGTGGCCCAGGCGCTGACCGCCCCGGATGACATCGCGGTGTCGGTGGCCGGCCGGGTACTGCGCACCCGGGACTACGGCGGAGTGACGTTCGCTCAACTGCGCGACTGGTCGGGCGATGTGCAACTGCTCCTGG
Source organism: Mycobacterium sp. (assembly GCF_051006775.1). Taxonomy (GTDB): domain Bacteria; phylum Actinomycetota; class Actinomycetes; order Mycobacteriales; family Mycobacteriaceae; genus Mycobacterium. The sequence goes on from NZ_JBPCSX010000173.1 coordinate 4,174, forward strand.
AGAAGTCGCATCTCGATGACGGCGCGGCTGACTTCGCCGATGTTGATCTTGGTGATCTCATCGAGGCGACCGGCCGGATGGGCTACAGCAGGAACGGCACCCGATCACTTGTCGTGCAGCACTGGCGGATGCTGGGCAAGTGCCTTCGCCCGCTGCCGGATAAGCACAAGGGTCTGATCGATCCGGAGGCCCGGGTCCGCGCCCGCTACGTCGACCTGGCCATCAATCCGGCGGCGCGCGATCTGATCCGATCGCGCAGTGACATTCTGCGCTCGATCCGAGAGACGTTGTTCGCCAAGGGATTTCTCGAAGTCGAAACGCCCATACTGCAGCAGATCCACGGCGGCGCGAACGCCCGGCCGTTCCAGACCCATATCAACGCCTATGACCTGGATATGTATCTGCGGATCGCGCCCGAGCTCTACCTCAAACGGCTCTGCGTCGGCGGGGTGGAGCGCGTCTTCGAATTGGGCAGGGCCTTCCGCAATGAGGGCGTCGACTTCAGCCACAATCCCGAGTTCACCCTGCTGGAGGCATATCAGGCGCATGCCGACTATCTGACGTGGGTCGACGGCTGTCGCGAGCTCATTCAGAACGCGGCACTCGCCGCCAACGGCGCGATGGTGGTGATGCGTCCGGATGATTCCGTCACCGGCGGGGGCCTGCAGCCGGTGGACATCTCCGGGCAGTGGGCGGTCAAGACAGTCCACGACGCGGTATCGGAGGCTCTCGGCGAGCAGGTCGATCCCGACACCGATCTGAAGACCCTGCGCCGGCGCTGCGATGCGGTCGGGGTTCCGTACCTCACCCACTGGGATGCCGGCGCGGTCGTGCTCGAGCTCTACGAGCGGCTGGTCGAGGAGCACACCCTGGAGCCGACGTTCTATCTGGACTTCCCCGCATCGGTGTCACCGCTGACCCTCACGCACCGCGGCACCCGCGGGCTCGCGGAGCGCTGGGATCTGGTGGCCTGGGGGGTGGAGCTGGGCACCGCGTACAGCGAGTTGACCGACCCGGTCGAGCAGCGCCGGAGGCTGCAGCAGCAGTCCATGCTGGCCGCCGGCGGGGATCCGGAGGCGATGGAACTCGACGAGGATTTCCTGCAGGCGATGGAGTACGCCATGCCCCCGACCGGCGGGCTGGGCGTGGGAGTCGACCGGGTGGTCATGCTGATCACCGGACGCAGCATCCGGGAAACGCTGCCGTTTCCGCTGGCCAAGCCCCGCTGAGCGGCCCCCGCCACCCACTGGGGGCTCCGCTGAAACTAACGATTTGGGCATCCCCAGCGTGCCCCACAGCAAATTTTCAGAAAGCTCAGACACCATGGGAGGCGTGACGCCTTCAATGACGAGGGTCGCCGACTCGTTGCTGGCGAATCCGTTCGGACTCTTCGGTCAGCACATCTCCCTGATGCACGGCTGGGTGCCCGCCGCGATCCAGGCGCTTGCGGCGGTGACGCTGATTCTCGCCGTCGGCTGGCGAACTCGCCGCTGGAGGTTGTTGTGGGTGCCGCTGGCCGCGCTGTTCGGCGCATCACTGGCCTGGCTGACGCACTGGGTTATCAACTCCGAGGGGTTGTCCGGAGATCCGGCCCCGGGCCGGCTGTGGGTGTGGCTCACACTCACCGGTCTGGCGCTGGGCGTCACAGTCCTCGGCTGGCGGTCGGCGCACTGGTGGCGGCGCGCCGTGTCGGTTGCGACGGTTCCGCTGTGCGCGATATCAGCCGGACTGATGCTCAACCTCTGGGTCGGTTACTTCCCCACGGTGCAGACCGCCTGGGGCCAATTGACCAACGGCCCACTGCCCGGCGAGACCGACCGGGCCACCGTCGACAAGATGGTGGCCGCCCGGGCGGTTCCGGCCCGGGGCAAGGTGGTCGAGGTCAACATTCCCGCGACCGCATCGAATTTCAAGCACCGCGGTGAGCTGGTGTATCTGCCGCCCGCCTACTTCGCCAGCGATCCCCCGCCGCCGCTGCCGACAGTGATGATGATCGGCGGCCAGTTCAATACCGCGGCCGACTGGATCCGGGCCGCGGGTGCGGTGGCGACCATCGACGATTTCGCCGCCAAGCATGACGGCAACGCCCCGGTCTTCGTGTTCGCCGATTCCGGTGGTGCATTCAACTCCGACACCGGATGCGTCAACGGCCTCCGCGGCAATGCTGCCGACCACCTGACCAAGGATGTCGTGCCGTACATGCTGACCAACTTCGGCGTCAGCGATGATCCGGCGAATTGGGGCGTGGTGGGCTGGTCGACAGGAGGCACCTGCGCACTCAACCTCACGCTGAAATATCCCGAGCTGTTCAGCACCTTCGTCAACATCGACGGCGATATGGCCCCCAACGCCGGGACCAAGGCACAGACAATCGACCGACTGTTCGGCGGCGATGCGGCGGCCTACACCGAGTGGGATCCCGCCACAGTCATCGAAGAACACGGCGCCTACGAGGGCGTCGCGGGCTGGTTCGCGGTGTCCACACCGGCGGGTACCCGCACCACCGCACTCGCCGGCTCGGCACTGCCGGAGGTCTTGGCCGAGAACGTCGGGAACCTCGCAAGCACTCCCACCGTCGCCGCCCACACACTCTGCAAGCTGGCCAGCGAGAACGGAGTCGACTGCGCCGTGGTGCCCGAGATCGGCAAGCACGACTGGCCGTTCGCCGCCAAGGTGCTGACCACGTCGCTGCCGTGGCTGGCCTCCCAACTCGGCACCCCGGACGTTCCCGACGTCGGGCTACCCGGAACCCGCCCCGACGGTGTGACGATCGCTGCCTCTGGAGGACGATGAGACCCATGGCTGACGAACCCACGACGCCCGCACCCGTCACCCCCGACACCGGCTACACCGATGCCGGGGTGCCGACGCTGGAAGGCGTGCGCGAGAAGATCGAGAATCGCTACGGAACCGCGCTGGGCGCAACCGAACTGGCCGAGGAGACTCCTGAAGCGCGCACAGCCGCCAAGCAGTACGAGGAACACCAGAAGGCGGCCGCAGAAAAGCTCGAGGAGATCCGCGCCGCCATGCACCACAAGGACTAGACCCCGGCGAATATGACTTCAGGCGTCCGGATCAGACTGGCGAACCAGAGCGACGTCCCGGGCCTGCTGGCCCTGGAATCCAAGTACTACATCAACAATCTCGGCCCGGCCGGGCGCGCGAATGGTTTCATCTCGGTCCTGCACCCGTCGACCTGGTGGGACCGTGCCATCAGTGAGGGCGGCGTCCACGTCGCCGTCACCGGAGATGACGACGTGGCCGGGTTCATGACCGTCATCGCACCTCCGGCTCCCACCGAGCCGGGCCTTCCGGCAGTCCTGAAGGGATTGCTTGATCTCACGGAGACCCTGGAGGTGAACGGGACCCCGATCGCCCGGCAGCGATTCGCCGTTCACGGCCCGGTCTGCATCACCGAGGACGTGCGCGGACACGGCGTGTACTCGTCGCTGAACGAGGCCACCCGGAAGGCCTACCGGGATCGCTTCGACCTAGGGGTGCTGTTCGTCGCCGCGGATAACCCGCGGTCGCTGCATACGACCACCGCGAAGCTCGGTGCGCGGCCGCTGGCCGAGTTCGAAGCCGAAGGCCGGCGGTACCACTTCCTGGCCTTCGAGTTCTGATCTGGCCCTAGGCGCTGGCCTTACGCCCCGACGTTTTCCTGGGTGCGGTCTTCTTGGGCGCAGGCGCGTCGAGGAGGTTCCCCAGGAATGTTCCGGTGTAGCTCGCCGGGACAGCCGCGACATCCTCCGGCGTGCCCTCGGCCACCACCATTCCCCCGCCGGCGCCCCCTTCGGGCCCCATGTCGATGACCCAATCCGAGGTCTTGATGACGTCGAGGTTGTGTTCGATCACGATCACCGAATTGCCCTTGTCGACAAGACCGTTGATGACCTTGAGAAGTTTGCGGATGTCCTCGAAGTGCAGGCCGGTGGTCGGCTCGTCGAGGATGTAGACGGTGCGTCCGGTGGAACGCTTCTGCAACTCCGCCGCCAACTTCACCCGCTGGGCCTCGCCGCCGGAGAGCGTCGGCGCGGGCTGGCCCAACCGCACGTAACCCAGACCGACGTCGACCAGCGTCTTGAGGTAGCGGTGAATGCTGCTGATCGGCTCGAAGAACTCGGTTGCGTCCTCGATGGACATGTCGAGCACCTCGGAGATGGTCTTGCCCTTGTAGTGCACCTCGAGGGTCTCGCGGTTGTACCGGGCGCCCTGGCACACCTCGCACGGCACGTAGACGTCGGGCAGGAAGTTCATCTCGATCTTGATGGTGCCGTCGCCCGAACAGGCTTCGCAGCGGCCGCCTTTGACGTTGAACGAGAACCGGCCGGGCTGGTAGCCGCGGACCTTCGCCTCGGTGGTGGCGGCGAACAGCGTTCGGATCTTGTCGAAGACACCGGTGTAGGTGGCCGGGTTGGATCGCGGGGTTCGCCCGATCGGCGACTGGTCGACCCGGACCAGCTTGTCGACCTGATCGAGGCCGTTGATCCGGGTGTGCCGGCCGGGCACCTGGCGGGCGCCGTTGAGCTTGTTGGCCAGAACGGTGGCCAGGATGTCGTTGACCAACGTGGACTTCCCCGACCCGGACACCCCGGTGACCGCGCTGAGCACACCGAGCGGGAACGCCACGTCGATCTCGCGCAGGTTGTGCTCGCGGGCGCCGACCACCGTCAGCTGGCGCTTACGGTCCACCGGTCGGCGGATCGCCGGAACCTCGATGCTCTGCTTGCCGGCGAGGTAGGCCCCGGTGAGCGAGTTGGGGTTCGTGAGCAGATCCGCATACGTCCCGCTGTGCACCACCCGACCGCCGTGCTCACCGGCCGCCGGACCGATGTCGACCACCCAGTCGGCATGCGCGATGGTGTCCTCGTCGTGCTCGACGACGATGAGCGTGTTGCCCAGATCCCTTAGGCGGGTGAGGGTTTCGATGAGGCGACGATTATCACGCTGGTGCAGCCCGATGGACGGCTCATCGAGAACGTAGAGCACGCCGACCAGTCCGGAGCCGATCTGGGTGGCCAGCCGGATCCGCTGGGCTTCACCGCCGGAGAGTGTGCCCGCAGCCCGGGCCAGCGAAAGATAGTCCAGTCCGACGTCGAGCAGGAAGCCCAGCCGGGACTGCACCTCCTTGAGCACCTGGCCGGCGATGGCAGCCTCGCGGGTGCCCAGCGTCAGGTCGTTGAGGAAGGCCGAACAGTCGGCGATGGACAGCTCGCAGACCTCGGCGATGGACTTCTTCTTCGCGCCGGCGGCCAGGGTGACGGCCAGGATCTCCGGCTTGAGCCGGGTGCCATCGCATTCCGGGCACGGAATGTCCCGCATGAAACCCTCGTAGCGCTCCTTCATCTGTTCGGAGTCGGTCTGCTCCATTCGGCGCTGCAGGAAGGCCATCACGCCCTCGAACTCGGCGTGATAGGAGCGGGTGCGGCCGTAGCGGTTGCGGTAGCGGATGTGGACCTGTTCGTCGCAGCCCTCGAGAAGTGCCTTGCGTGCCTTGGCCGGAAGCTTGCGCCACGGGGTGTCGACATCGAACCCCATCAACTCCCCCAGCCCGGCCATCATCCGGATGAAGTAGTCGGCGTTGTGGCCCATGGACCAGGGCGCGATAGCCCCCTCGGACAGCGTCAGATCGCCGTCGGGCACAACCAGCTCGGGATCGACCTCCTTGCGGATGCCCAGACCACTGCATTCCGGGCAGGCGCCGTAGGGCGAGTTGAACGAAAAGGACCGTGGCTCAAGGTCATCCACCGCCAGCGGATGGCCGTTGGGGCAGGCCAGCTTCTCGGAGAAGCGTTGTTCACGATGCGGGTCGTGCTCATCGCGATCGACGAAGTCCAGCACCACGATCCCGTCAGCGAGACCCAGCGCGGTTTCCACCGAGTCGGTGAGTCGCTGTTTAGCGCTGGTCTTGACCGTCAGCCGGTCGACCACCACCTCGATATCGTGCTTCTCCTGCTTCTTGAGCGTGGGCGGCTCGGTCAGCGGATACACCACACCGTCGACCCGAACCCGGCTGTAGCCCTGCGTGTTCAGCTTGTCGAAGAGGTCGACGAACTCCCCCTTGCGGGTGCGCACCACCGGTGCGAGCACCTGGAACTTGGTGCCCTCCGGCATGGCGAGCACCTGATCGACGATCTGCTGCGGCGTCTGCCGCGCGATGTGCTCGCCACACACCGGACAGTGCGGGGTGCCGGCCCGGGCGTAGAGCAGGCGCAGATAGTCGTAGACCTCGGTGATGGTGCCGACGGTGGAGCGCGGGTTGCGGTTGGTGGACTTCTGGTCGATGGATACCGCCGGGGACAGACCCTCGATGAAGTCGACGTCGGGCTTGTCCATCTGCCCGAGGAACTGGCGGGCGTAGGCGCTCAGCGACTCCACGTAGCGGCGCTGTCCCTCGGCGAAGATGGTGTCGAAGGCCAGCGAGGACTTGCCCGAGCCGGACATTCCGGTGAAAACGATCAGGGCGTCCCGTGGAAGGTCGAGGTCGACGCTGCGGAGGTTGTGCTCGCGCGCACCCTTGACGATCAACCGGTCAGCCACGCGCCCATGCTATGTGCCGGTGCCGACGGTCAGTAACGTGGCCTTCATGACTGCAGTGAACGACACCTACACCGGCCATGTGGAGACCCGGACGGCGGCCAGACGGACCCTGCCCGGGGTCAGCATCATCAAGACCTCGGTGGGCCCGATGGATAACAACGCCTATCTCATCACCTGCGCGAAGACCGGCGAATCGGTGCTGATCGACGCCGCCAACGACGCCGACCTGTTGGTGAGCCTGCTGCGCTCGCATGCCCCGAAGCTGGAGATGATCGTCACCACCCATCAGCACCCCGACCACTGGCTGGCATTGGAGGCGGTGGCCGAGGCCACGGGAGCGCCGACCGCCGCGCACCAACTCGATGCCGAGCCGCTGCCGGTCATGCCCGACCGGTTCCTGGCCGGCGGCGACGCGATCGTGATCGGCGACCTGACCTTCGACGTGATCCACTTGCGCGGCCACACCCCGGGCTCGGTGGCGCTGGCGCTGCGGCCTGCCGGTGACCGCAAGGCAGTGCAACTGTTCACCGGGGACTGCCTGTTCCCCGGTGGGGTTGGCAAGACCTGGGAGCCGGGCGCGTTCGACGAGTTACTGGGCGACGTCAGCAGCCAGTTGTTCGGCGTCTACGGCGATGACACCGTTGTGTACCCCGGCCACGGTGATGACACCACGCTTGGCGCTGAACGCCCGCACCTGGCAGAGTGGCGCGAACGCGGCTGGTGACGCTGGCTGTCGGGCCTAAACAACCGGTTCAAAGTCAGGCAGGCTGAAACTCTTGTCGAAGAACGGTTGCAACGGCGCGTAGAGACGGAAGTAGACGAACCAGCCGTCGTCTCCGACGGTCTTCATGTAGTTCTTCTCGAAGCCCTCAGGGGCTTTCGCGCCGACATACAGGTCGACGCTGCCGTCCGAGTTGTAGGTGAGGTCGGGCAGTCTGCTGTCCAGGTTTGCGCTGCGGATGTCGGAACCGCCGTTGTCATAGGCACGACGGGTGTTCTCGCTGTACAGCGTCAGTGCCCAAAATTGTCCGACCGGAACGTCTTTGGGCACCCGTAGCCGGTAGGCCTTGTCCGCGCGTAGGAGGTTGCCATCGCTGTCCCGTTTAGTCGTCATGTACACCTGGCCCGCGCCGACCGTGGGGTTGATCATGCCTGCGCTGGAACCCACCGCCTCATAGAACCAGGTGACGCGCTCATCAAGCTCTACGCGGGTCTCGGTCTCTTGCTCCAATGAGAAGTCGAAGCTCTTGTACCAGGATGTGCTCGGCCAATACGGCTCGGCAAAGCGCGGATTTACCTGGAGGTTGCGCGCCATCAACTCGCCCATCGCCGCACCCTTGAGCAGGATTGCCTGCTGGCGCGCGTCGGGGTCGAACGCCTTACCCGTTTCGATGCCCAGCGGCACCAGCATCGCCATCCACGCCTTGTCCACCGCACGGACAGGCTCCTC
>NZ_JBPCSX010000174.1:0-22341 GCF_051006775.1 Mycobacterium sp.
CCACAGAGCCAGTTCGGTCACCGTGCTGCTGATCGGGTCGGCCAACAGATACTGGTGCAGGATCACCGGCCCGCTGATCACCGCGGCGAGCCGATCCGGCTCATCAAGGGTGAGCGACGGTGAGGCCACCGGGTTGGTCTGCTGGCAGGCGCGCAGCGCCGCGGCCGCTCCGGCCACTGCATCGAGGGCCAGCTGACCGCCACGCCAGGTCTCACCCCGCCAGTGCAGGATCTGCGCCTGAAGTTGCCATTGGCCGACCGGGTTGGTGATCACCACATGTTCGGCGACGGAGTAACCCCGCGGATCCGCGGGCGCCGCCGGGCTGCCGCACAGCTCCTCGAAACGGAACCGCGGCGCCGCCGACGTCACCGCCAGCCCGGCCAGCGGTTGCCATGAATAGCGGGCATCGAGGGGAATGGCCGCCGGATTGATCCAGGCCGCACCCGGAATGCGGCTGCAGGCCGGCGGGCAGACATAGGTGGGCTCGGCGGATGCCGGCGGTGCGACGATCAAAACCGAGGCCGCGACCAACACTGCGGCCACTGTGAGGGCTATCCGCATCACGCCGCCTCCTATAGGGGCACAATCGTAAGCATGGAATTGACGCATTTCGGTCATTCATGTCTGCTGGCCGACTTTGGTGTCGCGCGGGTGCTGTTCGATCCGGGCAACTTCTCGCACGGCTTTGAGGGCATCACCGATCTGACGGCCATCCTGATCACCCATCAGCACGCCGATCACGCGGACCCGCAACGGTTACCCGCGTTGGTCGAAGCCAACCCCGCGGCGACGCTCTATGCCGACCCGCAGACCGCGGCGATGCTCGGGGACGGCTGGACTGCGGTCAACGCGGGGGACGAATTCTCACTGGGCGGGCTGACCGTCCGCGGCGTCGGCGGGCGACATGCCGTGATCCACCCGGAGATTCCGGTGATCGACAACATCTCCTACCTCATCGGCGACGGCGAGCATCCCGCGAAGCTGATGCATCCCGGCGATGCACTGTTCGTCCCCGATGAGGACATCGAGGTGCTCGCCACCCCGGCGGCCGCACCCTGGATGAAGATCTCCGAAGCGGTCGATTATCTGCGGGCGGTGGCTCCGCGCCACGCGGTCCCGATACATCAGGGCATCATCGCCCCGGAGGCCAGGGGCATCTTCTACGGTCGGCTGTCGGTGATGTGCGACACCGACTTCCGGGTACTTACCGAGGAGAACCCCGTACGGTTCTGAAGATGAGCACAGCGGACCTGGAACGACTTTTCGGCCTACACGGCAAGACCGCACTGGTCACCGGGGGGACCCGGGGTATCGGCATGATGATCGCCCGCGGACTGCTGCAGGCCGGGGCATCGGTGGTGATCAGTTCACGCAAGTCCGACGCGGTCGCCGAGGCCGTCGCCGCGCTTGCCGAGTTCGGGCCGGTACGCGGTGTCGCGGCCGATCTGTCTCGCCAGGAGGAGTGCGTGCGTTTGGCCACCGATGTGCTGGCCCACGACGACGCGCTGCACATTCTGGTCAACAACGCCGGCGCAACCTGGGGTGAGCCGCTGGAGACCTTCCCCGCCGCGGCGTGGGACCGGGTACTCGACCTCAATCTCAAATCACCGTTCTGGATGGTTCAGGCGCTGCTGCCCGCACTGCGCCGCGCAGGCACCGACGACGATCCGGCGCGGATCATCAACATCGGCAGTATCGATGGTATCCATGTCACTCCGATGAGCACCTACTCGTATTCGACGAGTAAAGCGGCGGTGCACCAGCTGACCCGGGTGCTCGCCAAAGAGCTTGGGCCCCAGCACATCACCGTCAACGCCGTCGCGCCGGGACCTTTCCCGTCGAAGATGATGGCGGCCACCCTGGACGCCTTCGGCGAGGCCATCGCCGCGGCCGCGCCGATGCGCCGTATCGGCCGCGACGACGATATGGCCGGTATCGCGATCTTCCTGGCCAGCCGGGCCGGTTCCTACCTGAACGGGGCGGTGATCCCGGTCGACGGGGGTATCGCGACGACCGCGAGCGGCACAGCGCGGTAGAGAGTCAGCCGCGCGCGGCTGCCTCGCCGAATCGTTCCGGATCGGCGGTTGCCTTCTCGCCGAACCGTTCCGGATCGGCGGTTGCCAACAGCCACGCGTACTGGAAGGCCGCTTCCTTCCACCGTTCGTAACGCCCGCTGATGCCGCCGTGGCCGGCGGCCATCTGGGTGCGCAGCAGGACTGGGCGCCCGTCAGTCTTGTGGTGTCGCAGAGCGGCCACCCATTTGGCCGGCTCGACGTAGAAGACCCGGGTGTCCTGCAGCGATGTCATCGCCAGGATCGCCGGATACTCCTTTGCTTCGACATTCTCGTACGGCGAGTAGGACTTCATATAGAAGTAGACTTCCGCGTCCTCCAACGGATTACCCCACTCGTCCCATTCGGTCACCGTCAGCGGTAGCGAGGGATCGAGGATGGTCGTCAACGGGTCCACGAACGGCACCTGGGCAAGAATGCCGGCGAACAGATCCGGCGCCATGTTGGCCACCGCACCCATCAAGAGTCCGCCCGCGCTCCCACCGAGCGCCACCAGATTCTCCGGCCGGGTCAGTCCGGTATCGACCAGATGCCTTGCCGCGCAGACGAAGTCAGTGAAGGTGTTCTTCTTCTCCAAGAGCTTGCCACCCTCATACCAGAGCCTGCCCATCTCTCCACCGCCCCGGACGTGGGCAATGGCGAAGACCATCCCGCGGTCCAGCAGCGAGAGCCGGGCGATGGAGAAACGTGGATCCTCGCTCGACTCATAAGCGCCGTAGCCGTAGATCACCGTCGGGGCCGGTAAAGCCACGTCGGCGCGGTGGATCAGCGAGATCGGGATCCGGGTGCCGTCGGCGGCGTGCGCCCAGTCCCGGCGTTCGACGTAGTCTCCGGTGCGGTAGTCACCGAGGACCGGCTGCTCACGCAGCAGGATGCGCTCCCCCGTCGCGAAGTCGATGTCATATATCCGCAACGGGGTGACAAAGGAGGTGGCGCCGATTCGCAGCCGCGGCGAATCCCAGTTCGGGTTACCGGCCAGACCGCAGGCCATCAGTTCGGAGTCGAAGCTGATCGGCTCCCGCGTGCCGTACCCGACACCCGGCACCAGCGGCCAGACGTCGATCGAGGGAAGCGCCTCGCGCCGGTAGTGGACGACGAGCCGGTCGGCGAAAGCGTCCAGGCCCTCGAGTCGGACATCGTCACTTGCGGGGATCAGCGTCGTCTGCGCGGTGGGATCGTCGACCGGCGCCTCGACCAACGTGAAGTTGGCCGCGCCGTCGTTGTGCAGGATCAGGAAGCGGTCCTCGCCGTTGACGACCGCGTGCTCGACGGCGTACTCCACACCGTCGCGGCGGGGCAGGACGACGGTGAACTCCGCCTCCGGATCATTGGCGTCGGCCACCCGGACCTCAGAGGTGATCGCTGAGCCGGCAGCGATGAAGATGTAGGCATCTGAACGGCTGCGGCCCACCCCGACCCAGAACCGTTCGTCGGGTTCACAGAAGACCTGCTCGTCGGTTCCTGCGGCGCCCAGGCGGTGGCGCCACACGGTGTCAGGTCGCCAGGCGTCATCGACGGTGGTGTAGTAGATGGTTGCGCTATCCGCAGCCCAGGTGACACCTGCCGAGATACCACTGACGGTGTCCGGGTGGAGATCGCCGGTGCGTAAATCCTTGAACCGCAATGTGTACCGCTCGTCACCGACGACGTCGACCGAGTAGGCCAGCACGTTGCCGTCGGGACTGACACTGGCGGCGCCGACGGCGAAATAATCGTGGCCGTCGGCTTCGCTGTTCTCGTCGAGCAGGATCTGTTCACCCGGGATGTCGGTGTGCTCGTCGAGCACCGGCGGCGTCCAGTCATCCGGCCCGGATATCGGGCAGCGGCAGTGCACGCTGTACTGCTTGCCTTCGAAGCTGCGTCCGTAGTACCACCAGTCGTCGCGGCGCACCGGGACCGACAGGTCGGTCTCCTTGGTGCGTGCTTTGATCTCGTCGAAGATCTGCTGCCGCAGCGGCTCCTGGAATGCTGTCTCAAGTTCGACGTGCGCGTTCTCCGCCTCGAGGTGGGCGATGACCTCGGGTGCGGACTTGTCTCGCATCCACTCGTAGTGATCGACGAAGACGTCGTCGTGATGCTGACGGCGGGTTTCGACCCGCCGGGGAACCGGGGCCGTCACCCGTCGATCCAGTCGGCGAACTTCAATCCGGAAATCCGCTCGTAAGCCTCGATGTACCGCTCCCGGGTAGCCGTGACGATGTCATCGGGCAGTGGCGGCGGGGCCGCCGAACCGTGCCGATCCCAGCCCGACTCGGGTCCGGTGAGCCAGTTGCGGACGAACTGCTTGTCGAAGCTGGGCTGCACCACACCCTCGGTGTAGCTGTCGGCCGGCCAGTACCGGGAAGAGTCCGGTGTGAACACTTCGTCGGCGAGCACCAGCCGACCCTCGCGATCGACGCCGAACTCGAACTTGGTGTCCGCGATGATGACTCCCTTGGTCAGCGCGTGGTCGGCGGCCTGCCGGTAGGTCTGAAGCGTCAGATCGCGCAGTTGAGCGGCGCGACGGGCGCCGACCAGTTCGATCACGCGGTCGAAGGAGATGTTCTCATCGTGCTCGCCGAGTTCCGCTTTGGTCGCCGGGGTGAAGAGCGGTTGGTCGAACTTGCTCGCCTCGACCAGACCGGCGGGTAGGTCGATACCGCAGACCGATCCGGTGCGCTGATAATCCAGCAGTCCCGAGCCGGTGAGATATCCGCGGGCGACACACTCCACCGGCATCATGTCGAGTCGCCGGACAACCAGCGCGCGTCCCAGCACGTCGGCCGGTATACGCGGGTCGTCGGGAGGGCCGGCCAGGTGGTTGGGTGCACCACCGTGATCCGAGACCAGACCGAAGAAGAAGACGCTCATCGCGGTCAGGATTCGGCCCTTGTCCGGGATGGGGGTGTCGAGGATGTAGTCGAAGGCCGAGATCCGGTCGGTCGCGACGAACAACAGGTGCTCATCATCGATTTCATAGAGCTCCCGGACCTTGCCGCTGGCCAGGTGACGGTAATCGGTCAGGGCAGGACGCACCGCGACAGCCTATCGGCCCTCACGTGCCCGGCTGTGCTGGGATCACAGACATGAAATCGCGCTTCCTGCCCTATGCAACCACCCCGGCCCGGCTGGCCGGCCAGGTGATCAGCGACCTGCTGGTGGGTACCTGGATCGCGGTGTGGGTGGTCGTCGGTCTGGCCGTGCACAACGCGGTGGCCGCCATCGCCTCGGTGGGCACCCAGGTTTCCGACGGGGCCAATGGCCTGGCCGACAACCTCGACTCCGCCGGGGAGAGCGCCAACCGGATACCACTGGTGGGCGAGACGATGTCCAAACCCCTGCAGGCAGCCAGCGAGGCTGCCGTCGATCTGGCCGGCGCGGGACAGAATCTGCACAGCACTGCGACATGGTTGGCGGTGTTGCTGGCGATCGCGGTGGCCGCACCGCCCATCCTCGCCATCGGAATGCCGTGGCTGGCGCTGCGGATCAGATTCTTCCGTCGCAAATGGACGGTGATCGCGCTCGCGCAGACCCCGGCCGGTGAGCAACTGCTGGCGCTGCGGGCGTTGGCCAACCGGCCGCTGCGGCACCTCACCGACGTCAGCGCCGATCCGGTGGGGGCGTGGCGGGCGCAAGACCCGGCCGCGGTGCGGGGTCTGGCGGCACTGGAGTTACGGTCGGCCGGAGTGGCCCGGGTCAAGCAGCCCACCCCGTAGATTTCGGCGCGGTAACCAGCGCTCGGCGCACGAAATCGCGCCGAATAGAACCAAATCGGCGCCCACTGCGTCCACAAAGATGTGATCGAACGCTATTTGCGCCGCCATGACGGCGTCATCACGCTCGCACAGGCCCGCAGCGCCGGCCTCAGTGAACATGCGGTTCGCCGCAGAGTGCGGTCTGAGCAGTGGCGACATTGCGGGCCCGGGGTCTACTTCGTCGATGATCGGCCGTTCACGGCGGCAGCGCGGATTCGCGCAGCGGTGTGGAGTCGTGGCGACCGGGCCGCCGCGAGCGGCCTCACAGCCGCCTGGTGGCTGGGGCTGACCCCGGTCGAGCCCCGCGTCGTGGAGATCACCGTGCCACGCAACAGCCACGGCCGAGGCGCGCCCGGCACCTCCCTTCGTCGGCGCGACCTCGGTGATGACGACCTTGTGGAATCTCGGGGGCTGCGTGTCACCGCGATGGCGTTGACCGTCCTTGAAGCATCCGTCCACCCCGGCGGCGGAACAGACATCATGGACTCCGCACTGCGCAGGCGGGTCAGCCTCGATGAGTTACAACGCACCCACCTTCGCAACGCCCGGCGGTGCGGTGCGGCCGCTGCGCAGCGGATGCTCGACGCGGCTTCGGGCGGCGCCCGGTCAGAGGCCGAGCGGCTGGTGGTGCAACTACTTCGTGGTGCGCGGATCACCGGCTGGCGGGCGAACTACGCGGTGGGTCCCTACATCGTCGATATTGCTTTTCCGGAGCATCGCGTTGCCATCGAGATCGACGGCTGGGCCTTCCACAGCGATCACTACGCATTCCAGAACGACCGCGCGCGGCAGAACAAGCTCGCCCTCGGAGGCTGGCAGGTGCTGCGGTTCACCTGGCTGGACATCACCCGGCACCCGGAGCGCGTCCTGGGCCAGATCCGCGCCGCCATCTCGGCGCGCTAACCAGCGCTCGGCGCACGAAATCGCGCCCGAGACGCGGGACTAGAGGATGGCACCTGGGGTGTAGGTACCGGCGCCGGGATAGCGGCTCAGCACGTCGGCGACGGCAGCGACCACCCGGTCGATCTGATCGCCGGCCGCCCCGGTGAAGGACTGCCGGTCGGCAAGCGCGGTCTCCAGCGCGGCACGGTCCAGCGGCAGCCGCGGGTCGGCGGCCAGGCGGTCGAGCAGATCCGGCTCAGCTCCGCGTTCCCGCATGGCCAGGGCCACCGCCACCGCATGCTCCTTGATCACTTCGTGAGCCGACTCACGGCCCATCCCCGCACGCACCGCGGCGATGAGCACCTTGGTGGTGGCCAGGAACGGCAGGTAGCGGTCCAACTCCCGCTGGATCACCGCGGGATAGGCACCGAATTCCTCAAGCACGGTCAAGAACGTCTCGATCTGCCCGTCGATGGCGAAGAACGCATCCGGCAGGGCCACCCGGCGCACCACCGAGCAGAAGACGTCGCCCTCATTCCATTGCGCCCCAGCCAGTTCCGCGGCCATCGACCCATACCCGCGCAACACCACCTGTAGTCCGTTGACCCGCTCGCAGCTGCGGGTGTTCATCTTGTGCGGCATGGCCGACGAACCCACCTGGCCCTCGGCGAAGCCTTCGGTGACCAGCTCGTGGCCGGCCATCAACCGGATGGTGTGCGCCAGCGACGAGGGCCCGGCGCCAAGTTGCACCAGTGCTGAGATCACGTCATGGTCCAGCGAGCGCGGGTAGACCTGGCCGACGCTGTCGAGAACGGCGGTGAACCCGAGGTGCGCCGAAACCCGGCGCTCCAGCTCCGACAGCCGTGCGGTGTCACCGTCGAACAGGTCCAGCATGTCCTGTGCGGTGCCCATCGGGCCCTTGATCCCGCGCAACGGGTAGCGGTCGAGTAGTTCGCGGATACGGGCCAACGCGATCAGAGTCTCCTCGGCCGCCGAGGCGAACCGCTTGCCCAGGGTGGTGGCCTGGGCGGCGACATTGTGACTGCGGCCGGCCATCACCACATCCCGGTAGCCGACGGCCCGGTCGGCCAGCCGGGCGGCGACCGCAACGCCGTGGCTGTGCACGAGTTCCAGCGACCGGCGGATCTGCATCTGCTCGACGTTCTCGGTGAGATCGCGACTGGTCATTCCCTTGTGCACGTGCTCGTGGCCGGCCAGCGCGTTGAACTCCTCGATCCGGGCCTTCACATCGTGGCGCAGCACCAGCTCGCGCGCGGCGATGGAACCGAGGTCGACCTGCTCGAGGACCCGTTCGTAGTCGGCGATGGCCGCTTCGGGCACCTCGATGCCGAGCTCACGCTGGGCGCGCAATACCGCGAGCCAGAGTTGACGCTCGGCGATGATCTTGGCCCCCGGCGACCAGATGGCAACCATCGCGTCGCTGGCGTAGCGGCTGGCCAGGACATCGGGAATGGCGGGGCGATCGGTCACGAATACACAGCTTACGGTTTGGGGTGTGCACTTCGTAGGAGTCGACCTCGCCTGGGGCGAGCGGAAACCGACCGGCGTTGCCGTCGTCGACGCGGACGGCGCGCTGCTCCACGTGGGACCGGCGGTCACCGACGCCGATATCCTCGGCCGCCTCGGCCCGTACCTGGCCGGGGAGCATGTGGTGGCGTTCGACGCCCCCCTGGTGGTCACCAACCCGTCCGGCACCCGGCCGTGCGAAGTCGCTCTCAACCGGGATTTCCGTCGCTTCGACGCCGGGGCTCATCCGGCCAACACCGGGCTGCCCTGGTTTTCCGACGGCGGGCGCGGAGCGCGACTGTGCGCGGCGCTGAACCTCGACCTCGATCCGCGATCCACCGCGAGGCGCAGGGGGCTGGAGGTGTATCCGCACGCTGCCGCCGTCGTACTGTTCGACCTGACCCGCACGCTGAAGTACAAGAACAAGAGCGGGCGCGAATTTCCCCAGTTGCGCTCGGAGTTGTTGCGGCTCATGGGATTCATCGAGGATCTCCGCACGGCAAGCCCGTCCTTGGATGTCATGGGCCATCCGGGATGGACCGATCTGAGGGCATCGGTCGAAGGCGCCACCCGCAAGGCTGAGCTGCGCAGAGCCGAGGATCCGGTCGACGCGGTGCTGTGCGCCTATATTGCCCGTTACGCTGCCCTACGCCCGGCCGACGTCACGATCTACGGCGAGATGTCCAGCGGCTGCATCGTCACACCCACGTGTCCGGTGTCGCCGTCAGCGCGCTGATCTCCGAGAGGAATCGGCGGACTGTGGCCTGGCTCTCGTGCCGCTGCCAGCCGAACGTGGTGGGGCGCTGGGCGCGGTCATGCCAGAAATGGCCCGGCACCGAACGCGGCCGGGTGGCCACCAGCCAAACCACGGTGTCGGCGCCGTCGGCCAACCCCCGCAGCAGCGGCCGGGTGATGACCCGGAAGCGCGGCAGGTACTCGGCCACGCCGGGGGTGTCCACCCAGCCGGGATGCATGCTCTCCACCCGGACGTCGGTGCCGGAAAGCCGGCGGGCCCACGCGTCGGCGAGCACCACCTGCATCCGCTTGGTCCGCGCGTAGGCGCGCACACCGTTGTAGTTGTTCCGGCTTTCCAGATCGTCGATCACGAGTGGGGAGCTGTACATCCCGCCGGAGGATACGAACACCACCGAGGCGCCGCGGGCCGCGCGCAGCAGTGGGAGTAACCGTTCGGTCATCAGGTGCGGACCGAGAACGTGTGTCGCCAGCTGCAACTCGTGCCCTTCGCGCGTGACGATCCGCTGCTCGGGCATCAGACCGGCGTTATGCACCAGACCGTTCAGTGCCGGCACCCGGCTGGCGAGGTCTGCGGTCCAGGCCGCCACCGCATCGAGATCCGATACGTCGCACACCTCCCCCACCACCTCGGCGCCGGGGAACTCCGCGGAGATCTCGCCCACACAGCGGCGCACCTTCTCCGGGTCCCGGCCCAGCAGGTGCACGGTTGCCCCGAGTCCGGCGAATGCCCGGGCCATCTGCAGTCCGATTCCGGCGGTCGCGCCGCTGACCACAATCCGCTTTCCGGCCAGCGAGTCAGGTGCGGGGTCGGCCGGCCACCAGTTGCGCCGCAGTGCCGAACCGATTCGGGTGTAGCCGAGCACCGGGGCGCGGTCCATGGCGCCGTCGATCAGGTCGGCGATCGGACGGGTCAGGCCACCGAAGTCCATCCACCACTCCTCGAGTCGATCGGTGCGAGCGCATCGATGACATCGACGAGGGTAGCGCGGGCGGACCGCCGGGGTTCGCTGTCACCAGCGGCCAGCGCGGAGATCACCGCCCCGTCAACCGCACGGACCAGCGCGGTCACCATGTCCACCCGCGCGCTGCGGCCGGACCGGGCCACCGCCTCGGCGACCGCGGTAACCCGCTGCTGCTGCAGTCGCCGCTCGACACCGCGCAATGCCGGGTGCCGCGCGCAGGCGATGTATCGCTCGTAGCGGCAGATGAGTTGCTCACTGGTGGGCTCGCCGGCGAGCAGATCGAGAACGAGTTCGGCGGTGGCGTCGGCGCCACGGCGGCGGCGCGGCACCTCATGCAACCGATCCCGCAACGCCTCCGCCTCCACTGCCCCGATGTGCTCGGTCGCGGCCTCGACCAGACCTTCCAGCGACGAGAAGTAATAGGTGGTTGACGCCAGTGGCAGACCGGCACGCTGCGCGACGGCACGGTGGGTCACCGCCTCGAATCCGCCCTGACACAACAACTCGGCGGCAGCGGTGACAAGCGCATAGCGCCGCCGTTCGCCCTTGGGCGTCACCGCTGAAGTCACCTCCGACATGCTGCCAGCCGGGTCGCGTCCCGCAGTGCGCTTTGCCGGAAGTGGTGACCTTTGGGCAGGATGAACTGATGCCGAAGATCAACCGCCGCGACGCCCTGCGCCTCGGTGCTGGTGCCCTCGGGGCTGCTGCGCTGGGTGTGACGCAGCGGTCGTTGCCGGCCGCCGCCGAACCCGTCGGTGCGCCGACGATGATGACGGGATCGTTCGTCTCCGCCGCGCGCGGCGGTGTTGCGACCAACTGGGCGATCGCGCGGCCGCCGGGTCAGACCGCGGCACTGCGTCCGGTGATCGCATTGCACGGCAAGGGCAGCGACACCGCAGCGGTGATGGCCGGCGGTGTCGAACAGGGCCTCGCGCAGGCAGTCGCGGCGGGCCTGCCGCCGTTTGCCGTGGTAGCCGTCGACGGCGGCGGCGGATACTGGCATCGGCGCGCCTCCGGGGAGGATTCCGGTGCGATGGTGCTGGATGAACTCCTGCCGATTCTGAGCCAGAAGGGCCTCGACACGTCACGGGTCGGATTCCTCGGCTGGTCGATGGGTGGCTATGGGGCGCTGCTGCTGGGCGGGCGGCTGGGCCCGGCCCGCACGGCGGCGATCTGCGCGGTGAGCCCGGCACTGTGGTCCTCGCCGGGTGCCGCGGCACCCGGCGCCTTCGACGGCGCGGCCGACTACGCCGCCAACAGCGTGTGGGGGCTGCCCGCATTGGGCTCGATCCCGATCCGCATCGACTGCGGTGACGGCGATCCGTTCTACGCGGCGACCAAACAGTTCATCGCGCAGCTGCCGAATCCACCGGCGGGCGGGTTCTCCCCCGGCGGACACGACGCCGGTTTCTGGAGTGCGCAGTTACCCGCCGAGATCGCCTGGATGGCCCCGCTACTGACCGCCTGAGCGCACCGGCTCTACAGCCGGATCCGCCCTTCAGCGGCGGCCAGACCGATATCAGTGCGAAAGTGGCTGCCGGGCAACCGGATTGACTCCATGATCCGATATGCGTCGGCCCGGGCGGCCACCAGATCGGCCCCGGTTCCGACCACCGAGAGCACCCGGCCTCCAGCCGAGACGACGGCGCCGTCTGATCGGCGCGCGGTGCCGGCGTGCAGCACACCGGCACCATCAGCCCCGGTGATGACGTCGTCGATGCGTGGGCGGCCCGGATAATTCTCGGCCGCCAGCACCACGGTGACCGCGAAACCGTCATGCCAGCGCAGCGGCGCAGCATCTGCCAGCGTGCCGGTCGCGGTGGCGTACAGCAGCTCACCAAGCGGGGATTCCAGTAGGGCCAGGACCGCCTGTGTCTCGGGATCGCCGAAGCGGCAATTGAATTCGACCACCGACGGTCCCTCGGAGGTGATCGCCAGACCGGCATAGAGCAGGCCGGAGAATCCGCAGCCGCGCTTGACCATCTCAGCGGCGACCGGCTCGACGACATCGCTGACGATGGCGGCGGTCACCGCGGCGGGCAGCCACGGCAGCGGGGCGTATGCGCCCATCCCTCCGGTATTGGGACCGGCATCGTTATCGGCCACGCGTTTGAAATCCTGAGCCGGCAGCAGCGGCACGACGGTAGCCCCGTCGACCAGGCAGAACAATGAGACCTCGGGACCGTCGAGGAACGACTCCAGTAGCACCGGATGTCCGTCGTCGAGGAGTCCCGCGGCGTGCGCCCGGGCCAGGTCACGATCATCGGTCACCACCACGCCCTTGCCGGCGGCCAGGCCGTCGTCCTTGACGACCCAGGCCCGCTGCCCGGCGGGTGGGCCGAACCTGTCGAGGGCGGCATCGAGCCGCGAGGGACTGTCGACGGTCTCGCTGGTTGCGGTCCGCACCCCGGCGGCGGCCATCACGTCCTTGGCGAAGGCTTTGGAGCCCTCGATCCGGGCTGCGTCCCTCGACGGTCCGAAACAGGCGATCCCCGCCGCCCTCAGACCGTCGGCGACCCCGCGCACCAGCGGCACCTCCGGGCCGATCACCACGAGATCGGCGGCCAACCGCTGAGCCAGTTCGGTGACCTCCTGCGGCGAGGTCGCATCGACCTCATACTGCTCGGCCACCGCGGCGGTGCCGGCATTGCCCGGCGCGACGGCGAGGAAGTTCACCCCCGGGTCCTTGCGCAGGGCCTGCAGCAGGGCGTGTTCGCGGGCACCGGATCCGATTACGAGGACTCGCACAGCGACCCACCCTAATTCACCGGGCGCGCCCGCCATGTGTCGCGGTGACCGCTCATCAGCCTGGTGCTCCGCCGCGAGTGAATAGCATGATCGACATGGGCTATCCCGCACCGCCGCCGCAGTGGACGCCGCCATCGAACTGGATGCCGGCGCCACCACCGCCGCCGCGCAACACCGCGGACGTGACGGTCTCGGTGCTGTTCATCGTGTTGACCGTGTTGTTGGGTGGCGCATCCACCGTGCTGGGCCTGATGTCGCTGGCTTTCCTGGACTACTGCCCGCCTGCGACGTGCAGCGCGGACGGTGCGGTGACCTCGGTGCTGGCCGCACTCGCGATCGCCGGCGTAATCGGCATCGCCGGTGCAGTCACGGCGATCGTGCGATTGGGGGCTCGCAAGACGGCCTGGCCGTTCGCCGTCGGCACCTTTGGGGCCTGCGTGGTGGTGCTCGCCTTCGGCGTGGTGGCCTACACCGCGGCGGTCAGCTGAGGGCCGCTCACTCTTCGAGGGTCTTGCCGCTGTGCATCTTCAGCGCATCATCGACGTTGGCCTTCTTATCCTCGCCGTGGCCCTTCTCGGCGGCTTTCCGGCGTTTTGCCGCCACCTTGCTGACGGCGCCATCGAATTTTGAGCCCAGCGGGAATCCGAGGTAGTGGGTGAGGAAGATCGCCATCTCCTTGAGTTCGGCGACCGTCAACTCCTCGTTGTGCAGTGCAGCGTTGGACTGGATTTCGGCCAGGTCCGAATTTCCCAGTGCCGCAACCACAGTCAACGTCATGATGCGCTTGTCGCGCATCGCCAGCCCGGGCCGCGACCAGATGTTGCCGAACAGGTGCTCGACGGTCAGATCGAAGTACGGATCACCTTCGATGTCGGGCATGTCCCAGCCATAGACCTCATTCATCTTGGCCAGGCCCTTGGCGCGTAACTCGTCCATGTTCAGTCCTCCCGGTGGTGCGGCACGCCGAGACCGGCGGCAAGGTTGCCCAAGGCGATCTGCCCGAGTGGCAGATCCACATCAAGTGAATCACCGAGGCCCAGTGCGAGGCTTAGATCTTTCTCGCCAAGTCCGCGGGTGTGGATGAAGGTGTCATAAAGCCAGTGCCCGGGTTCCAGCTCGTGCATGTTGTCGCGGATCATGATCGCTCCCGGACCGCCGGTGAGGGCATCGGTGTGCCGCACCACCCGGCCCAATGCCTGCAGGTCCAGGCCCGCAGCCTCGGCGAGTTTCATCGCCTCACACGCGGCCGCGAACGAGGTGAAGGTCAACATGTTGCGCGCCAGCTTCATCCGTGTTCCGGCACCCGGCTCCCCCGCGTGGATCACCAGCGACGCCCAGTTCTTGAACACGGGCTTGGCCAGTTCGTAGATCTCCCGGGGCGCACCGACCATGGTGGCCAGCTCACCTTTCTGAGCGCCACCTCCACCCCCGCTCACGGGGGCGTCGATTACGTGAATCCCCCTCGGCGCCAGGCTGGCCGCCAGTTCAGCGGCGGTGGTGTCGGCGATGGTGGAGTGGATGGCGATGATGGTTCCCGGGGAAGCGTGTTCGGCGAGCTCGGTGACCACCTCCCGTACCTGGTCGTCATCGAGAACGGTGATACTGATGAGGTCGGCGGCCGCGACCTCGGCGACGTCGGCGGCCATGGTGGCGCCGGCATCGCCGAAGGGTGTCATAGCGTCGGCGCGCAGATCGAAGACGATCAGGCCGTCGGGCCAATTGACCAATCGCATCGCCTTGGGCGCACCCATACTCCCGAGGCCGATGTAGCCGAGCCTCATGAGCGGATGATCTGTCCGCCGTCGACATTGAAGATCTGCCCGGTGATCCACCTGGCCTCATCGGAGAGCAGGAACAGACACATACCCACCAGGTCATCCGGCTGGCCCATCCGGCTCAGCGGAATCGCCTTGACGATGTCGGCAACCATCTCCTGCGGGGTCGTGGTGCGGTTGGCCTCGGTGTCGATCGGCCCCGGCGCGATGGCGTTGATGCGGATGTTCTGCCCACCCAACTCACGGGATAGTTGTTGGGTCAGTCCATTGATGCCGACCTTGGCCAGACCGTAGTAGTTGGCGTAAAGCCATGCCGCGGTGGAGGACTGGTTGACGATGGCGCCACCGCCGCGTTTGGCCATCTTGCGGTATACCGCCCGGGTGCACAGCAGCGCTCCATCCATATTCACGCTCATGAACTTCTTGTAATAGTCCCAGTCCACGGTGACCAGAAAGTCCAGCTTCATACCGCCGAAGATGGCGGCGTTGTTGACCAGGTAGTCGATGCCGCCGAACTCGGCGAGGGTGCGATCGGCCATCGCCTTTGTCGAGTCGACATCCGAGACGTCGACCGGTACGGCCAATGCGGTGCCGCCTTCGGCCCGGATCCCGGCGGCAACCCGTTCCGCGCCCTCGACGTTGATATCAGCGACCACCACCGCCGCACCCTCTCGGGCCAGTGCTTCGGCATAGGCCTGACCGATGCCACCGCCGGCACCGGTGATGATGCCCACCTTCTCATCGAACCGTCCCATTACATGCCTCCTTCATTGGCCGTCTAGACAGCTGTGGCAATGGATTTCAACTCGAGGTACTCCTCGAAACCTGCGATACCCATCTCCCGGCCCACGCCGGACTGCTTGTACCCGCCGAACGGGACGTCGGCGGAGTACCACACTCCGCCGTTGACGTTGACGGTGCCGACCCGCAGCCGATCGGCCACGCCTTGGGCGCGCTCGGCATCGGCGCTGAACACCGTGCCGGACAGCCCGAAGGGCGAGTCATTGGCGATACGGATCGCGTCGTTGTCGCCATCGTGCGCGATCACCGTCAGCACCGGGCCGAAGATCTCTTCGCGGGCCACCCGCGCGGTGTTGTCCAGACCGGCAATCACGGTGGGTTCGATGAAGAACCCGCGATCGCGGTCGGCGGGACGCCCTCCACCGCAGGCGAAGCTGCCGCCTTCAGCGATGGCCAGGTCGAGGTACGACTGCACGCGATCACGCTGCCGCTCGGAAATCACTGGGCCGCAGATGGTTCCAGGACTATTGGGGTCGCCTGGTCTCATGTTCGACATGGTGGCTGCCGCAGCGGCCACGGCCTCGTCATAGCGGGCGCGCGGGACCACCAGCCTGGTGGTGATGGCGCAGCCCTGTCCGGCGTGCATCGAGGCGGTGAACCCCGCCATCGAGCAGGCCGCAGCCAGATCGGCGTCGTCGAGCACGATGAACGCCGACTTGCCGCCGAGTTCCAGGAACACCTTCTTGATCGTCGCGGCCCCGGCGGCCATCACGGCTCTCCCGGTCGCCGTCGACCCGGTGAAGGAGACCATGTCCACCCGCGGATCGCTGGAGAGCATCGCGCCGACCGCATGGTCATCGGAGGTGATGATGTTGAGCACGCCCGCGGGGATATCGGTCTCGGCAGCCAGCTCGCCGAGAATGGCGGCGCACCAGGGCGTGTCGGGTGCGGGCTTGAGGACGATGGTGTTGCCGGCAGCCAGGGCGGGGCCGATCTTCGCGAGGTTGATCTGATGCGGGAAGTTCCACGGTGTGATGGCCCCGACCACGCCGACGGCTTCCCGTACGACTGTGCGCCGGGTGGGGATACCCATCGGGGAGGCGACGCCGAGGTCGGTGCGCCACTGATAGTTCTCGGCGGTGTCGGCGCCGAAGCTCAGATCAGCCACCGGCCCCTCCAGTTGCGCGGCGGCGGTCAACATTCGTGGGGCGCCGACCTCGGTGATGGTGATCTCGCGCAGCTCCTCGATGTTCTTGTGCATCACGTCGCGCAGCTGACGGATACAGCGCACCCGCAACTCTGTGTTCGTCGACCAATCGGTCTCGTCGAACGCACGCCGCGCGGCGTCCAGCGCGCGGCTCATATCCTCGGCATTTCCGTTGGCAGCGGTGCCGAGAACCTCCTCGGTCGCGGGATTGACGTTCGGGTAGCGACCGGAACCGCCCGGCACGAGTGCGCCGTCGATATAGAGATCACTGTTTCGCTCGGACGCTATCGCCATCGGCTGCTCCTACCTGACATACATGGACACCTGTCCGAGATCTACGTGTGGAACCGTATCCGGCCGGTCGGCGGGCGCGCAAGAGCTGCGCCGATTGCAACCGCAATGAGGTGCAGATATGCGACACACTATTGCTTCTGTCCGGCACCGGTGACTACGGTGGACATGTGTCCAGCAATGCAGTGGCGACCGAAGCCCGCGATGCGGAGTCCCCGCGCAGGCCGCGGCAGGAGGAGACCTTCCGCAAACTGCTCGGCGCCGCACTGGAGACGCTGCGCGGATCCTCCTATGCCGACCTCACCGTGCGGACGGTGGCGGCCCGAGCCAACGTGGCCCCTGCCACCGCCTATACCTATTTTTCGTCCAAGAACCATCTTGTCGCCGAGGTCTACCTGGATCTCATCCAGCAGGTGCCGTTCTTCACCGACGTCAACGATCTCAGGCTCGGCCGGGTCCAGCAGGCGCTGCGCAGCCTCGCACTCGTAGTCGCCGACGAGCCCGAGGTTGCCGCGGCCTGCACCACCGCGCTGTTGAGCACGGACACAGCGGTCCGTGCGGTTCGCGAGCGGATCGGTGCGGAGATCCACAAACGCGTCAAGTCCGCGCTGGGTCCGGACGCGGAGGCCCGCACTGTCGCGGCCCTGGAGATGAGCTACTTCGGTGCGCTGGTGCAGGCCGGCAGTGGGGCCTTCACATATCGGCAGATCGCTGACCGGTTGGAGTACGTCGCGGGGCTTGTTCTGGGAGTCGACGATGCGGGCCGCCCGGCGGCCCGAGGAGGAGACGACCGGTGAGCGCCGTCGACCTCGTGCTCGATCCGTACAGCTACGAATTCCATGAGGATCCGTACCCGTACTACAAGCGACTCCGGGACGAGTCGCCGCTGTACCGCAATGATGAGATGAACTTCTGGGCGCTCACCCGGCATGCCGATGTTCATCAAGGCTTTCGCAACAGCACCGAGCTGTCCAACAAGCTCGGGGTGTCACTGGATCCGATATCCCGCACCCCCGACGCCTACCGCACCATGTCCTTCCTCGCCATGGACGACCCCGCACATCTGCGGCTGCGCACCCTGGTCTCCAAGGGCTTCACGCCGCGGCGCATCCGCGAACTGGAAGCCCGAGTTCTGGAACTGACCCGCGAGCATCTCGATGCCGCCCTGCGGAACGAAAGCTTCGACTACATAACCGAATTCGCCGGACTGTTACCGATGGACGTCATCTCCGAACTCGTCGGCGTCCCGCACGAGGACCGCCAACGGCTGCGCGCCCTCGCCGATCTGGTGATGCACCGGGATGACGGGGTCACCGACGTGCCAGAGGCAGCGCTCGTCGCGGCGATGGACCTGCTGGTGTACTACGCCGACATGGTCAAGCAGCGGCGCAAGCAGCCCACCGACGACCTCACCAGTGCTCTGCTGGAAGCGGAGATCGACGGTGACAGGCTCGGTGACGACGAGATCATGGCGTTTTTGTTCCTGATGGTCGTCGCCGGTAATGAGACGACGACCAAACTGCTCGGCAACGCGATCTACTGGGCCGGCGCCAATCCGGATCAGTTGGCCACCGTTCTGGCCGATCACTCCCGCGTCCCGCTGTGGGTGGAGGAAACGCTGCGCTACGACACCTCCAGCCAGATTCTCGCCCGCGTGGTGGTCGACGATATCGAGTTCTACGGCACCACCCTGTACAGCGGTGACACGCTGCTGCTGATGCCGGGCTCAGCACACCGTGACGAGCGGGTATTCGACGATCCCGACGAATTCCGCATCGGCCGCGATATCGGCTCGAAGCTGTTGAGCTTCGGCAGCGGTGCACACTTCTGTCTCGGTGCTCACCTGGCCCGCATGGAGGCCCGGGTCGCGCTGACCGAATTGCTCCTGAACGTCAAGGGTTTCGAGGTCGACAGCGCGAACGCCGTTCGGGTTCACTCCAGCAGTGTGCGAGGTTTCGCGCATCTGCCGATCACCGTGAGGAAGGTCTGATGGCTCGTTTCGACCCGCATCCGGCCCGCCGGCCCACCCTGATCGCCGGGGCATCGTCGGGCATCGGCGCCGCCACCGCGCTGGAACTCGCGGCCCGGGGTTTCCCGGTTGCACTGGGTGCCCGACGGGTGGAGAAGTGTCAGGAACTCGCCGACACGATCCGCGCCGGCGGCGGCGAAGCCGTGGCGCTACCACTGGACGTCACCGATGCCGACTCGGTGACGGCGTTCGTACACCGGGCAGGTGAGGAACTCGGCGATATCGAGGTGTTGGTTGCAGGCGCCGGCGAAACCCAATTCGGCCGACTCCACGAGTCGAGCACCGACGACTTCGAGTCCCAGATTCAGATCCACCTGATCGGCGCTAACCGGCTCGCGACCGCGGTGCTTCCGGCAATGGTCGAACGGCAAAGGGGTGACGTCATTTTCATCGGTTCCGATGTCTCCCTGCGTCCGCGCCCACACATGGGCGCCTACGGGGCGGCCAAGGCCGGACTGCTCGCCATGGTGACCAACCTGCAGATGGAACTGGAAGGCACCGGAGTGCGCGCCTCGGTCGTCCACCCGGGGCCGACCCAGACCGAGATGGGCTGGACACTGCCACCGGAGGCAATCGCCGCGGCCCTGGATGACTGGGCCACGTGGGGCCAGGCCCGGCACTCCTACTTCCTACGCGCAGCCGATCTGGCCCGCGCTATCGCGTTCGTCGCCGAGACGCCGCGCGGAGGGTTCGTGACATCGATAGAACTGCAACCCGAGGCGCCGCTGTCGAGTGCGCCCAGGGAACGCCAGCAACTCAAGTACCCGGGGGAATCGTGAACCCTGCCACAGAAGTACAACGCGTATCCGGTGGCGAGGGAGAACACGGGCACCTCGAGGAGTTCAGCACCGACCCGATCGGCTTGATGAAGCGGGTGCGCGACGAGTGCGGTGATACCGGCTACTTCCAGCTGGCCGGCAAGAAGGTGATCCTGCTGACCGGCGCCGAGGCCAACGAATTCTTCTTCCGCTCCGCTGACGAGGACCTCGACCAGGCCGAGGCCTACCCGTTCATGACGCCGATCTTCGGCCAGGGTGTGGTGTTCGACGCCAGCCCGGAGCGGCGCAAGGAGATGCTGCACAACTCCGCGTTGCGCGGTGACCACATGAGGAGCCACGCGGCCACCATCGAGCGGGAGGTACGCAGGGCGGTCGAGGACTGGGGTGACAGCGGCGAAATCGACCTGCTGGATTTCTTCGCCGAGCTGACCATTTACACCTCGACGGCCTGCCTGATCGGGCCGAAGTTCCGCGAACAGGTCGACTCCCGATTCGCGGATTTCTACCATCAGCTCGAGCGCGGCACCGACCCGCTCTGCTACGTCGACCCCTACCTGCCGATCGAGAGTTTCCGGATCCGCGACCAAGCTCGCGAGGGCCTCGTCACGCTGGTGGGCGAGATCATGAAGGGCCGGATTGCCAACCCCCCCACAGATAAGAGCGACCGGGACATGCTCGACGTACTGGTCTCGATCAAAGACGAAGAAGGTAACCTCCGGTTCTCCGCCGACGAGATCACCGGCATGTTCATCTCACTGATGTTCGCCGGCCACCACACCAGCTCCGGAACCTCGGCCTGGACGCTGATCGAGCTGATGCGCAACCCCGATGTCTACGCGGACGTCACCGCGGAACTCGACGACCTCTACGCCGACGGCCAGGAGGTGAGTTTCCATGCCCTGCGCCAGATTCCGCTGCTGGACAACGTCGTCAAGGAGACCCTGCGGCTGCACCCGCCACTGATCATCCTGATGCGGGTCGCACAGGGCGAGTTCGAAGTCGAGGGAACCGCGATCCACAAGGGCGATTTCGTCGCCGCGTCGCCGGCTATCTCGAACCGGATCGCCGAGGACTTCCCCGACCCGGAGGCCTTCGATCCGAGCCGCTATGACAAGCCACGGGAGGAGGACGTCGTCCACCGCTGGACCTGGATCCCGTTCGGAGCCGGCCGGCACCGGTGCGTCGGGGCGGCGTTCGGCACCATGCAGATCAAAGCGATCTTCTCGGTCCTGTTGCGGGAGTACGAGTTTGAGATGGCACAGCCGCCGGAGACCTATCACAACGACCACTCGAAGATGGTCGTTCAGTTGGCCAGGCCCGCACGGGTCCGTTACCGCAGACGTAGGGCGTAGGCAGTGGGTAGCTACCGCGTCGAGGTGGACCTCGACCTATGCCAGGGCCATGCCATGTGTGAACTCGAGGCGCCCGACTACTTCCGGGTACCCAAGCGGGGCACCGTCGAGATACTCGATACCGAACCCCCTGACTCAGCGCGTGCCGAGATCGAGCGCGCGGTCGAGATATGCCCCACCCGAGCCCTTGTCATCATCGAGAAACAGGAGACGTAATGGCAGCGCAGCCCCGCGAGCAACTCGAGGACTTCGTGGAACGTTGGCTGGCGGCCAACCGGGAGGCCGAACGTAAGGGGGATTGGCGCGGCCTTGCCGAGTTCTTCGCCGAAGACGCCACCTACGGCTGGAACATCGGTCCCAAGGAGGACGTGATGTGCGTCGGCAAGGACGAGATCCGGGATATCGCGATGGGACTGGAGATGGCCGGGCTGGAGGGCTGGAGTTACCCGTACCAGAAGGTGCTCATCGACGAGAAGATCGGCGAGGTGGTCGGATTCTGGAAGCAGGTCGCCACCGATGCCGACGGAAACCAGGCGACCATCTACGGCATCGGCGGCAGCTGGTTCCGACTCAATGCCGACGGTCTGATCGAGTGGCAACGCGACTTCTTCGACTTCGGCCACGTGCAGAAGCTGTATCTGGAGCTCATGACGGCCGGGAAGCTGTCCAAGGGCATGCAGGAACGCATCGAGCGCAGCCTGGCCGGCGAGAAGCTGCCCGGCTACTACCCGCTGGGCCAGACACCGGTCCCGGTCTTCTGAATCGACACCCGTCAAAACAATCTGGCCGACCCCTCCCCCCGAGGTGACACAGGCCATAGGATTGACACCACCAAACGAGAACACGTTCTAGATCCATCACCAGGCGGAGGATTGCAGTGAAGACAAAAGGCGCGCTCATCCGGGAGTTCAACCAGCCGTGGAAGATCGAGGAGATCGAGATCGGCGAACCCACCAGGGGTGAGGTCCAGGTTCAGATGGAAGCCTCCGGCATGTGCCACTCGGACCACCATCTGGTCACCGGCGGCATCCCGATGTTCGGCTTCCCGGTGCTGGGCGGCCATGAGGGCGCCGGCATCGTCACCAAGATCGGCGAGGGTGTCGACGGGGTCGCCGTCGGCGACCACGTCGTGATGTCCTTCATCCCGTCCTGCGGCAAATGTCCGTCGTGTCAGGCCGGTCTGCGCAACCTCTGCGACCTCGGCGCCGGACTGCTGGCGGGCACCGCCATCTCCGACGGCACCCACCGCATCCACACCACCGATGGCCTGCCGGTGTTCCCGATGACATTGCTCGGCACTTTCTCGCCCTACATGGTGGTGCACGAGTCCTCGGTGGTGAAGATCGATCCGTCCATCCCGTTCGAGGTTGCCTGCCTGGTCGGCTGCGGCGTCACCACCGGCTACGGATCAGCCACCCACACCGCACAGATCAAGCCCGGTGAGGATGTCGCAGTCGTGGGCGTCGGCGGGGTCGGCATGTCGGCA
>NZ_JBPCSX010000175.1:0-19949 GCF_051006775.1 Mycobacterium sp.
ACGCTGCCGTTTCGTACGCGAATCAGCACGGCACACCGTGGAAGCCAGCTGATCCAACCGCCGATCCAACGCCGCGGCATCCGGAGCGCGCACCGCACCCCAGAAATCCGCCAACCCATCCCGCGACGGACCGATCTCCACGTGACGGTCTTCATCGGAATCCCGCGCCGCCCGCTCCGCTGCAGGATCAAAGTGGCGGACCCATCGATCCACCAGTTCCACGACCCTGTTCCTCGACAGGGCGTTCCACCGCGGCGCCGCGGCGGCAAGTTTCGCATCGATGGCCGCAAGCACCTCGGCATCGGTGATCAAACCGGTGCGGAACACCGCCACCGCGATCACCCGGAAATCGACCTCGCCGGCCGCCATCGCGGCGCCGAGCTTCGGCAACTGCTCCAGCAAAGCCACCCCGTAGTTCATCTGCGACGAGGCCCGCGCCCGGCTGATACCCAGCTCGGCACTCACTTCCGCCGCGACGGCCTCCCAGTTGTCGATGCACCAGTTCAACCGATCCATGCCATCACGACCAGCCATCCGCACCTGACACAACCTTCCGGCCGCCAACAACCGCCGGGCCACCGCCGCCCGCTCGGACCGCTGGGCTTCGGTCATCTCCGACAACAGCCCGGGCACATCTGAGTCGAACATACCTTCGATTCTAGGGAGCCGGTCCGACAAAAATGTGCTCTCGCCAATCACACTCCTGAGCGGAGGGCCCCTCGCCGAATCATCACCGGGAGCCACAGCGGGATAATCGAGGCAAGGAGAGGACGCAACATGCTGAACAAGATCGTCGGAGTGCTGGGCCAGGTCGCCGAAGCCGGCGGGTCGATCGTCGGTATCCGGAGCGGCACCGAGGAACCTGCCTTCACCCTGGAACGCCGGATCGGTGATGTCGAGATCCGCCAGTACGGGCCGCGGATCGCGGCTGAGACCACCATCGACGCCGATGAGGAAGCCTCCCGCAACGAGGGCTTCCGTCGGCTGGCGGGCTATATCTTCGGCGGCAACACCGGCCGGACGAAGATCGCCATGACCGCCCCGGTCGCCCAGCAGAGCGAGAAGATCGCCATGACCGCCCCGGTGGCGGCCCAGCGTGACGCGGACGGGCGGTGGGTGATCCGCTTCTTCATGCCCTCGGAGCACTCGCTGGACAGCCTTCCCACGCCCAACGATGACCGGGTACGACTGGTGAGCGTCGCGCCCGAGCGGGTGGCCGTGCTCCGATACGCCGGCCTGCCGAACCCCCGGGCGGTGGCGGCGAAGGCCGAGGAGTTGCTGAAGACACTGCGGGACAACAGGATCGAGCCCGCCGGGGATCCGCTGAGCTGGTTCTACGACCCGCCGTGGACGCTGCCGTTCCTGCGCCGCAACGAGGCTGTGGTCAGCCTCGGCTAGCTAGGGCGTCGACTCCACCGAAACCGGGTGCGGAGACATCCCCGTCGTCGGTGCGTCCATCGGACGCTGGGCGATCAGGAGCAGCGCCTGGGACATCGTGACGTCCTGGTTGCGCACCGCGTTCCAGATGTCGCGCAGGTAACTCAAGTTGCGGTGTTCGGGCTCGATCTGGGTGGTTCCGGGCGGCAGGCTGTCCGGACTCGGCAGGTGCGGCACCCCGTCCGGCGGAACCACCGAGGATGCGGTTGTTGCGGCGACGACCTCGGCCTGCGGGGCCGGGGGGGCATCAACCGGTTCCGCCAGCGCCTGCGGGGCGGCCCACACGGCCACGGCAGCGCCCAGTGCGGTGATGCCCACCGGTATCCGCGACCCGGTGCTCAGTGCACTGCGCATGTCGACCCACCTCCGCCGGAAACCGCGCCTATGCCGGTCTATCCGACGGTGGGCGTATTCCGTTACATCGCGGACGGGGACAATGAACCTATGCGCACCCACCTGACGGCCGCTCTGGTCGCCACGGCTGTGGTGGCGGCGCCGAGCGCGTACGCCGCCCCGGACCCCGCGGTGCCACCGGTCTCCCCGCAGGCCCGCGCCGCCGGTTTCATCGATGTGCGCTCGGTGGTACCGGACGCGATCGTCGACCTCCGCTATGGGTCCGCCGACAACTTCGTCGGTGCACCGCTGTATCCGGCCGGTGCCCGCTGCCTGGTGCACGAATCCCTGGCGCCCGGATTGACGACGGCGGCAGCCGCCCTGGCCGCCCAGGGCGCGACGTTGGTGTTCTGGGATTGCTATCGCCCGCACGAGGTTCAGGTGCGGATGTTCGAGGCGGTGCCGAACCCCGCCTGGGTGGCCAGGCCCGGCCCGTACGCGCGCAGCCATGAGAGCGGACGGTCGGTGGATGTGACCATCGCCCGCGGCGGCCGGCTGATCGACATGGGCACCGACTTCGACGACTTCTCCCCGCACGCGACCGCCTACGCGACCGACGGTGTCACCGCCCAGCAGCAAGCCAACCGGGCTGTTCTGCGCACCGCGATGGCGACCGGCGGACTGACGGTGTACTCCGGTGAGTGGTGGCACTTCGACGGCCCCGGCGCAGGCGTGCCACGCGCCATCCTCGACGTTCCCGTCAGTTAGCTCGCAGCGCGGTTGCCCCCGTTCTGACCATTGAGTTGGTAGGTTCAGTGGGTTATCTGGAGGCCGACCAAAGGCGGATCACGATGGGCGCTGGGTACCGCAGCGGTATCGCGGCTCTGCTGACCGCCGCCGCGCTCGCGACCGCCCAGTCCGGCTGGGCGTCGACGTCGCTGTCGATGGGCGGCACCTTCAACCCGCTGGAAGTGCCGCCGCAACCGTCGGATTGGGTCGGCTACTACATCGACACCATGAACGACAAGTACGTCACCGGCACCGGCCTGTGCGCCGCGGCGTGCACCCGGGTGGGCGTGTACACCCCCGAGACGATCGGCTGGCTCAGCGGCCCGCGCACGCCCAGCTTCGACGACTCGGTTGCGGCCGGGATGGCCAATCTGGACGCCTGCATCCGCGGCAGCGCGTGCATCCAGACGCAGCCGCCCTACACCCGCACCGCGACCGCTGCACTGACCGATTCCTCCTACGTGGTGTTCGGGTACTCCCAGAGCGCGACGATCGCGAGCAACGAGAAGATCACCCTGATCGCCGATCCAGCGACCGCAACGGTGAACTTCGTGATGCTGGCCAATCCGAACCGGCCCAATGGCGGGATCCTGGCACGGGTGCCCGGGTTGTTCATCCCCTTCCTCGGGGTGACGTTCAACGGTGCGACGCCGACCGACTCACCGGAATCGGCGCCTTTGACAACCGTGGATGTGGCGGGACAGTACGACCTGATGTCGGATGCCCCCACCAACCCGTTCAACGTTCTCGCGTTGGCCAACGCGATCGCCGGGTACTACTTCGTGCACCTGGAACCGTTGCGGATCGGCACACCGGAATTGCAAGGGCAGTACCGGGATTCGAC
Organism: Mycobacterium sp.; assembly: GCF_051006775.1. Taxonomy (GTDB): domain Bacteria; phylum Actinomycetota; class Actinomycetes; order Mycobacteriales; family Mycobacteriaceae; genus Mycobacterium. The sequence goes on from NZ_JBPCSX010000175.1 coordinate 3,404, forward strand.
GTACTACCTGATTCCGACGCCGACGCTGCCGATGTTGACGCCGGTCGCCGCCCTGCCCCTGATCGGTCCGCTGATCGCTGCTCTGCTGGACCCGCCACTGCGTGTGCTGGTCGAGACGGCCTATGACCGCACCATCAATCCGGGCACACCGACAATGGCCAATCCGCTGTACTTTCCCGACCCGATCACGACGATCGTCGACTTCGTGACGGCCATCCCGACCGGCTGGGATAACGGGATCGCCTATCTGAGCGATGATCCGGCGAACCGGCCGTTCGGTACCACGGTGCCGGGTGCCTACGGGGTCGGCGGTCCACCGGTCTACGCCGGAGCAGTCGACCCCTACGGACCACCGGTGCCCTACGACAAGACCGCGGCGGCGGCACCGGCCGCCACCCCGAGAGCGACACCGCTGCGACACAGGGCTTCGGCACCCACGCAGACGCGACGCACGCACGCAGGGCCTGAGATCAGCCGGTTTGGGTCACCCTCGCCAGAAAAGGCAGCAGCAGATCGGCGAACTCATCGGGACACTCGATCTGTGGCATATGCCCCACCCCGGGTAGCAGGTGGGTCTCGGCGTGCGGGAGCACCCGCCGGGCTTCATTGAGGTGATGGGCCGGTAGCACGCGGTCGCGCTCTCCCCACATCACCAGCGTGGGCCGCGGATGCAGGGCGGCGAAGGCGGCCAGTTGCCGGCGCCAACCGGGTTTGACCCCGCGAGCCGGTGTGCCCAGGGCGACGGCGGTCTCGCGCAACACCGACCCGGAGTGCGGTTGTCGTCCGATCGCCAGCGCATGGTCGATCCGCGCCTTGGTGGCCAGTGCCGGATCGGCGAAGATCGTCCGTTCCAGCAGTCGCGCGCTCGCGCGGGTGGGCCGACGTGTACTCAACTGTCCGAGGCCGGGCACCGTCAGCATCCGCAGCAGCATGGTCACCTCGCGGCCGAAACCGGCGGGATCGACCAGCGTCAAGCTGGCGACCCGCTCAGGCCGGTTGGCCAGGGTCTGCAGAGCGATCGCCCCGCCCAGTGAGTTACCGACGACATGCAGCGGCCGGGTCTCGCCGAGTGCGTCGGCGGCGCCCAGCACCCCTTTGGCGAAGGCGGACAACGTGATCGGGCCGTCGGGCCGGTCGGAGAATCCGAAACCCGGCACGTCCACGGCGATCACGCGATAGTCGGCGGCTAGCCGCTCGTACTGCGGATCCCAGTCCTCCAGGCTGCGGCCGATGCCGTGCACCAGCAGCACCGGCTGGTTGTGCTGGTCACCATCGACCCGCACCCGGACACGTCGGCCGTCCACCTCGATGAAGGCAGGACGGCTCATGCCCGGGCCGCTCCGGCGGTCGCAGTCGAGTGGGCGACCGAGGAGAACCGCAGTGCGGCGTCCTCGACCGGGCCCTTGCGCAGCCGCGCGCGATCGGCCTTGAAGTTCATCTCCACGGTCCACGGCCCGCTCGTTCCCTGCTGCGGGAACAGGTCGATGGCGCGGGTGATGTAGCCGGCCGGGAAGTCCAGCATCGGTCGCAACTCGATGGACGGGTCGTCGCAGACGGGTACCACGGCGTTGTAGCCGTGCTGATCCATATAGGACATCAGTCGGCACAGGTGCTCGCAAACCAGATCGACTTTGAGCGTCCAGGACGAGTTGGTGTAGCCGAAGGCGAACGCGAGGTTCGGCACACCCGAGAGCATGAAGCTCTTGTAGACCACGGTGTCGTGCGGATCCTTGGCCTCGCCGTCGACGGAGACTGCGATCCCGCCGAACGGGAGCAGCTTCAGGCCGGTGGCGCTGATGATGATGTCCGCCTTCAGTTCCCGGCCCGACTCCAGCAGGATGCCGGTCTTGGTGAAGCGCACGATCTTGTCGGTTACCACCTCGGCCTTGCCCCTGGAGATCGCCTGGAACAGATCGTTGTCCGGCACCGCACACAGCCGCTGATCCCACGGCTTGTAGGTCGGGCTGAAATGGGTGTCGATGTCATAGCCCTTGGGCAGCGCCGCGGCGTTGAAGGCGCGGATGATGCGCTTGGCGATCTTGGGATGGTTCTGCCCGAGGTTGTAGATGAACCGCTGCCGGCCCTTGTTCAGCTCGCGGGTGACCTTGTAGGCGGTCTTCTCCGGCAGGATCTTCCGCAGACCGTTGGCGATCGGATCCTTCTTCGGCAGCGGCATCACGTAGGTGGGCGAACGCTGCAGCATGGTGATGTGGGCGGTGTCGCCGGCCATCGCCGGAATCAGGGTGACGGCGGTGGCACCGCTGCCGATGACGACGACGTGCTTGTCCTTGTAATCGAGATCCTCGGGCCAGAACTGCGGGTGCACGATGGTGCCCTCGAAGTCCTCTTCACCGTCGAAGTGCGGCCGGTGACCGGCCGCGTAGTCGTAGTAGCCGGTCGCGCCGAACAGCCAGTTCGCGGTGACCTGCCACTGCTTACCGTTGCGCTCGAGGGTCACGGTCCACTGCGCGGTGTCGGTGTCGAAGTCCGCCCGGATCACCCTGTGCTGGAAGTAGATACGCTTACCCAGACCGTCCTCGTCGACGACCTGATGCATGTAGTTGAGGATTTCCTCGGCGCTGGCGATCGCGTTGTCCGACGTCCACGGCTTGAATTCGTAACCGAAGGTGTGCAGATCGGAGTCCGATCGGATACCCGGGTAGCGGAACAGGTCCCAGGTGCCGCCGATGGTGTCACGGCCGTCGACGATCGCGAACGAACGGCCGGGCTGCATCGTGACCAGGTAGTGGCCGAGCCCGATCCCGGAGATGCCGGCGCCGACGATCAGGACGTCGACATGGCCGGCCAACGGTTCGGTGGGGCGCGCCTTGTTGAGCGTGGTGACGGACATTTTCGGACTCCCGATTCACGAGCGCTGGTCTAAACACTAACAATGTTATATTTTTGCCCGGAGCTGTCAAGGGATTCCCGGGCGAAAGGACGACGTCGGTGACGACCGCGAGTGTGACCCGCCGGGTGCCGGTGCAGGAACGCAGCCGCCAGACGGTCACCCGCATCCTCGACGCGGCCGCCGCCATCGCCGACGAGCAGGGCATCGACGCCGCGACCACCCGCGCCATCGCCGACCGCGCCGGCGTCTCCTACCCCTCGCTGTACAGGTTCTTCCCGGACCGGGAAGCCATCCTCGGTGACCTCCTCGAGCGGCAGTGCGCCGAACTCGATGCCCGCTGCGTCCAGGCCGAGCAGACCTGGAAGATCACCTCTGTCGCCCAGTTGCTCAACAACGAGATCGACCTGCATGTGCACTACTACCAGGAGCACCCCAGCACTGCGCGCGTCTGGATGGGCGGACGCACCTCGCCGGCGGTCACCGCTTACGTCCGGGCCCGCATGCAGGCGCTCGCCGGCCGCCTGCACACGATCCTGGTCGACGCCGGACTGATCCCCGCCGACACCGATCCCCGCGCCATGCTGGTGGCCGTGGAGATGGCCGACCGCATCCTCGAACTGTCCTATCGGGACGGCTATGACTTCGATGAATCGATCCTGGCCATCGGCCGTCGCGCCCTCATCGCTTTCGGTCGCGACCTCTCCCAGGGCCCTTCCCAGGTCCCTGCCAAGGACCCCGCCCCGCACCGCCCCAGGTGATCTGCATGAGATCGGCGCCCGGTGTGGCGTCGACCAACCGGGCGAATGCGCCTGAGAAACCATCGACGATCGTCTCGTGGTCGGGGACAAGCTTTGTGTCACAGGCGATTCCGACGGTCACCTCTCCGTCGTAGCTGTAAATCGTGAAGCTCATCGGCTGATCACCCGAGACCGGCGCCCACCCGACCATGCCGTCGACCAGACTGCCGGCGAGATACACCGGCATCGGCGGCCCGGGCACATTCGTCAGTGTTCCCAGTGTGCGGTTGGCAAACAGATCCACCGAAGCCTCGTACAGGCTTCTGCTGAATCCGGCGATGGTCTCCTGCAACCGGAACGCCACCGCCGCCTCGTGACCGAGCTTGATGCGGTCCATCCGGCGCTTGGCCGCCTCCAGCACCTTGCCGGCGTCGGGTTCGTCGGTGGGCAGTTCCAGTTGGACCAGGGCGAACTCATTGCCGAGGGTGTCGGGCAGCGTCAGATCGAGCGGCTTGAGGTTCACCGGAACCATGAAGGTCACCGAAGCGCAGCGCGCGTCGTGGGCCTTGAGGTAGTCATGCAGCGTGCCGGCCACGGTGGCCACCAGCACGTCGTTGACGGTGCAGCGGTTGGCCTTGGCGACCGCCCGGATGGCCGGCAGCGATAGCGGCTCCGACCACGCCACGCTCTTCTCGCCCCCGGCCGGACCGGTCCAGATGGTGGCGTCGTTGCGGGTGCCGATCAACAGCTTGCGCAGGGTGTCGACGTCGCCGGGCGCGGACGAGAACACATCGACGATCGAGCCGCCGCCGGGCAGCGCCGACCGCACGGTCTGGGCCAGGGCGGCACCGGTCGCCTGGACCGTATTCACCAGTGTGTCGCCCGCTCCCAGCGGGTTGCGCAGCGCGAACCGGCCCATCCGGCCGGCCTGCTGGAGCACCTGCGGGGCATCGGCCAGACCGCCGACCGCACCTGCCACCCGGGAGATCGCGGTCCCCGCAGCGCGGGTCGCTTCGGCCGCGGTGGCCCTGACCCGCTGGGCCAGCGACTGTCCGGGCGGATGCGGATGGGCACCCTGCTGAGTCACCGCCGGCGCCATGATCGGGCCGCCCTGCGGCGTCGCGTCGAACATGCTCATCGACAGCTGCACCATCCGCATACCGTCGGCGATGGCATGGTGGCTGCGCAGGATCATGGCGCTTCCGCCGCGATAGCGCTTGACCCAGATCGCCTGCCACAGCGGCCGATTCCGATCCAGCATCTCGGTGCGATGCGCACCCACCAGCTCCTGCAGAGCACGCGGGTCGTTGGGCTTCTTCAGCGAGATGAGCGCGACGTGATTGTCGAAATCGAAGTTCTCGTCACGCTCCCACCACCAGGAGCCGTCGTCGTCCCTGACCGCCAGACTGCGGAATACCGGGTAGCGGTCGAGTAGCCGTTCCTCGACGACGGCGCGCACCTTGCCGAAGTCCAGCGGCTGCGCCGTCCACACCACCGAGTCGACCACCATCAGATTGTTGGGGCGATCCATCTCCAGCCACAGTGCGTCCTGGACGCCTAATCGTCTCCGCGCGTCCTGAACGCCCAGCCGGCGCCGCTCTTCCATCTCCCCATTCTGCGGTTAATCACGCGCCGCCGATGCCGTTCCGCTCGAAGCCATCCGTGACCTGGGACTATCGGTGGTTATGCGACTTGAAGCGGCCGGCAAAGCCCCGCAAGGGGACATCGGCACTGGTGAGCAATCCGGGCGGAGCGGCCACCACCGCTTTGACGGCGTGGAGGGCGGGCATACCGGTGACCGTCATGCCGATGGAGGCGAACGACGACGGGTCGGACAGATCGATGCCTGGCTTGGGGAAGATCATGTGCTTGTTGTAGATCTGCGGGTCGCCGATGATCTGAGTGATGTAGCAGCCCTTGATATCCCAGTGCGGCTCGGTGTGCGGGGTCATCTGCCATTCCAGATGGGTCTCGATCTTGGGAACACCACCGATCAGCCCCTGGTACTTGATGTAGTTGGCGCCCAGCGATCCCTTGGGCAGCTGATACCAGCCGAGGTCGACATCTTCGGTGCAGGCGCCGAGTTCGTAGCCGAACTTCACCTCGTCGAGAGTGAGGTCGAAACAGTCGGCCATCAACAGCACGCTGTCGGCGAATACCCGGGTGTATTTTTCCAGCATTCCGGGCAGATCCGGATGGTCGACGGGTAGTCCGTAGCCGACTTCCTTCCAGGTGTCTGCCGAGTGGTGGCAGGACACGTCGACGGACTCGATGGTGGTGACGTTCTCGATCTCGGCGACGTCGATCGAACACACCACCCCCAGGATCTGGTTGACACCGGGATTCATTCCGGTGCCGTAGAAGGTGGATCCACCTCTCTCACAGGCCTCTTGGAGCAGTTGGGTGACCGGCTTACCGCTGGCGTGCGGATGGTTGGTGTCGCGGTGCCAGCCGGTGATCCAGTCCGCGGTGGTGACGATGTTGATCCCCGCCTCCAGCACCCGGACGTACAGGTCCTCGTCGGGGAAGACGCCGTGGAAGGTGAGCACGTCGGGCTTGGCGGCGATGATCTGATCGACGGCCCCGGTGGCTTTGACGCCGACCGGACCGATACCGGCGATATCACCGGCATCTCGGCCGATCTTGTCCGCGGTGTAGCAGTGCAGACCGACCAACTCCAGGTCCGGGTGGGCGCTGATGCGTTTGATCATCTCGGTGCCGACGTTGCCGGTGGCGACCTGGAAGACGCGAACCTTGTTCATATGCCTGCACTTTCGGGATAGAACCGGCCGGCCCACTTCCGGAATGTGGTGAAGCTCTCGGCCTCTGAGGGCGCCAGTGCCGGGTTTGCGCGATAGCGCTGGTGTGACCAGATCTCGATGTCCGCCGCGAACTGATCGATCACCATCTGCCCGAATGCCGTTGCCCTGTCACGGGTTTTCGGGGAGTCGTCTCCGGGGATGCGGCCGATGTAGACCATGAACCGGACGTCACAGCTGTGCTCATCAATCGGGGTGATGGCCGAGACTGTGCGGTTGTCGACCATCCCCCAACTCTTGGTGACGGCCACTCCCAGGCCGGCATTGATCGCTTCGACCCCGCTCTGGACATCGTCGATGGCCTGTCCGTCATCGCCTTCGAAGGTGATGGTGAAGTCCACATACGAGATCGGCCCGGCGAAATCATGCCGGGTGAACAGCGGCACGATCGGCGTCTTGTGCACGTATTTGAAATGCGCGAAATCGACGCCGTTCTCCAGCACGTACTGCGGGTGCAGATGCTCGGCGGGCCGGTAGAGCCGCTGCTGAGGGTAGTAGTCGGCGGCGGTGGCGCCGTCGCCGAATCCGGCAATGACGTCGGGAACGTCGAAGTAGGGCTCGGCGCGGTTGACGTCGTGCCAGATGTACACCGACTCGTTGCACTCGGTGACCGGGTAGGTCCGCATCCGCCGGCCACGGTTGGGCCGCGACTCATACGGGACGCAGACGTTGTGACCCTCGGCATCCCACTGCCAGCCGTGGAACGGGCACTGGATCGTCTCACCCTCGACGTGGCCGCCGTGACCGAGGTGTGCACCCAGGTGTTCGCAGTAGGCATCCATCACGGTCAGCCGGCCGGACCGAGCGCGCCAGGCCACCATGTCCCGGCCGAAGTAGGTCATCCGGTGCACCGCACCGACGCCGATCTCCTCAGACCATGCGACCTGGAACCAGCCGGTCGGGATCATCGACAACGGTGTTCTGGACACTTGTCCAGCCTATCCTCAGCCGACTTCGAAGTGCTGGTAGTCCACCGGGTTGCGCCATGCGCCGCCCCAGCGCCAGCCGCGATCGGTGAAGACGCGCACCGCTGGGGAGTCCGCTCGCAGGATGCCGGGATCGTCGCGGTTGCGGTCGAGGTAGCGGGCCGCGGTCGCCGGCTGCAAATCTCCGCCGGCGGCGAGATAGGGATTGATGAGCGGGTTGACGTCGATCGCCCGGCCGAAGGCGTGCAACGACCATGCTGTGCTGCCCGGCAACGGCCGGCAGTTGAATGCCGAGGTGTTGTTGTCCTGCATGGACAGTTCGTCGTCGGCGCCCCGGTAGTGGTCGACGGTCTGCATCCGCTGGATCGGATAGTTCAGCTGTTGCAACTCGGCGAAGATCGCGATGACGTCCTCGACGACGGTCCGGTGCACCACCAGCGCGCCGCGGCGTGACTGCCCGTCGAAACCGGTGTAATTCAGTTCGACCCGGCGAAGATCAGCCGGGGCCACCGGGCATTCCGGTCGCCAGGTGGCGCCAAGGTCCGCGGCGGTCACCGCGGTCACCGTCGCGGCCGGCGACGCGCTGGTGAGCGGCGCCGGCCAATAGACAGCCAGCGCCGTAGTCAGCGCGGCGATCACGAGCATCCGGTGTCCCATCGCCTTTGATCCCATCACGCCGGTGCGCCTGTCACGGCCTTTGACTCGCGCGATGGGGTGGACGTGGTTGCGGGCCCCGGCAGGGGCTGAAAAAGGTCACGGGCGGCCGCCGGGCCATCCGGGAGCGATTAGCTCACCGGGGCCCAGCGCCCGCCCGTGACCGAGTAACTGACTACTTGGCCTGACTGACTACTTGGCGCGACGCGAAGCGGCAGCAGCCTTCGGAGCATCCTTCGCGCTGGCCGACGAAGCGGCAGCACGCGGGGCCGCAGCAGCCGACTTCACGGCCTTGCGGCCGACGGCGACCGCCTTCGGCGCCGACACCGCGACAGTGGCCACCGAAGAAGCGGTCTGCGGCAGTGCCGCCACGGCGGACGCCGCGACGGTCTTGGCTGCGGCCGGGGTGGCCGGAGCGGCCTGCAGGCCCAGCGAGGAGGTCACGTAGGAGACGATCCCCGCGAGGCCGGTCGCCGAACCGTTGTAGCCGTCGAAGAAGGCGTTGGCCAGCCGGCTTCCGCCAACCCAGACCGGGCCGAGCGGGATCGCCGGGATCATCCCGGTGACGGCCAGCACGGCGGTCTTGATGAACGCGGTGACGTCACCGATCTGGCTGGTGACATAGGCGAGCACGCCCGGTAGCCCGGTGGCCGAACCGTTGTAGCCGGTGTAGAACGCGCTTGCGAGCACACCCTGACCCAGCTGTACCGGTCCGAGGTAGAAGGTCGGAACCCCTGCGGCAAAGGCTTCGACCTCAGCCTGGTTGTTGACCAGGAAGTTGCCGATCATGCCGAAGATGTTGCCGAAGCCGCGGTGGTGATCGCCCTCGTGATCCTCGCCGTCATCGTCGCTGCTCCAGCTCGACGAGCCGACGTTGGAGCTCGACGAGCCGTTGTGCGGGTTGCCCCATCCGTTGCCATTGCCGTGTTCCCACTCATGCTCGGAGTCCAGCAGGGTGAATGCGCTGGACATCGACGGCATCGGGACACTGGCCACACTGTGCGTGATGGGCAGCGCAACGGCCGACGCGACCATCGCGGCGGCGGTGGCCAGACCCAGTCCGCTGGCCATCATCGGCTTCGTTTGGCTGTTCATGTTGGAGATCCCCTTTTGTGTTGCGAACGTTGCTCACTCTTTGCCGAGGTTGGTTCCTCAGCTAATGACTATCTTCTACTCAGGTCCCATTGTCCAGTAGGGACTTTTGGCCTCAGTGGCTGTTTCGGTGGCTACTGCCGGAGATTTGCTCGGAACGCGCAGGTCGTTTGCTGTGGAAATCAATTGACACGTCCGATAACTCCGGCGCGTCGCGACTCACTTCAGCCTCGTGGGCCCCTTGGGTTGCGCGATGAACTCCTGCTCGGGGCGCCCGGTGGTGCCGTAGCGCAGGCCTACCTTGACCTCACCGCTGGTGGCCAGGTTGGCCAGGTAGCGCTGGGCGGTGGCCCGCGATACTCCGATAGCGGCGGCCACCTCGGCCGCCGACAAGGGCGTATCCGCACCGGCCAGCGCCTCGAGGACCAGATCCTTGGTGGGTGACGCGGCGGCGGCCAGCGACTGCTGGGGGGCGACCCGGGGCCGCAGCGCGTCCAGGGCGGCGTCGATGTCACCCTGGCCGAGGTTGCGGCCGGCCAGCATCCGGCGATAGCGGGCATACCCGGACAACCGGGCGGCCAGATCGGCCGGGGCGAACGGCTTGACCAGATAACTCAGCGCGCCGGCCGCGATCGCGGAGCGTACGGTCTCGGCCTCGGTCGCCGCGCTGAGCATCATGGCGTCGCCATGCAGTTCCCGCACCAGGTCGATCCCGGATCCGTCCGGCAGATACACGTCGACCAGGGCCAGGTCCACCGGGGCGGCCTTGCGGGCCGCAGCCAGGGTGTTGGCGGTGCCGACCACGGTGAAGCCGGGCAGTGCCTCGACGATGCCCGCGTGCATGTGCGCGACCCGGAAGTCGTCATCGACCACCAGCACGGTCAGGTCGGCATTACTCATCGCGCCTGCTCGGCCATCACGCTGACCATCACACCCGGCAGTTGGGCCATGAATTCCGCACCGCACAGTTCGGTACCGGGATTGCCCGGTCTGCTCAGCCGGATATCCCCACCCAGTGCGCGGGCGATCTGGCGGGCCAGCGTCAGCCCGATGCCGCGACCGCCGGGGAGATCCGATGCCGGCTTGGTTGAGGTGCCCTCCAGGAAGATCTGATCGGCGAAATCCGGCGCCACACCGTCGCCGCTGTCGGCGACGGTGATGTGCAGTGTCGAATCATCCTGCAGCAGTTCCACTTCCACGATCTTGGCACTACTACTTCCGGTGCGGGCCGCATCGATGGCGTTATCGAGAAGGTTGCCCAGGACGGTGGTCACGTCGACCGGCAGAGCGAGCTGGCCGGGCACCCAGGTGTTCTCCCCGATCCGAAGCGTCACCCCGGCCTCCCTGACGCCGGCCGCCTTGGCCGCCAGCAGCGCCTGAAGGTAGGTGTCCCGGATGGCGTCGATACCGGGCAGCGCCGACCCCAGCGGGCCCGAGCCGAGAAGTTCCTCAAGGTATTGCGAGGCCTCATCGGAGTGCCCGCCGTGCAGCAGTCCGTTGAGCAGGTGCAGCCGGTTGGCATATTCGTGGCGCTGAGCGCGCAGCACGGTACTCATCAGGCGCACCGCATCGAGCTGCTGGGTCAGCGACTCGACGTCGGTGCGATCCCGGATGACGAGCACGGTTCCCAGTTCCTGACCCTCCCGAGACACCGGCCGGGCTGAGACCACCAGGACCCGGTCCCCCACGGTCGCCAGCGTCGGGGTCGGATCGCAGGACCGCAGCACCTCCAGCACTCGCGGGGTGAGTCCGATCTGATCGACGGGTTGCCCTGTGGCGGAACCGATCTCGAGGAGGCGGCGGGCCTCATCGTTGACGAAGGTGGTGTTGCCGTCGGTGTCGGAGGCCAGCACACCTTCACCGATACCGTGCAGGACCGCTTCCTGTGTGCGCACCAGTTCGGTCATCTCAGTGGGCTGGAGGTCCAGCGTCTGTTTACGCCAGCGCCGCGCCAGCAGCAGGGAGAGCACCGCTCCGGTCAGCAGCGCGGGACCGCCGGTCATCAGTGCGGCCCGCAGGTCGCTGTTGAGCAGGCGATAAACCCACGAGGTGGACATGCCGACGCTGACCTGGCCGACGATCCGGCTCGAATCCGGCGCGAACACAGGGACTTTCGCGCGCACGGACGGCCCCATGGTGCCGGTCTGCTGAACGACTTCCTCTTTGCCGGTCAGCGCCGCGTACGGCTCAGTGCTGACCTTCTTACCCAACTCGGCGGGGTTGGGATGGGTCAGCCGAATACCGCTGTCGTTGGTGATCACGACGAACAACGCGCCGGTGGCATGGAGGACTTGGCCGGCGAGCTTTTGCAGATCGCCAACCTCCAACTCGTTGACCGTCGGCAGCTTCGCGTTGTCGCGAGCGACCTGCGCGCGCACCGCAGGGCCGTCGGCGACCACCCGGGCGATATCGAGGGAGCGGACTCCGTACTCGTGGATCAGGCGGCGCTGGCTGACGACCGCCAGCAGAGCGAAGGCGATCCCCAGCGTCAGCGCTACCACCGTCAGCTGCAGCAGCAGGATCTGCGTTGCGAGCCGCAGGTCGATGCGATGCTGCTTTCCGGCCACCCGGAAAGCTTAACGGGCCGACTAAGCAGAATGCGCAAAAGCCTGGTCGGCGAACCCGTCGGCCCAGTCCCCGGCCATCTCAACGGCGCCGAGGAAGGCCGCCCGCAGTGCACCGAGGTACTCGTGCACGGAGTGCCGGCTCTCCGCATTGTCCGGGTAGGACACCGTGGCGATGGTCTGGTCTGCGTTACGCGTGACCCACATATTGATACCGCCGTGCGACAGGTCGTCGATGTAGATCCCGAGCCGACTGGCGTTGGCGTCAGCCAGCTTGCGGAAGTCGAACAACGACACCATCATCGGCCGGCTGGACTGCGGCGCGCCGAGTTCTTCGGACGAGACCAGGTCCAGCGCCCGCTCAAACGGAACGGCCGACAGGTGCTTGTTGGCATCGAAGGACTTCTGAGCCGAGCGGGCCATCTGCGCGAAGTTGCCGTCCTCGACATCCACCGAAACCGGGAACAGGCTGGCGTACCAGCCGGCGCTCAGGGCCTGCGCACCGGTGCGGGTGTCCGACGGGCTGAAGGTGTGGAAGGTCTCGGCAGCGGTGAACTGGTGATCAGCGAGCGCGGCGCAGGCCATCACGCCACCGCTGAACCGCGCACCGGCGGCCCGGCAGGCGGCGTCGAACGCCTCGGTCTGCGCATTGTTGAGCAGCTCGATGGTGATCGCCCGGCCGGCGCCATCGGCGGCGCTGGAGCCAATCTCCAGGGGGAAGCTCGGCCAGTTGCCGTCGGCCTCGTGGGCGAAGTCGGCCCAGTCCTTGATCGCACGCGAGTCCCGGGTCATGGTCTCGACCTGCACGCGCTGCTTGGCGGTGAAGTCGCGGTACCCGGCGGTCGGCGCCAGTGCGGCCGGACGGTCATTCATCAGTGCCTGGTAGGTCTGATTGATGTCGCGGTAGATCAGCACGCCCGACGTGCCGTCGGTGTGCAGGTGGTCGATATTGGCGTAAACGGTGAAGTGATCCGCCTTCTGGATGACACCGAAGGTGAAGCAATCCCACTCCAGGGTGCCCGGAGTCGAGGACTGCACGTGGGTGCGGATCTCGTCCTGCTCCATGAAACCGAGCGCCGCCGGCACGAACTCGATGAGCTCGGGGTCGGCGATGGTCCGGCGGGTGATGATCTCGGCGTCGTCGCCGCTGACCTCGAAGGCGCTGTGGTAGGTGTCGTGGCGACGGACGTGGGCGTTGATCGCCTCGGTCATCACGGCAATGTCGCACCAGCCATCAACGTCCCAGGCGGCCAGGATCAGACGCGGGACCTTGCGGCCCAGGGTCTTGGCGAAGTACGCCGACCGCAGATGCTGCGCCTGCTGAAAGCTCGGCGGCAGCAGATCCTGCTCGGCCTGTGCCATAGCCTCGCGGCTGGCCGAAGACGCCGACCACATCGTCACCGGTCCACGCCCGGGATGCCAGGTGGATCCGATCGAACCGATGGCGACCATGTCGCACTCCTCTACGTTGCGTTACTAACCTTTCGTTGAACGTAGGTGTGGCGTTACTACCCTGTCGCGTTTGTGCTCGCAAACAGCAAAGTGCGCAATATGCGCAGTTTTGCGCATATTGCTCAGAAGGCTCTAAGGGTGCTGGAAGCGTCCCATTTATCGCTCTTGAAGTGGGATTATGTGCAGAATTTCCTGCCAAGATTTTTCTTAGTGACCCGGGTCACATTTGTCTTCCTGTGAGACTTCTCAGGGAGTCCAGCAAACAGTTATTTGCGAATTCGGGGGTTCGGCGACCTGAATCACAGACCGGTTAAGTCATCCGGCACGTCCACCGCATGCTGTTCGAGGACCTCCAGTGGCACCACATCGAGGGTGCGCTGATGGGTGCTGGCCAGCACCACCGGGGCGCCGCAGCCGTCGTCGTGGGCGCGCAGCCAGTTGAGCGCGGTGACGCACCAGCGGTCCCCCGGGACCAGGCCGGGGAACCGGAACTGCGGCATCGGGGTGCTCAGGTCATTGCCGATCGACCGCTGGTGTTCAAGGAACTCGGCGGTGACCACCGCGCAGATGGTGTGCAATCCGCGATCCTCGTCACCGGTCGAGCAGCAGCCATCCCGATAGAACCCGGTCATCGGGTCGGTGCCGCACGGATCCAGCGGGCCACCCAGGACATTGCGATCGGTCATCTGGCCAGTATTGGCTACGTCGGGCGCAGTCGCACTTTCCTATGGCTTACGGGCCAGGACTTGGACGCGCCCCACGGGGATGCGCTCGATCTGATCGCAGGAAGTCGCTCATCCCACATCGGCTGGCCCCTCGCCGGTTGCGGTGAGCCGGATAACCGGGAGTACCCGGTCGGTCTTGTCCTGGTAATCCGCGAAGCGCTTATTCGCGTCGGTGATCGTTTTCCAGGCCCCTTCTCGCTCCGGGCCGTGGAGTTCCTCGGCGTTGACCCGGTGCGGGCGTCCCTCGAGTTCGATGCTGACGCGGTCCGGGTGTGCGCCGATGTTGTGATACCAGGCCGGGTTGCTGGCCGCCCCGGCGTAGGCGGCGATGATCAGCCAGTTGCCATGCCCGTCGGGGATATAGGCCAACGGGGTGCGCCGTTCGACACCGCTCTTGCGCCCCGTGGTGATCAGCACCAATGCCGGCATGGTGCCGAAGGCCTTGCCGGTCTTGCCGATCCGGCCGGCGATGAACCCATTGACCATTTTGATGAGTGGCTTCATCGCGGCAGGCATGCGGGCACCCCGGGTGCCTCGGGGCGTCATGAATGACATGGCTTCACCTGATCTCTCGAGTTGTGGTCTCGCGCAGCACCCCGATGAGCGACCCGAACTTCGGTGTCCGGGTCATCACGGTGTTGCAGTATCCCGAAGCCGGGCGGCACCGGCGCCTGGCCGGGGACCGTCGGCTCCCTGTGCCTGCGTGGCGGCGAAGTCGAAGCCGGTCACGAGGTGACCTCGCGGCGCTCAATCTGCGGGATGCCCTCCCCCGGATCGTTGACGCCCCAACTCCAGATCACCTCGGGGCTGATCCGGAACCGCCGGCCGCCGCCGCTATCTTCGATCCTGACCCGGCCGCGAATCTTGACACCCCGGGGCGTCCAGGGATCCAGCGCAGCGAGATCGTCGATGACCACCGCGGCGCGCGGGTTGGCTCCGATATTGCGGTAGCGGACGGTCTTGGTGATGTCGAAGCCGGCGGTGACGATATCGTCGCGGTCCACCGAGAACGCCACCGTTGCCACGTCGGGCCGCCCGGTCGGCGAAGCAGAAGCGAAACGCATCAGCGGCTGGCCGGCGAGGTAGGCCAATTCCTGTTCGGTGAACGCCGCCACGACATTTCCTCTCGTTCGGAGTACAAAGAATGTGGATACGCACTCCAAGTAACTACCGATGAGCCTTCCCGAGTGCACCACCCACCGCAAGAACGCACCCGAAGGTGCGTGAGGAACTCCCAGGGGTAACCATGACGACCCGCACCGTGACCGTCGCTGACAACTGCGCGACCACCTTGACACCTGACGGACCCCGGGTGGCGGCCGGTGACAGTGCTGAGTGCCGCATTGTGCGCGAGACGCTGAGCCAGCTCGGCGACAAGTGGACCCTGCTGGTGATCCTGTGCCTGAGCGCGGGACCGTTGCGCTTCAACGCGCTACAGCGCGCCGTCGTCGGCATCTCGCACCGGATGCTCACCGTCACCCTGCGCAAGCTCGAACGCGACGGCCTGGTGGCGCGCACGGTCTACGACGAAGTGCCGCCGCACACCGAATATGCGCTCACTGCCCTCGGCGTCAGCTTCACCGAACCGGTGATGGCAATCGCGAACTGGGCGGTCGCCGCTCAGCCGCAGATCGAGCAGAACCGCGAACGCTTCACAGGGGTTCCCTCCTTCGATTAGAGGAGGCCGAATCATCAGACGAATCCTTGAATCACTCGATGTTGCGCACCTCCCGAACCCGGCAATGTGGGTGTCACCAGGCCGGGAGACACCCGGACCGGACCAAGGAGGAGAACATCATGAAGCGTTTCGCAATCTCGAGCCTGCTGGCCGGCGGACTGTTCGCGGGCATGCTGGGAACCGCCGGGGCAGCCCACGCCGACCTCGGCGATCTGATCTGGACCCTGCATCAGCAGCAGCGCGTCTACGTCCCGCACGTCGACAACAGCGTGCACGCCAGCACCACCATCGTGCGCCGCTGATTTCCGCACCGCACATCGGCCCGCGCCCGCCAGGGTGGCGGGCCGATGTATTTTCGGGCGGTCGTCTGGCCACTGCCGTACTGAGCCGACGGGAAGCGGTGCGAACCCAGGCCGGGTCGCTTCGACCATGGATGAGGGCTGCAAGCTGAGCATCCGCTGGAACAAATCGGCCTGTCTGCGCGACTATTGACACATGGACTGCGACACCGCTCGTGAGGCGCTGTCGGCACGTATCGACGGCGAACGCGAACCGATACCGGCCGCCCGGGTCGACGAGCACCTGGCCGGCTGTGAGTCATGCCGCGACTGGCAGGCCGCGGCAGTCGAGCAGACCCAGGCACTGCGCCGACTGGCCGGGCGGTCCCAGCTTGCCGCGGTCCGGCAGCCGAGGACACCGCAGCCGGGCAGGTCGGACGGTGGGCCCATCCCCTGGCGGCGGTGGGCCCTGGGCGCGGTCGGGTTGATCCAACTGGGCCTGGCGACAGCGCAGGGTCTGGGCGCCGATCTGGGTATTCCGCACGCCGCGAATGCCGGGCATGTCCTCAACGAGTCCACCGCCTGGTCGGCAGCCCTGGGCGTGGTGATGCTCGCCGCTGCGTTGCGACCCGTCCATGCCGGGGGCCTGGCCTGGGTGTTGGCCACCTTCGCGGGTTTTCTGGTGCTGTATGAGGTAACTGACACCGACGAGGGTCTGGTCAACTTCGACCGTCCGCTGACCCATCTGCCTGTACTGGCCGGCGCCGTAC
>NZ_JBPCSX010000176.1:0-3618 GCF_051006775.1 Mycobacterium sp.
TGCCCTCGGCGGTGGGGTACCAGCCGACTCTCGCCGATGAGATGGGTGAACTGCAGGAGCGCATCACCTCAACCCGCGGTCGGTCCATCACCTCGATGCAGGCCGTGTACGTGCCCGCCGACGACTACACCGACCCGGCGCCGGCGACCACCTTCGCCCACCTCGACGCCACCACCGAGCTTTCCCGCGCGGTGTTCTCCAAGGGCATCTTCCCGGCGGTGGATCCGCTGGCGTCGAGCTCGACGATTCTGCAACCGAGCGTGGTCGGCGACGAGCACTACCGGGTTGCCCAGGAAGTCATCCGAATCCTGCAGCGCTACAAGGATCTCCAGGACATCATCGCCATCCTCGGTATCGACGAACTCTCCGAGGAGGACAAGCAGCTGGTCTACCGGGCTCGCCGCATCGAGCGCTTCCTGAGCCAGAACATGATGGCCGCCGAGCAGTTCACCGGACAGCCCGGCTCCACGGTGCCGCTGAAGGAGACGGTGGAGGCATTCGACAAGCTCTGCAAGGGCGACTTCGACCATCTGCCCGAGCAGGCCTTCTTCTTGATCGGTGGCCTCGATGACCTGGCCAAGAAGGCTGAGAGCATGGGCGTCAAGCTGTGATGAGCGCTCGCGCGAAGAACGTCGAATTGTGACGAGCCCTCGAAAGGTGAACTGAGATGGCCGAATTGGACGTCGCGATCGTCGCGGTTGAACGCAAGATCTGGTCGGGCAAGGCGACGTTCCTGTTCACCCGTACCATCTCGGGCGAGATCGGCATCCTGCCCAACCACATCCCGTTGGTTGCGCAGTTGGTTGACGATGCCATGGTTCGCGTCGAGCGTGAGGGCGAGGACGATCTGCGCATCGCCGTCAACGGCGGCTACCTGTCGGTGACCGAGGCCGGTGTGACGGTGCTGGCCGAGTTGGCGGAGTTCGCCTCGGAGATCGACGCCGACGAGGCCAAAGCCGATGCGGCTTCCGATGATCCACAGATCGCCGCCCGGGGGAGGGCGCGTCTGAGGGCGCTGGGCCAGCTCGACTAGTCGGCAATCATGAGCGCGTCGATGGACATCATGGTCGCGCTCGTCGGTGCCCTACTGCTCGCGGTAGCCCTACTCGGCTACCGGCTGTGGACGATGCGGCAGGGGGGTACTGCCGCGCTTTTGCGCGATGTGCCGGCGGTCGGCGGCCACGGCTGGCGGCACGGCGTGATTCGTTACCGCGGCGACGAAGCCAGTTTCTTCCAATTGTCCAGCCTTCGCCCGTGGCCGGACCGTCGGTTGAGCCGGCGTGGACTGGAGATCATCTCGCGGCGTCCGCCGCGCGGTGACGAGGTCGACATCATGACCGGGGATGTCGTGGTGATCGAACTCAAAGACGCAACCGGTGACCAACAGCGTTGCTATGAAATGGCATTGGACCGGGGTGCGCTGACGGCGTTCCTGTCCTGGCTGGAATCCCGCCCGTCACCGCGTGCGCGGCGGCGCACCGAACTCTAGGGGCGCTGCCCACCCGGCTGCCACAGCACGTCGTCACCCGCATTGGCGGTTCGCGACAGGATGAACAGCAGATCGCTGAGGCGGTTGAGGTAACGGGCAGGCAGCGGGCTGACGGAGTCAGGGTGAGCCTTCACCGCCATCCACGCCGACCGCTCGGCGCGACGGGTCACGGTCCGGGCCACGTGCAGCAGTGCCGAGAGCGCGGTGCCGCCGGGCAGGATGAACGAGCTCAGCGCCGGCAACGGCTCGTTGTACTCGTCGCACCACTTCTCCAGCCGGTCGACATAGGCCTCGGTGATCCGCAGGGGCGGGCGCTGAGGGTTCGCTTCTACCGATGTCGCCGACCTTTCGGCTCCGGTAACCGGAGTGGATAGGTCGGCGCCGGCGTCGAACAGATCGTTCTGTATCCAGGTCAGCACATGGCGCAGACCGTCGTCGGGTTGACCCAGCGCGATCGCGACCCCCAGCGCGGAGTTGGCCTCGTCGCAATCCGCGTAGGCGATCAGCCGCGGGTCGCTTTTCTCCACGCGGGAGAAGTCACTGAGTCCCGATGTGCCGTCATCGCCGGTCCGCGTATAGATGCGGGTCAGGTGCACTGCCATGACCAGAACGGTACGCCGCCACCGCTGAACTAAACTAACCCGCTGTGGGCGAACGTTTCCTGGTGACCGGGGGCAACCGGTTGACCGGTGAAGTCGCGGTGGGCGGCGCGAAGAACAGCGTCCTGAAACTGATGGCGGCCAGTCTGCTGGCCGAGGGCACGACGACGATCACCAACTGCCCTGACATTCTCGACGTCCCGTTGATGGCGGAAGTGCTGCGCGGATTGGGTGCCAACGTCGAACTCGACGGCTCGACCGTGCGCATCACCGCCCCCGACGAACCCAAGTACGAGGCCGACTTCGCCGCGGTCCGCCAGTTCCGGGCCTCGGTGTGTGTGCTCGGCCCGCTCGTCGGCCGCTGCAAGCGTGCCCGGGTGGCGCTGCCCGGCGGTGATGCGATCGGGTCGCGGCCGCTGGACATGCACCAGTCCGGTCTGCGGCAACTCGGGGCCGAGTGCACCATCGAGCACGGCTGCGTGGTGGCCTCCGCCGAACATCTGCGCGGGGCCGAGATCCAACTGGAGTTCCCATCCGTCGGGGCGACCGAGAACATCTTGATGGCCGCAGTCCTCGCCGAGGGTGTCACGGTGATTCACAACTCCGCCCGGGAACCGGACGTCGTCGATCTGTGCGAAATGCTCAACCAGATGGGCGCGGTGATCGAAGGTGCGGGCACCTCGACCCTGCGGATCACCGGCGTGCCGAAACTGCATCCCACCGAGCACCGGGTGATCGGCGACCGCATCGTGGCGGCGACGTGGGGGATCGCCGCGGCAATGACCCGGGGCGACATCGCGGTGACCGGCGTTGACCCGGCACATCTACAACTGGTTCTGCACAAGTTGCACGATGTTGGGGCCACCGTCACCCAGCACGACAACGGGTTCCGGGTGGTGCAGTACGACCGGCCCAAGGCCTGCAACGTCGCGACCCTGCCGTTTCCGGGATTCCCCACCGATCTTCAGCCGATGGCCATCGCGATGGCCGCTATCGCCGACGGCACCTCGATGATCACCGAGAACGTCTTCGAGGCGCGATTCCGTTTCGTCGAGGAGATGATCCGGCTCGGTGCTGACGCGCGCACCGACGGTCACCATGCGGTGGTGCGCGGTGTGTCGCAGTTGTCGAGTGCGCCGGTGTGGTGCTCCGATATCCGGGCCGGCGCCGGCCTGGTGCTGGCCGGTCTGGTCGCTGACGGGGAGACCGAGGTGCACGACGTTTTCCACATCGACCGCGGCTACCCGAGGTTCGTCGAGGACCTGGTCAGTCTCGGCGCGGAAATAGAACGCGTACACTGACTGTTACGTCCGATGGTGCACCGGACCTCCTCACCGAGACCGGTAGCCCGATTTGACCTCTTCCGATGACTAGAAGTACGCTGGCGGGGTTGCCCTGCTCGCGGGCTTACAGCGGGACTGTTGTTTGAGAACTCAATAGTGTGTTTGGTGGTTTTTGTTTGTTGTTTTTTGTTTTGTTGTTTCTGGCACCCCCGTGTCAGGGATGACTGTTGTGCCAGATGTTTTCTGG
>NZ_JBPCSX010000177.1:0-71763 GCF_051006775.1 Mycobacterium sp.
TGCTGGGTGGACAGCACCACGGTGTCCAGCCGGATCGGAGTGGTGCCCTCGTACTGGATGGTCACCTGGGTCTTGCCGTCCGGGCGCAGATACGGCAGCTTGCCGTTCTTGCGGACCTCGGACAACCGGCGGGCGAGCCGGTGCGCCATGGCGATCGGCAGCGGCATCAACTCGGGAGTGTCCCGGATGGCGTAGCCGAACATCAGGCCCTGGTCTCCGGCACCCTGGGCGTCCAGCGGGTCCCGCTCCCCCTCGACCCGCGACTCGTAGGCCTCGTCGACACCCTTGGCGATATCCGGGGACTGCCGGCCGATACCGACGTTGACCCCGCAGGACGCCCCGTCAAAGCCCTTCTCCGAGGAGTCGTAGCCGATCTCGAGGATGCGTTGCCGGACGGTGTCGGTGATATCGGCGAAGGCCTCCTTGGCCGAGGTCGTCACCTCACCGACAACGTGCACCTGACCGGTGGTCACCAGCGTCTCCACCGCAACGCGAGACGTCGGGTCCGCCGCCAGCAGCGAGTCGAGGATCGAGTCACTGATCGCGTCACAGATCTTGTCGGGGTGTCCTTCGGTCACCGACTCACTGGTGAACAGCCGACCGTTGTCGCTCACAATTTCCCCTTCGCTGAACTTCCGATCAAATCCTATTAACCCGGGCTGACACCGACGGTCGCCGGGTGAACGCTATCCCTCGCGGCGGCGAAGGAACGCTGCGACCGCGTCCACGATACGGCTCGCCATCAGAGTCTTCGAACCGTGCTCAAGGGTCACCTCGGTTCCATCGGCACCCAGCAGCCAGCCGTCATTGCTGTCCACCTCGAAGGCCCGTCCGTCCCCGACCGCATTGACCACCAAGAGGTCGCAAGCCTTGCGCTGGAGCTTTGCCCGGGCGTGGAACAACACATCGCCCTGGGCGTCACCGGTCTCGGCGGCGAACCCGACGATGACGGCCATATTCGGCAGTTGGCCGTCGGAACGCTGCCGTACCGCACCGGCCAGCACATCGTCGGTGCGCACCATGTCCACCGAGTAGCCCTCGGTGGCATCGGCGGTCTTCTTGATCTTGCTGGTCGCCACCTGCACAGGCCGGAAGTCGGCCACCGCGGCCGCCATCACCAGCACGTTCGCATCCGGGGCGTGCTTGGAGACCGCCTCGTGCATCTGAGCGGCCGATGCCACCCGCACGACCTCGACGCCGGCCGGGTCAGCCAGGCCGGCGGTGTTACCGGCGATCAGCGTGACCTCGGCACCGCGCTGTGCTGCCACCCTGGCCACCGCATAACCCTGTTTTCCGGAACTGCGGTTACCGATGAACCGGACCGGATCCAGGGCTTCCCGAGTGCCACCGGCGGTGATCACGACCTTCACCCCGGCCAGATCGAACGGCAGCGCATCGCCGCGGGCCAGGAGCAGCTCGGCGAAGGCGGCGATCTCCTCGGGCTCGGGGAGCCGGCCCGGGCCGCTGTCAGAACCGGTGAGCCTCCCGGCGGCAGGTTCGAGCACCACCGTGCCGCGGCGGCGCAGGGTGGCGACGTTCTCCGAGGTGGCGGCGTGCTGCCACATCTCGGTGTGCATGGCCGGGGCGAAGAGCACCGGGCAGCGCGCCGTCAGCAGCGTCGCGGTCAACAGATCATCGGCGCGGCCGGCCGCGGCGCGGGCCAACAGGTCTGCGGTCGCCGGAGCGACCACCACCAGATCGGCTTCCTGACCCAACCGGACATGCGGGACTTCGGGGACATCCTCGAAGACCCCGGTGCGCACGGGATGACCGGACAGCGCCTCGAAGGTAGCCGCACCGACGAATCGCAACGCCGACTCGGTGGGCACTACTCGAACGTCATGGCCGGCTTCACCGAGCTGACGAACCAGTGAGCACGCCTTGTACGCGGCGATGCCACCGGCGACGCCGACGATGATCCGCTTGGGAGTCATGGCAGACCCGTGCCGGACGTGCTATTCGCCTTCGGTGTGCTCAAGCAGGTCGGCGTGGATCTCGCGCAGCGCGATCGACAGGGGCTTCTCCTGCAGGCCCGGCTCGACCAGCGGGCCGACGTACTCGAGGATGCCGTCACCGAGCTGGTTGTAATAGTCGTTGATCTGACGCGCGCGCTTGGCGGCATAGATCACCAGCGCGTACTTGCTGGAGACCCGATCGAGGAGCTCGTCGATCGGCGGATTGGTGATGCCCAGCGGGGTGTCGTAGGCGGTCGCGGCACCGGGGGCCGGATCGTAATGATCCGAAGTGATAGTCACGTAGAACGTCTCCTGGCGGATTGAGGTGGGTTCACGCCGGCCTCGGCGCTCATCAAGGCGTGCTGCCCACCAGCAACGATACCAATTCAGCGCATGCCGATTCCAATTGGTTGTTCACAACGACCCTGTCGAACTCCCCCTGAGCGGCCAGTTCGGCCTCCGCAGTGGCCAGTCGCCGGGCTATGACCTCGGGCGTTTCGGTTCCCCGGCCAACCAGTCGCTGCTCCAACTCGTCCCAACTCGGCGGGGCAAGGAACACCGTCAGGACCTCGGGCAGGGCCGCTTTGACCGCCCGGGCACCGGCCAGGTCGACCTCGATCAGGACGGGCCTGCCCGCCGCCGCGGCGGCGGCGACCGGTTCGGCGAGCGTGCCCGACCGGTGCAGTCCGCCGTGGATATCGGCCCACTCCAACATCGCACCGCTGTCGATGAGCCCCTGGAACTTTTCCGGGGTTACGAAGTGATAATCAACGCCTTCGACTTCGCCCGGCCGCGGTGAGCGGGTGGTCGCCGAGACGCTGAAGTGAAGATCGGGCACCTGCTGGCGCAACCGACGCACGACTGTCGACTTACCGACGGCAGAAGGGCCGGACAGCACGAGCACACGACCTCGTGTACCCACACCGTCCGGCCCGTCGCCGACATTCATCGGCCTGCCTGGGGAAAGGTTCAGGCGAACTTTTCCAGCAGAGCCTTGCGCTGACGATCGCCGAGGCCGCGCAGACGGCGGGTCGGCGCGATCTCCAGCTCAGTCATGATCTCCTGCGCCTTGACCTTGCCGACCTTGGGCAGGGCCTCCAGCAGCGCGGAAACTTTCATCTTGCCGAAGACCTCGTTGGTCTCGGCGTCCTTGAGCACCTGTGCCAGGTTCGTGCCACCGCGCTTGAGCCGATCCTTAAGCTCTGCGCGTGCACGACGTGCTTCGGCAGCCTTTTGCAGGGCTGCGGCGCGCTGCTCATCGGTCAACTGGGGAAGGGCCACGGTTTCCTCCGTCTCGTTTCCATTTCTGGACCATCAATGTTGTGCCTGGGCCGGGTTCTTCAGCCAGCGACGACGACCGTACCCACGCTGTCGGACGAAATCTAACCCGCCCCCCTGCTTCCAGCGGTAAAGCCGCAGCACAGGACCGCCTCAGAGCCCCAATACCGTCCGTTGTGGCGCCGTGTCGGGCTCGGATCGGCCGACGCCGGTGAAAATCGGCATAATTGCCGTCTAGCTGCGCTTATGTACCCATATCGGGTCAGGAAACAGGGTCCCGAGCGGCGTCTTGTCGGCCCGGCGGCAAAGTCCGGCCCGCAATTTCAGCCCAATTCCACCGAAACGGCGTGTCGCGCGTGTCGCCGGGCCGAATCAGGCCAGATAGGCGACCGCGTCGCGCAGCCTTTCACCGGCCGCCCGGACCGCAGCGGCGTCCGGCCCGGCCTGCAGGACCTCACGCGAAACCGCCGGCAGCAGTTGGCCCGGTTGTGCCCCACCGAGGCCGCCGAGGGCGTCGGGCCGCCCGCCCTGTGCGCCCACCCCGGGCACCAGCACCGGTCCGGCCAGCGCGCTCACATCGGGCACCGCGGCGCCGAGGGTGGCACCGATGACGACGCCGACGGATCCGAGTTCGGTTGTGGCAGAACCGTTCACCGCAGCCGCATCGTCCACGATCGACTGCGCGACGGTGCGCCCGGCGGCGATCGCGCGCTGGACGGAAGCGCCTTCGGGATTGGACGTGGCGGCCAGGACGAAAACTCCCCGACCGTTGGCGGCCGCCAGGTCAATCAAGGGGGCCAGTGAGCCGAAACCCAGATACGGCGAGGCGGTCACCGCGTCGGCCGCCAGCGGCCCCTGGCCCACCCAGGCTTCGGCGTAGGCGGCCATCGTCGAGCCGATATCGCCGCGCTTGGCATCGGCGAGCACCAGCGCCCCGGCTTCCTGCAGCGCTGCCGTGGTGCGCTCCAGCACGGCGAAACCCCGTGAGCCGTAAGCCTCGAAGAACGCCACCTGAGGTTTGACGATCGCGAATCCGACCGGGCCTGAGGTGTACGCCTGCACGCAGATATCGCAGAACCGGGCCAGGCCCTCGGCGTCGATCGACAGGCCCCAGGCCCGCATCAGTTCCGGATGCGGGTCGATCCCGACGCACAGCGGCCCCCGCGCGGCGATCGCGGCCGCCAACCGGCTGCCGAACCCCATCGCTCAGGCCTCGCCGAGCGTGGCGTGCAACTCCTGCAGGGAGCGCACGTCGATATCGCCGCGAATGGCCGCCTCGATGCCCTGGACGGCGGCCGAGGCGCCCTGCACCGTGGTGATGCAGGGAATGTTCATCGACACTGCCGCCGACCGGATCTCGTAGCCGTCGATACGCGGCCCGGAGTTGCCGTACGGGGTGTTGACCACCATGTTGACCTCGCCGGCGTTGATCGCGTCGATCGCCGTCATCGCAGGGCGCCCCTCGCCCGGATCCTCGAAATGCTTGCGCACCACCTCGCATGGAATTCCGTTGCGGCGCAACATCTCAGCTGTGCCGTCGGTAGCGAGCACACGGAAACCCAGATCCGCCAGGCGCTTCACCGGGAAGACCAGGGAGCGCTTATCTCGGTTGGCCACCGACACGAACACCGTGCCCGACATCGGCAGGGAACCGTAGGCCGCGGTCTGGCTCTTTGCGAATGCGGAGCCGAAGTCGTGGTCGATACCCATCACCTCGCCGGTGGATTTCATCTCCGGGCCGAGCAGGGAGTCGACACCGGAACCGTCCGCCCGGCGGAACCGCCGGAACGGCAGCACCGCCTCCTTGACCGCGACCGGGGCGTTGCGGTGCGGGCTGGAGCCGTCGCCGGACTTCACCAGCAGACCCTCCTGGCGAAGCTGGGAGATGCTGGCGCCCAGCATGATCCGCGCGCAGGCCTTCGCCAGCGGTATCGCGGTGGCCTTGGAGACGAACGGCACCGTCCGGCTGGCGCGCGGGTTGGCCTCCAGCACGTAGAGCACATCGTCCTTGAGCGCGTACTGCACGTTGAGCAGTCCGACCACTCCCACGCCGTGCGCAATGGCCTCGGTCGCTCGGCGCACGGCCTCGATATCGCTGCGGCCCAGGGTGACCGGCGGCAGCGCGCAGGCGGAATCACCGGAGTGGATACCGGCCTCCTCGATGTGCTCCATGATCCCGCCGATGTAGACCTCGGTGCCGTCACAGAGCGCATCGACGTCGATCTCGATGGCATCTTCGAGGAAGCGGTCGACCAGCACCGGATGCTCCGGTGAGAGCTGGGTGGCCCGGGTGATGTACCCGTGCAACGTCTTCTCGTCGTAGACGAT
Source organism: Mycobacterium sp. (assembly GCF_051006775.1). Classification (GTDB taxonomy): domain Bacteria; phylum Actinomycetota; class Actinomycetes; order Mycobacteriales; family Mycobacteriaceae; genus Mycobacterium. Next base: position 5,562 of record NZ_JBPCSX010000177.1, read on the forward strand.
CTCCATCCCGCGCCCGCCCAGCACGTAGGACGGCCGCACCAGCACCGGATAGCCGATCGTCGCGGCGATCTCGCGGGCCTCCTCGAAACTGGTGGCCAGGCCGAACCTCGGGGCCGGAAGGCCCGCGTTGACCAGCACCTGCCCGAACCGTCCACGATCCTCGGCCAGGTCGATGGCCTCGGGTTTGGTGCCCACGATCGGCACCCCCGCGGCTTCGAGCCGGTGCGCCAGACCCAGCGGGGTCTGCCCGCCGAGTTGGACGATCACCCCGACCACGCCGGGACCACCTTCACCGGAGATGGCCTCGGCGCGGTAGACCTCCAGGACGTCCTCGAAGGTCAGCGGTTCGAAGTACAGCCGGTCGGCGGTGTCGTAATCGGTCGAGACGGTCTCGGGATTGCAGTTGACCATGACGGTCTCGAAACCGACCTCCGAGAGTGTGGTGGCCGCATGCACACAGCTGTAGTCGAATTCGATGCCCTGCCCGATGCGGTTGGGCCCCGAACCCAGGATCAGCACCTTGGGTCTGTCGGTCTGCGCAGCCACCTCTGTCTCAGCCGCCGGATCCAGCTCGTAGCTGGAGTAGTGGTACGGCGTCTTCGCCTCGAACTCCGCGGCGCAGGTGTCGACGGTCTTGAACACCGGATGAATGCCCAGCCGCTGACGCAGCGTGCGAACACCTGATTCACCGGCCAGTTCGGGTCGGAGCGCGGCGATCTGGCGATCCGACAGTCCGCTGTGCTTGCAGCGGCGCAGCAGTTCGGCGTCGAGCACCGGCGCCTCGACCAGCTCGGCCCGCAGCGCCACCAAGCGCAAGATCTGATCGACGAACCAGGGGTCCACGCCGGAGGCCTCGGCCACCTGCTCGACGGTCGCACCCAGCCGCAGCGCCAGTTCGATGTCATAGAGCCGGCCCTCGGTGGGGGTTCGCAACCGGGTCAGCACATCGTCGACCCAGCCGTCATCGTCGGGCTGGGTCCAGAACCCGGCCTTGGTGGTCTCCAGGGACCGCATGACCTTGCCGAGTGCCTCAATGAAGTTGCGGCCCAACGACATCGCCTCGCCGACTGACTTCATTGTGGTGGTAAGGGTGGGGTCTGCGCCCGGGAACTTCTCGAATGCGAACCGCGGCGCCTTGACTACGACGTAGTCCAGTGTCGGCTCGAAACAGGCCGGGGTCTCTCGGGTGATGTCGTTGATGATCTCGTCGAGGGTGTACCCGATGGCCAGCTTGGCAGCCATCTTGGCGATCGGGAACCCGGTGGCCTTCGAGGCCAGCGCCGAGGACCGCGAGACGCGCGGGTTCATCTCGATGACGATGAGCCGGCCGTCTTTGGGGTCGACGGCGAACTGGATATTGCAGCCACCGGTGTCCACACCGACCTCGCGCAGGATCGCGATGCCCAGGTCGCGCATTTTCTGGTACTCGCGGTCAGTGAGCGTCATGGCTGGGGCGACGGTCACCGAGTCCCCGGTGTGCACGCCCATCGGATCGAAGTTTTCGATCGAGCAGACCACCACGACGTTGTCCTTGAGGTCACGCATCAGCTCGAGTTCGTATTCCTTCCAGCCGTAGATCGACTCCTCGATCAGCACGTTGGCCGACGGCGAGGCGGCCAAGCCCTCCCCTGCCATCCGCTCCACCTCGTCGGGCGTGTAGGCCATACCGGAGCCGAGTCCACCCATGGTGAAAGAAGGGCGTACGACGACGGGCAGGCCCAGTTCGGCGACAGTCTCGCGGACCTCCGCCATGGTGTAACAGACTGCGCTCCGGGCGGATTCGCCGCCGACCTTGGCGACGATGTCCTTGAACTTCTGGCGGTCTTCACCGCGCTGGATGGCGTCGAAGTCCGCGCCGATCAGTTCTACGTTGTAGCGCTCGAGTGCGCCGTTCTCGTGCAGTGCGACGGCGGTGTTCAACGCGGTCTGCCCGCCGAGGGTGGGCAGCAGGGCATCGATGGGATTCCCGCGCGCCGCCTGCTGGGCAAGCACCTTCTCGACGAAATCCGCGGTGATCGGCTCGACGTAAGTGAAGTCGGCGTACTCCGGGTCGGTCATGATCGTGGCCGGATTGGAGTTCACCAGGCTCACGGTCAGACCCTCGGCGCGCAGCACCCGGCACGCCTGGGTGCCGGAGTAGTCGAACTCGCAGGCCTGCCCGATCACGATCGGCCCCGACCCGATGACCAGGACATGCTTGAGATCGGTGCGGCGTGGCATTTATTGCTCCCTCATCCCCGCGCGAGCGTGCGCGGACGTACACCTGGTGCGGCGTGTCGGCGTGCCGACACGCACGCTCACGACAGATGGCGGGCTCATTTGGTGCCCTCCATCAGATCGACGAACTGGTCGAACAGGTAGTTGGCGTCGTGCGGGCCGGCCGCCGCCTCGGGGTGGTACTGCACCGAGAACGCCCGCCCGCTGACAAGTTTCACGCCTTCGACCACACCGTCATTGGCGCAGGTGTGACTGACCATGGCCGGCCCGAACTCGGTGTCGAACACCTCACCGGCTTCGCCTTCGAGGGCGAACCCGTGATTCTGTGCCGTGATGGCGACCCGGCCGGTCGCGTGGTCCATCACCGGGATGTTGATACCGCGGTGACCGAACACCATCTTGTAGGTGGCGCGACCGAGCGCCCTGCCGAGGATCTGGTTGCCGAAGCAGATGCCGAACAGTGGGATACCCGCACCGAGCACTGCGCGCGTGACGGCCACCACCCGGTCGGCCGTGGCCGGATCACCGGGCCCGTTGGACAGGAACACCCCGTCCGGTTCGAGAGCGGCGATCTGCTCGAAACTCGCCGTCGAGGGCAGCACGTGAGTGCGGATACCCCGCGATGCAAAGTTACGCGGGGTGTTGGTCTTGATACCGAGGTCAAGCGCGGCGACGGTGAATCGTTGCGGTCCTTGCGGTTCCACGATGTAACTGTCATCGGTGCTCACCTCACCGCACAGGTCAGCACCGAGCATCGAGGGCTGGTTGCGTACCCGCTGCAGCAATTCGTCGTCGTCGGCCAACGCGGGTCCGGAGAACACCCCGGCCTTCATCGACCCGGCAGTGCGCAGATGCCGCACGATCGCGCGGGTGTCCACATCGGCGATACCGACGATGTTCTGCCGGATCAGTTCATCGTCGAGGGTTCCGGTGGCACGCCAGTTCGAGGCCCGCGGGGACGCGTCGCGGACGACGTAGCCGGCCACCCAGATCTTGTCGCCGCGACTCTCGCCGTCCTCACGATTCCAGCCCGTGTTGCCGATCTGCGGCGCGGTGGCGACCACGATCTGCCGGTGGTAGCTGGGGTCGGTCAGGGTCTCCTGATAGCCGGACATCCCGGTGGAGAACACCGCCTCGCCGAGGGTCTGGCCGAGGGCGCCGAATGGCGTGCCGGTATAGGCGCGCCCGTCCTCGAGCACCAGCACGGCCTTGGGTCGGGTCACGCTGCTTCTCCTATCGGTTGAGCCATCCATTGGGCGTAGTCGCGGCTGTCGTCGCCGCGGAATCCGGTGTCGATTTCGGTGCCCGACGGCAGCCGCCAGCGGATCACCAGGATCGCCCCACCGGATCCGTCCTGCCCGGCAGGCCGGCCCGGGATGACCTTGCCGGCCAGTGCCCGTTCGGCGCGGACGCCCGCGATGGCGGCCCTCGCCATCCAGATCGGCCCGGCGCCGGAGCGTTCCATCAGCACACCCTCGGGGTAGCAGGTGAGGACCGCCTTGGACCGGTAACCCAGATCGCCGACGGTCACCCGTTCGAGCCACCGCAGCGCGATGGTGCTGCCGACGTAGAGCCCGCAGGTGGGGGCGAAGACGGCCGGGCCGACGAGATCGGGCATCGTGGGCATGGTGCCGATCAACTCGGTCTGACGCAGTGTGCGGTTGCGCCATCCGCGCAACATCCGGCGGATCACCACGCCGATCAGCACGACGACGACGAATCCGAAGATGTACGTCCCGATCGCGGTGCCAGTGTTCATCCGAGCAGGGCCCCGCCGTCCCGGGCGGTGATCCGACCGCGCAGCAGTGTCGCTGTCACGGTGGCCGGCAGCGTCATGGCCTGATACGGGGTGTTGGCCGATCGGCTCGCCAGCGCCGGGCCGTCGACGGCCCAGCTGCCGGCCGGGTCGACGACCACCAGGTTGGCGGGCTCACCCACCTCCAGCGGACGACCCTGATCATCGAGACCGACGATGCGGGCCGGGTTCTCGCTCATCACCCTGGCGACACCGCGCCAGTCCAGCAGTCCGGTGGAGACCATGGTCGCGGCCACCACCGACAGCGCGGTCTGCAGCCCAAGCATGCCGGGCCGGGCCCGGCTGAACTCGCAGCACTTCTCCTGCTCGGCGTGGGGGGCGTGGTCGGTGGCCACGCAGTCGATCACACCGTCGGCCAGGGCCTGGCGCAGCGCCTGGGTGTCGGAGGCCTCACGCAGCGGCGGGTTCACCCGGTTGACGCCGTCATAGCTGGACAACCGGCTGTCATCGAGCATCAGATGGTGCGGGGTGACCTCGGCGGTGATCGAGATCCCCTGCTGCTTGGCCCATTTCAGGATCTCGACCGTGCCCTCGGTTGAGGCGTGACAGATATGCACCCGGGCGCCGGCATCGCGGGCCAGCAGTGCGTCGCGGGCCACGATGGACTCCTCGGCTGCCCGGGGCCAGCCGGCCAGACCCAGCCGCGCGGCGTTGGGCCCCTCGTGGGCCACCGCGCCCACGGTCAGCCGCGGCTCCTCGGCATGCTGGGCGATCAGCACGCCCAACCCCGCGGCGTATTCCAGGGCCCGGCGCATGACCAACGGGTCGGCCACACAGACCCCGTCGTCGGAGAACAGTCGCACCCGCGCGACACCGGCGTGCATCAGACCCATCTCGGTGAGTTGGGTGCCGTGGAGTCCTACCGTCACCGCGCCGACCGGATGGACGTCCACCAGTCCGACTTGCTGACCTCTGCGCCAGACATGGTCGGTGACCACCGGTGTGTCCGCGACGGGATCGGTGTTGGCCATCGCGAACACCGCGGTGAAGCCACCCAGCGCCGCTGCGGCCGAACCGGTTGCGATGTCCTCGGCGTACTCCCGGCCGGGCTCACGCAGGTGGGTGTGCAGATCGACCAGACCGGGTAGCAGCACCTGGCCGGTCGCGTCGATCATCTCGGCACCCTTGGGCGCCTTGAGCCCGGTTCCGATCTCGGCGATCTGACCGTCTGCGGTCAGCACGTCGACCGGATCACCCTCGCCGTAGAGCCGGACACCTTTGATCAGCACCGGAGTCATACGCTCACCGCCTCATCGGTTCCGAGCAGAAGGTGGAACAGCACCGCCATCCGCACATGCACTCCGTTGGAAACCTGTTGCAGCACAGCCGATTGCGATGAATCCGGAACGGAGAAGGAGATCTCCATACCCCGCAGCATCGGACCGGGATGCAGCACCACAGCATGCTCGGGCAGCATCGCCTGGCGACGCTCGGAGAGGCCGTAGCGCATCGAGTACTCGCGTTCGGAAGGGAAGAATCCACCGTTCATCCGCTCGGCCTGGACGCGCAGCATCATCACCGCATCGGCGGAGGGCAGTTCGGCGTCGAGGTCGCCAGAGACGGTCGCGTTCCCCCAGTCGCTCACCCCGGTCGGCAGCAGAGTCGGCGGGGCCACCAGCACCACCTCGGCGCCGAGGGTGCCCAGCAGTGCCACGTTGGAGCGCGCCACCCGGCTGTGCAGGATGTCACCGACGATCACCACCCGCCGGCCCTCGATCTCGCCGAGGCGCTGCCTGATCGTGAGTGCGTCGAGAAGGGCCTGGGTGGGGTGCTCATGGGTGCCGTCCCCGGCATTGACCACGGACGGCCCGGAGCCGTCGGCCTCCAGGGTCCACTCCGCCAGCTGCTGGGCCGCACCCGATGCCGGGTGCCTGATGATCAGCATGTCCGCACCCGCGGCCCGCAGCGTGAGCGCGGTGTCGCGCAGCGACTCCCCCTTGGCCGCCGAGGAACCCGAGGAGCTGACGTTGATCACGTCGGCGCTCATCCACTTACCGGCCACCTCGAAGGACACCCGGGTGCGGGTGGAGTTCTCGTAGAACATCGTGATGATGGTGCGTCCGCGCAGGGTGGGCAGCTTCTTCACCTCGCGGCCCAGCAGGGCCTGACGGAACCGGTCGGCGTTGTCCAGGATCGCCGTGGCGTCGTCACGGTTCAGATCACTGGCCGACAGCAGGTGCCTCATCGAGCGGGACCTCCCTCCGGTGCGATCCAGATGCCCTCGACCTCGTCGTCCTCGGTAAGCCGGACCTTGACGTTCTCGCTGCGAGAGGTGGGGACGTTCTTGCCGACATAGTCGGCCCGCAACGGCAGTTCGCGGTGACCGCGATCGACCAGCACCGCCAGTTGGACCGCTCGCGGCCTGCCGATGTCGCGGAGCGCGTCCAGTGCGGACCGGACCGAACGGCCGGTGTAGAGCACGTCGTCGACCAGGATAACCAGCGCGCCGTCGATACCGCCGGTCGGGATGGAGGTGTCCTCCAGCGCACGCGGCGGTTTGAAGTCGAGATCGTCGCGGTAGAGCGTGATGTCCAGACCACCCCGGTCGACGGTGACGCCGGAGAACTCGTGGATCTTCCCGGCCAGCCGTTCAGCCAGGGTGACGCCGCGGGTGGGGATGCCCAGCAGGACCACCCGGGGCGCGTCGGCGCCATCCAGTGCGGTCTTCTCGATGATCTGGTGCGCGATTCGGGAAACGGTACGGGCGACGTCCGCAGCGGACATCAGTTCCCGGTCGTCGGCGCCCATGTACCGGACCTCCTTCTCCGCCTCGCGGGACGGTTCGTTAAAGGATGTCGATCTCGGGAAGCGTAGCATCGCGCCGATGAGCCTCGCCGACAACCGGTCCTCGATCGCCGAGGCCGTCGACGCCGGGCTGATCTCCGGCGCTGTGACGCTGGTGTGGCACCGGGGGAATGTGCTGCAGGTCAACGAGATCGGCCAGCGGGATGTCGAAGCCAGGCTGCCGATGCGGCGCGACACCATCTTCCGGATCGCCTCGATGACCAAGCCGGTGACCGTCGCCGCTGCCATGGCGCTGGTCGAGGAGGGCAGGCTCGCCCTGTCCGACCCTGTCACCCGCTGGCTGCCGGAGCTGTCCGACATGCGGGTTCTGGTCGACCCGAACGGCCCGCTGGACGCCACCGTCCCGGCTCATCGCCCGATCACCGTCGATGACCTGATGACCCATCGCAGCGGCCTGGCCTATTCGTTCTCGGTGGGCGGCCCGATCGCCCGGGCCTACGCCGGAGTCTCGCTGCGCCAGGATCAGGACCAGTGGCTCACCGAGGTGGCCGCACTGCCACTGGTGCATCAGCCCGGCGAACGGCTGACCTACAGTCATGCCACCGAGGTGCTGGGCATCCTGCTGTCGCGAATCGAGGGCAGGCCCCTGCAGACCGTGGTGTCCGAACGAATCCTCGAGCCGCTGGGCATGACCGACACGGGCTTCTTCATCGCTCCTGACAAACGCAACCGTGCCGCCACGATGTACCGGCTCGATGCCGACACCGGCCTGCAGCACGATGTGATGGGCCCGATCCCGGTGCAGGAACCGCGGTTCTGCCAGGGCGGCGCCAGCCTGGTATCCACCGCCGATGACTACCTCAAGTTCGCCCGGATGCTGCTCTCCGAGGGCATCCTGGATGGGACTCGGGTGCTCTCGCCGGAGTCGGTGACCGCAATGCGCACCGATCAGCTCAGCGAGGATCAGAAGCGCCACCCGTTCCTCGGAATGCCGTTCTGGATCGGCCGGGGCTTCGGCCTGAACCTGTCGGTGGTGACCGACCCGACGCGCTCGACGCAGCTGTTCGGGCCCGGCGGGGTGGGAACGTTCAGCTGGCCCGGGGCGTACGGAACCTGGTGGCAGGCCGATCCGTCCAACGATCTGATCCTGATCTACCTGATCCAGAACTATCCCGATTTCTCCGCCCCTGCAGCGGTGGTCGCGGGCAACACCGACATGGCGAAACTGCAATCCGCCCAACCGAAATTCATCCGCCGCAGTTACGCGGCGCTGGAGCTCTAGCCCGATTCCGATTCCGGCCGCCGGGCGGTGATGCACCACGACGCGGCAGGTATCGCGATCCCGTCCGGGCCGCGGTGATGCTCGAGCGCCTCGACGACGCCTGCGATGACCTCGACCCGAAGCGCCGCATCGGCCGCCAGGAAGGCGCCGCCGAGCGGTCCCGCGCTCAACACCCGTTCGGCCGCCGCCGTGCCGTCTCCTTCGAAGACGAAGGGTGCGTCCACCGATTGGATGTCGACGTCGACGAAACCGACGGCGGCCAACAGCGCCGCGGTGGCCTCAGGATCGGCCATCGAGAACGGCCCCGGAGCGCCGCCGGCCGGCAGTGCCGGCCGCGCGATACCGAGGATCTGCGTTGCCGTCGAGTTGGTCAGTGCCATCCACGGATTGCGATCCAGGTGCTGCCACACCGATGCGGCCAGCCGGCCGCCCGGGCGCATCGCCGCGAAAATATTGGCCAGCGCCTGCTTCGGATCGGGGAAGAACATCAGACCGAAGCGGGAGTGGACGGCATCGAACGGCTGGCCACCGCCCGCGACCCCGGCCAGATCAGCGGTGGCGACATCCGCTGCAACCGCCTCGCCGTGCACGCCCGCGGCGCTCAGTCGCCGGCCGGCGGCGGCGGCCATCTCAGGCACCAGGTCCACTGCCGCAACCCAGCCGTCGTGTCCGACCTCCGCGCCCAGCGCGACCGCGGAAATCCCAGGGCCGCAACCGAGATCGGCGACGCGTTCACCGGGCCGGGCGTTCAGCGCCACCCGGGCTGCCACCCCGTGCGGGCCCATGGAGAGGGACAATTCCTCGGCTTGGGCGTCCCAGACCGCGGCGAGCCTGCCGAAATGCTCACCGGCGTCGCCCATCGCCGCGCCGGGCTCCTGCCCTGGATCTTCGCCGGCAGCATCGCGCATCGCCTCGGACGCCGCCCGGATCTGCGGGGTCACCAGCATCAACTGGCCGAGAACGCCGTTGACGAAACCGGGCGACTCATCGGTGGACAGTTCCTTGGCGAGTTCGACGGCCTCGTCGACGGCGACGGGCTCCGGAACATCGTCGGCGTAGAGCAGTTCCCACACCGCGACCCGCAGAACCGCACGGTCTACGGCGGGTAGCCGGTCCAGCGTCCAGCCCTGCAAGTGCGCGGTGATCAGGTCATCGATCTGGGCGGCATGCTCTGTCACGCCACGCGCAACCGTCACGCTGTAGGAATTGAGTTGGGAAACCTCGGTGTTCGACTCCGCCAGTGCGGTGCGACCCTCGGCCACCTCGGCCGCGGAAAGACCGCGTGCCTCCGCCTCGAAGAGCAGGTCCACCGCACGCTTGCGGGCCTGGTGCCTGCCCTTCTCCGGCTTTCGGTCCGTCATTCCTAGTTGACGCGGCCTACGTAGCTGCCGTCGCGGGTGTCCACCTTCAGCTTGTCACCGGTGTTGATGAACAACGGAACCTGAATCTCCGCACCTGTCTCCAGCGTGGCCGGCTTGGTGCCGGCGCTGGACCGATCCCCCTGCAGCCCTGGCTCGGTGGAGGCGACGAGCACCTCGACGGTCACCGGCAGTTCCAGGTACAGCGGCGCGCCCTCGTTGAACGCGATCTGCACCGGCATGCTCTCCAGCAGGAAGTTCGCCGCATCACCGACCAGCTTCTCCGGCAGCGGATGCTGCTCGAAATCCTCGGAATCCATGAACACGAAGTCCGCGCCGTCGCGGTAGAGGTAGGTCGCGTCGCGGCGGTCCACGGTCGCGGTCTCCACCTTCACCCCGGCGTTATAGGTCTTGTCGACGACCTTTCCGGACAGCACGTTCTTGAGCTTGGTGCGGACGAAGGCCGGACCCTTGCCGGGCTTGACGTGCTGGAACTCGGTGATGGTCCACAGCTGGCCGTCGATGTTGAGCACGAGGCCGTTCTTGAAGTCGGCAGTAGATGCCACGGTGGGTCGTTCTCCTAGAGTGCGAGCGGACTACAGAGTTGCCCGGAGCTTACCTGTCGGTGTCCGATGCGGAATTTTCCGGTGACGCCCCGGTCCGCTTCCACAAACGCCGCCTACAGAACGGTCAACTCCTTGGGGAATCGCGTGAGCAACTCCGGGGCGCCCTCCCCGACCGCGAGGGTGTCCTCGATGCGTACCCCGCCGCGGCCGGGTAGGTACACCCCGGGTTCGACAGTCACCACCGAACCGGCGCGCAACGTCCCGGTGGCCGCAGCGCCGATCCCGGGGGCCTCGTGGATCTGCAGGCCGACCCCGTGGCCCAGGCCGTGGCCGAAATGGTCGCCGAAGCCGGCCTCGGTGATCACCTGGCGCGAGGCGCCGTCCACCTCGCGCAGCGCCGCCCCGGGCTTCAGTGCGGCCCGCCCGGCCCGCTGTGCCTCGGCCACCAGGGCGTAGATATCCCGCTGCCACTCCGACGCCGGACCCAGGACGAACGTGCGGGTCATATCGGAGTGGTAGCCGCTGACCAGGGCCCCGAAGTCGATCTTGACGAAATCACCGGCGCCCAGTTCGGCATCGGTGGGCCGGTGGTGCGGCACAGCGGAGTTCGCACCGGCGGCCACGATGGTCTCGAAGGAGGGACCGTCGGCGCCATGGTCGCGCATCAGCGACTCCAGGTCACGAGCCACCGCACGTTCGGTCCGGCCGGGCCGCAGACCGCCGCTGTCCACCAGTTCGGCCAGCGCCGTGTCGGCGGCCGCGCACGCCTGCCGCAGCAGCGCGACCTCGCCGGCGTCCTTGACCTCCCGGAGGCCCTCGACGGCGCCACCGGCACGAACCAGCGACGCGGCCGGATGCTCGGCCAGCCGCCGGGACAGCGTGTCGAAACCGTCCACCGTGACCACATGGCTCTCAAAACCGATTCGGCAACCGCCGTCGGCTACCGCCCGTCCGACCAGGTGGGGGCCACAGGCCCGCTCGATCACCGTCTCCAGCTCAGGGGCCTGCCGCGCCGCCTGGGTCAGGTAGCGCGAGTCGGTGGCCAGCACCGCAGGCGTGTCACCGGCGAACACCAGCAGGGCGGCGTTGGAGCCGGTGAAGCCGGACAAATACCGCACATTGACCAGGTCGCTGACCACCATGGCGTCGAGGTCGGCCGCGGCCAGTTTGGCGGCCAGCCGCGCCCGGCGTTGGGAATGTGTCACGGCCGGTGACGGTACTCGCTACGCTGTTGCCCCATGAAGACCTGGTTGTCTCGCGCACTGGTGTTCGCGGCTGGAATGGTGTTGCTCCGACTCGTGCAGGGGGCGTTGATCAACGCCAACCCCACCAATGCGGGCGTGATCAGCCTGCTCCTGGTGCTGATTTTCGCCGCCGCCGCATTCGTGTGGGGTTGGCGGGACGGCGTGGCCGACGCCCGGGCCAGCGCTGATCCGGACCGCCGCCGCGACTTGGCGATGCGATGGCTGGTGGGCGGTCTGCTGGCCGGCATTATCAGCGGCGCCGTGGTGTGGTTCATCTCGCTGTTCTACCGGGCCATCTACGCCGACGGACTGTTCGCCGAGGTGACCGCATTCGCCGCGTTCACCGGCCTGCTGGTCTTCCTGCCGGCGATAACCGCCGTCACCCTCGGTCGCTGGTCGGTCGACCGCAACCGGGTCGACGAACCACGGCGCGGCGCCGGCGATGACGGGTCCGAGACCGATGTGTTCGACGCGGTGCGCGACGAGGAGCACACCGGTCAGATTCCGACGGTCTGAGATTCAGCCGGCGCCTGGATTCAGCTGGCGCCTGCGAGATACCGCAGCGCCAACAGGTAGCCCTGCACACCGAGTCCGACGATCACCCCGGTGGCAACACCGCTGAGGTACGAGTGATGCCGAAAGTCTTCCCGGGCATGGACATTCGAAATATGCACCTCGATCACAGGGGCGCGCAATTCTGCGCATGCGTCGCGTAACGCGATCGAGGTGTGAGTCAGTGCGCCGGCGTTGATGATCACCGGGTCGCCGGCGTCGGCAGCGGCGTGCACCCAGCCCAGTAGTTGCTCCTCGCTGTCGCTCTGCCGCACCACCGCAGTGATCCCCAAGTCGGCGGCCTCGGACTCGATCATCGCCACCAGGTCATCGTGGGTGGCGCTGCCGTAGACCTCCGGCTCACGCCTGCCGAGCCGCCCCAGGTTGGGCCCGTTGAGCACCAGAACAGTCGTCATCGCTGCCTTCTCCTCTTCGCGCCAGCGCTCATCAATCAGACACCTCCGCGTAGGCCGCCGCCAGCAGGGCCGGATCCGGGCCCTCCAGTCGTCCGGGTCTGGCCAGTCCGTCGAGCACCACGAACCGCAGCACCCCCGACCGGGTCTTCTTGTCGCCGGCCATCGATTCCAGCAGTTCCGGTAGTGCGTCGGCGTCATAGCTGACCGGAAGGCCCAGCGCGGTCAGCACATCCCGGTGGCGGCGGACGGTGGCGGCGTCGAGCCGACCGGCGATCCCGGCCAGTTCGGCCGCGAACATCAGTCCGACCGACACCGCAGCGCCGTGTCGCCACTGGTAACGCTCGCGTCGTTCGATGGCGTGCGCCAGGGTGTGCCCGTAGTTGAGGATCTCCCGCAGCGCCGATTCCTTCTCGTCGGCCGCGACAACCGCGGCCTTGACCGCGATCGCCCGCCGAACCAACTCCGGCAGCACCGTCCCAGCCGGATCGACGGCGGCCTTCGGATCGGCTTCGATGAGGTCGAGAATCACCGGGTCGGCGATGAAACCGGCCTTGACGATTTCAGCCATGCCGGCCACCAGCTCATTGGTCGGCAGGGTGCCCAGCATCGACAGATCGACCAGTACGGCCGTGGGCTGATGGAACGCGCCGACCAGGTTCTTACCGGCCTCGGTGTTGATCCCGGTCTTGCCGCCGACAGCGGCATCGACCATCGCCAGCAGGGTGGTCGGCACGTGCACGATGTCCACGCCACGCAACCAGGTCGCGGCCGCGAAGCCCGCAACATCGGTCGCCGCTCCCCCGCCGAGACTGACGACAGCGTCCTTGCGGTCGATGCCGATCCGGCCCAGAACCTCCCAGATGAACGCGACCACGGCCAGATCCTTACCGGCTTCGGCGTCGGGCAACTCGATCCGGTGTGCATCAACTCCCTTGGCGGACAACCGGTTACGGATCGACTCGGCAGTCTCGGTGAGCACCGGCTGATGCAAGATCGCAACCCGGTGGCGCGAGCCGAGCAGCTCGTCAAGCTCGCCGAGCAGCCCGCTGCCGATGATCACCGGGTAGGGCGGGTCGACAGCGACCTCGATGGTCACCGGCCCACTGCTCACATCGGGGGCGCTCATTTGCGAACTCCGGCGCGACGGGCCAGGGTCGCGGGTGTGACGGGTCCGGACTCGACCACCGGCGGTGCCGCCGGAGCGGCCGTCGGCTCCGGTGCGGGAGCCGGCACAGCCGGACGACGCCAGGACGGGCGGCGGCGGCGCTGTTCGGGGTTCTCCAGCCGCGACGCGATGTAGCGCACGACGGCGCCGGGGTTGCGGCGGTTGGTGTTCACCCGGATGGTGGCGGCCCGTCGATAGAGCGGAATGCGCTCGTTCATCAGTTCGCGGTACTTCTCGGCCCGGTCCGGGCCTGCCAGCAGCGGCCGCACCGTACTGCCGCTGGTACGCCGAACCCCCTCTGCCGCACTGATTTCCAGGTAGACCACATTCTGACCGGACAGCGCATCCCGCACTCCGGCGGTAGTCACCGCGCCACCGCCCAGCGACAGGATGCCGTCGTGGGTGTCGATGGCCTCCCGGATCACCTCTTCCTCGATCTGACGGAAGCCCGCTTCTCCGTCGGTGGCGAAGATATCGGCGATGGTGCGGCCGGTGCGTGCCTCGATGACGGCGTCGGTATCGAGCAGTGTCAGGCCCATGGCTTTGGCGAGCCGACGCCCAATGGTCGATTTCCCCGATCCCGGCAGCCCGATGAGCACGGCTTTCGGTGCCATCTCCGTTACCCCGACAGCCGTACCGCGGAGTCGGCCGCGAGCGTCTGGCGCTCAGCGATCGCGCGCAGGTAGCCCGCGATATTGCGCCGGGTCTCCGTCAGCGAGTCGCCACCGAACTTCTCCAGCGCGGCGCGGGCCACGACCAACGCCACCATCGCCTCGGCCACCACCCCCGCAGCGGGAACCGCGCATACGTCGGAGCGCTGATGGATCGCCACCGCCTCCTCGCCGGTCGCCAGGTCCACGGTCGCCAGCGCGCGTGGCACCGTCGAGATCGGCTTCATCGCGGCGCGAACCCGCAGTGGCTGCCCGTTGGTCATGCCGCCCTCGAGTCCGCCGGCCCGGTTGGTGGAACGCACCACACCGTCGGGCCCTGGATACATCTCGTCGTGCGCACCGGTGCCCCGACGGCGGGCGGTCTCGAAACCGTCGCCGATCTCGACACCCTTGATGGCCTGGATCCCCATCACGGCGGCCGCCAACTGGCTGTCCAGCCGGTTTTCACCGCTGGTGAACGAACCGAGTCCGATCGGCAGACCGTGTACGACGACTTCGACAACACCGCCGAGGGTGTCCCCGTCCTTCTTGGCGGCCTCGATCTGGTCGATCATCGACTGCTCGGCGGCGGCGTCGAACGCCCGCACCGGGCTCTGGTCGATACGCGCGAGATCTTCGGCGGCCGGTGGCGGGCCGGCGTAGGGGTCCGATGCGCCGATCGAGATGACGTGGGACACCACCTCGACACCGAATGCCTGCTTGAGGAATGCCTTGGCAACCGTGGCCGCCGCGACCCGGCCGGCGGTCTCGCGGGCGCTGGCCCGCTCCAGGACCGGGCGGGCGTCGTCGAAGTCGTATTTGAGCATGCCGGCGTAGTCGGCGTGGCCCGGACGGGGCCGGGTCAGCGGAGCGTTGCGAGCGGTGTCGAGGTCAGCGGCGTCAACCGGGTCGGCCGACATCACCGTCTCCCATTTCGGCCACTCGGTGTTACCGATCTCGATGGCGATCGGGCCACCCAGTGTGCTGCCGTGACGCAGGCCGGCCAGCACTGTGACCTCGTCCTGCTCGAACTTCATCCGGGCGCCGCGGCCGTAGCCGAGGCGACGCCGGGCCAGCTGGGCACCGATGTCGGCGGTGGTGACCTGCACACCGGCGACCATGCCTTCGACCACGGCTACCAGTGCTGGGCCGTGCGATTCACCTGCGGTCGTCCATCGCAACACGTCCCAATCTTCCCACGCGCCGCTAGAAGATCACTAACGCCACCGCGGCCAGACTGGCCAGACACATCGCCGGGCCGTGCGGCAGCGGGCCACCCCGGCCCCGCGCCAGGCCCGACAATGCCGTCAGCAGCGGCGCGGCCAGCGCCGCAAGCGCCCAGACGTCGGCTCCGAAGGCCCCGGTGAGCGCCCCGAGCCCGAGTGCCAGTTTCACATCCCCGGCGCCCATCGCGGTCGGCGCCACCAGATGAACCAGCAGGTAAAGGGCGGCGAGTGCCAGCGCGCCCGCCACCGCGGGCAGTCCGCGGCCGACGACGGCAGCCACGCCCGGCAGTACCACCGCGCCACCGAGGGTCAGCGGGTTGGGCAGTCTGTGCTGGCGGATGTCGACCGCGCTCAGTACCACGGCCCAGGCCAGCACCACCACGCAGCAGATCACCCCGACTGCGCCCATGCCGGCACGCTAACCCAGGGCGGCGGTCATCTCACGTCGCGGAGCGGGCCGGCCTGTGAATTGTTCGACCTGACTGAACGCCTGGTTGAGCAGCATCTGCAGGCCGCTGATGACCTCGCCGCCGGCGGCGGTCACCGCGCTCGCCAACGGGGTCGGCCAAGGGTCGTAGATGGCGTCGAGCAGAACCGGGACGGACGCGAACCCCGATGCATGGCCGGCTGCGGCGTCGGCCGGGATGGTGCTCACCAGAACATCGGCGGCGGCGGCCAGTGCCGGCAGTTCGGGATCGGTGAAGTTCCGCACGATGGTGAGCGCGCCGAGGGTCGAACCCACGTGCACCAGGCGGGCTGCCTTCGCCGCATCGCGGGCAACCACGGTGATCTCGGTGGCGCCCAGGCCGGCCAGCGCCGCCACCGCGGCAGGCGCGGTGCCGCCCGATCCCAGCACGATCGCCCGGTCTCCCCGCAGCGGTGCGGGATCACGGGGGTCATGCAGGTGCGCGAGAGCGCCTGCCACACCGTCGATGTCGGTGTTGTCGGCCCGCCAGCCGCGATCGGTTCGCACCAGGGTGTTGGCCGAACCGACCAATTCGGCGCGCTCGGTTCGCTCGTCGGCGAACTGCAGGGCGGCGAACTTACCCGGCATGGTGACCGAGACGCCAACCCACTCGGGGCCGAATCCGCTTACCAGCGTTGGCAATTCGTCAGCGGTGCATTCGATGCGTTCATAGGTCCAGTCAACGAGGCCCAGTGCCCGGTAGGCGGCCAGGTGCAACTGCGGCGAACGGGAGTGCGCGACGGGCGACCCCAGGACTGCTGCCTTCCTCGCCACCATGAACTAGCGCCCCGAATTGAGGATGCCGCTACTCAACGCCTTCTCACGGTTGGCCAGATGCTGCTGGTAGTCACTGGTGAACAGTGTGGTGCCGTCGGCGTCGACGGTCACGAAGTACAGCCAGTCCCCCGGTTCCGGACGCTCTGCGGCATTGAGCGCATCCGCCCCCGGCGAGCAGATCGGTGTGGCCGGCAGGCCGGACTTCGCATAGGTGTTCCAGGGTGTCTCGGTATGCCGGTCAGCATCGGTGGTGGCGAGTTCCCGACGGTCCAGCGGATAGTTCACGGTGGAATCGAATTCGAGACGGTCGTACCAGTTGGCCAGCCGGTTGTAGATCACCCGCGCCACCTTGGCGAAGTCCGCCGGCTGAGCTTCCTTCTGCACCAGCGAGCCGACGATCAGCACCTCGTAGGGCGAAAGATTCAGCACCTTGGCGGCGTCGAGAAGCCCACCCTGGAGGTACTGGTCGTTACTTTCGGCGACCAGGGTCGCCAACATCTGCTTGGGGGATGCGAACGGGTCGATGTTCCAGGTGCCGGGCGCGATCAGCCCTTCGAGACGACGATGGCTCTGCCCCATCACCCCGGCGCCCTTGATGGCCCAGTCCGGCACGTTCAGCGATGACAGCGGACCGTCCCCGGCGGCGGCCTTGAGGTCCTTGGCCGACACGCATTTCTTGGAACCGTTGAGCTCAACGCAGCTCGCGTCCGCGATGAGGCTGAAGATACCGGGATTGACCGAGTCAGAGCCGATCACCTGGTGATCGTCGAGTTGTTTGCCCTCCGGGATGATGAGCTTGCCCACTCGCGACGCCGGGTCGATCAGCTTCTGCACCGCCGTCGCCGCCGGAATCTCGGTACGAAGCTTGTAGTAGCCGGGCTGGATCGCGGCCAGAGCGGCGTTGCCGCGCGCGGCTGTCATGAAGGGGTCCGCGCCGGCGATCACGCCCTTGTCCACAAGGTTCCCGGCGATGACGGATCCTGAATCACCGGGGTGCACCTCCACCACGATGTCCTCGGCGCCCTCCCCGGTGTAATCGGCGGGCTGCTTCGGATCGCCGAACAGCTTCGGGCCGAGGAGAAGGGCCAGCGCGACAACCGCGATCAGCCCCAGCAGCGCCACGAGCCGACGGCGACGGTACGGCGGCGCCCCGCCGTGACCCTCGCGTTCGACACCGACCGCGGTGGGCGTGGCGCGCCCGGGTCCCGGCTCATCAGAATCCGTTATCAACGGTTCCAGATCGTCGTTCGCCACGGATCCCTCACTTACCGTTCCGGCGCCGCGGCGCGACGTTGATCAAGCCAGCCCTGCAGGATCGCCACGGCGGCAGCCTGATCGATCTTGCCCCGTTGGTCCTTTGCGCGCACCCCCGCTTCACGCAGGGAACGCGCTGCGCTGACGGTAGTCAGTCGCTCATCGGCGAGTCGCACCGGGATCGGCTGGATCCGTCCGGCCAGCAGGTCGGCCATCTCCACCGCATCGTCTGCGGAGGCTCCGGCCCGGTCTGCCAGCGTGCGCGGCAGGCCCACCACCACCTCGACCACGTGCAATTCGTTCACCAGGCTGACGATCCGACGCAGGTGTCCGGTTCCGCGGTCGCGGCGCACAGTCTCGACCGGAGTGGCCAGCACGCCGTCGGGGTCGCTGACCGCCACCCCGATTCGGACTGTGCCGACGTCGACGCCGAGTCGCCGTCCCCTGCCCGGGTCGTCGGGACCGGGCCGGTCGGGCACGCGATTCTGCGCAGACACGTGACGATCCCTTTCGAACCTCAGCCGCGGGCCAGTTCGGCGCGCACCGCCGCCAAAGCGGACTCGATCCCGGCGGGGTCCTTGCCCGAACCCTGGGCGAGATCAGGCTTACCGCCGCCGCGACCGCCGACCGCGGCCGAGACCGACTGCACAAGTTCGTTGGCACGCACCCCGCAGTCCTGAGCGGCCTGGTTGGCGGCGACCACGAAGGGCACGGTGGGCCCGTTCTCGGAATCCGCGTCGGAGATGAGCACCACGACGCCGGGGTCAGATCCCAACCGGGATTTGATGTCACCGACCAGTGAGCGGAGGTCCCCGGCGGACATACCGGAGGTCATCCGTTGAGCCACCAGGCGAACCTTGCCGACCTGCTCGGCGGTTCCAGCGGCATCGGCGGCACCCGACCGGGCGGCGTTGAGCCGAACCCGCTCCAGTTCCTTCTCCGCAGTTCTGAGCTTCTCCACCAGGGTGGCCACCCGGGCTGGAACCTCGTCGGAGGGCACTTTCAGCGAGGAGGCCAGGCCGGCCATCAGGGCACGCTCCTTGGACAGGTGCCGGAACGAGTCCAGGCCCACATAGGCCTCGACCCGGCGCACGCCGGAGCCGACCGAGGACTCGCCCAGGATGGTGATCGGCCCGATCTGCGCGGAATTGTTCACATGGGTTCCACCGCACAGTTCGAGCGAGAACGGGCCGCCTATCTCCACCACCCGAACCTCGTCGGGGTACTGCTCGCCGAACATCGCCATCGCGCCCATCGCCTTGGCCTTCTCCAAGCCGGTCAGGAAGGTGTTGACCGGATAATCGGCCTGCACGGCCTCATTGGAGACCTCCTCGACCTGATGTCGCTGTTCTTCGGTCAGTGCGCTTTGGGAGTTGAAGTCGAAGCGCAGATAGCCGGGACGATTCAGCGATCCGGCCTGAACAGCGTTGGGGCCCAACACCTGTCGCAGCGCCGCGTGCACCATGTGGGTGCCGGAATGGCCCTGGGTGGCACCGCGACGCCACTGCGGATCCACCGCCGCGACGACGGTGTCGCCCTCGACGAACTCGCCGGACTCGATGTTGACCCGGTGAACCCACAGGCTCTTGGCGATCTTCTGCACATCAGTGACGGCGGCCTTGGCGGACCCACTGCCACCGGTGCCGGTGATCTGACCGGCATCGGCGATCTGCCCGCCGGACTCGGCGTAGAGCGGCGTGCGGTCCAGCACGATCTCGACCCGCAGATCGATGTCACCAGGTGCGTGATGGGCCACCACCGGCACCCGCTTACCGTCGACGAAGATGCCCAGGATCCGCGCCTCGGAGCTCAACTCGTCGAAACCGGTGAACTCTGTGGGACCGGCGTCGACCAGCTCGCGAAAGGCCGACAGATCCGCGTGGGCATGCTTGCGTGCGGCGGCGTCGGCCTTGGCACGACGGCGCTGCTCGGCCATCAGCTCGCGGAACCCGAGCTCATCGACGCTCAAGCCGGCCTCGGCGGCCATCTCAAGGGTCAGCTCGATGGGGAACCCGTAGGTGTCGTGCAGTGCGAACGCATCAGATCCGGCGAGTTGGGTCTTGCCCGACGATCGGGTGGCGGTGGCAGCGTCCTCGAACAGCTTGGAGCCCGACGCCAGGGTCCGGTTGAAGGCGGTTTCCTCGGCCACCGCGATCCTGCTGATCCGGTCGAAGTCGGTGACCAGTTCCGGGTAGGACGGACCCATCGCATCGCGAACGGTTGCCATCAGCTCGCCGATGATGGGCGCCTCGATGCCCAGCAGCTTGGCCGACCGGATGATGCGGCGCAGCAGGCGCCGAAGCACATAACCGCGACCCTCGTTGGAGGGGGTGACGCCGTCGGCGATGATGACGGCCGCGGTGCGCGTGTGGTCTGCGATAACCCGATAGCGGATGTCGTCAGTCCCGTTGCCCTGGCCGTAGCCGCGCGGAGCGTACTGCTCGACCTTGTCGATCACCGGGCGCAGCAGGTCGGTCTCGTAGACGTTGTCAACGCCCTGCAACAGGCAGGCGATGCGCTCCACACCCATGCCGGTATCGATGTTCTGGCGCGGCAGCGGTCCGAGAATCTCGAAATCGTCCTTGCTGGTTCCCTCGCCACGCTCGTTCTGCATGAAGACGAGATTCCAGATCTCGATATAGCGGTTCTCGTCGGCCTCCGGCCCGCCCTCGACCCCGTATTCCGGTCCGCGGTCGTAGTAAATCTCCGAGCAGGGCCCGCACGGTCCCGGGATGCCCATCGACCAGTAGTTGTCGGCCATCCCGCGGCGCTGGATGCGCTCCGGCGGGAGGCCGGCGACCTCCTGCCACAGCTGCTCGGCCTCGTCGTCGTCGTAGAAGACGGTGGCCCACAGCCGTTCCGGATCGAATCCGTAACCGCCCTCGCTGACGGGCTTGGTCAGCAGCGTCCAGGCCAGCTCGATGGCCCCGCGCTTGAAGTAGTCGCCGAACGAGAAGTTGCCCGCCATCTGGAAGAAGGTGTTGTGGCGTGTGGTGATGCCCACCTCATCGATATCGGGGGTCCGGATGCACTTCTGGATGCTGGTGGCGGTCTTGTACGGCGCGGTGCGCTGACCCAGGAAGAACGGCACGAACTGCACCATGCCTGCGTTGACGAACAGCAGATTGGGATCGTCGAGGATCACCGAGGCGCTGGGCACCTCGGTGTGTCCGGCGTTGACGAAGTGATCCAGGAAACGCTTCCTGATCTCATGGGTCTGCACGGGGCACCACCCTACCGGTCGCCGTTGACCTGCCAGGAAGCTCAACCCCACCGATCGGCGCGGGTTGTCCCGGTCCAGATCGACCAGCGCCACGCACTGCCTGGTGCCCGGCAGTGGGGTCCCGCCAACCACCGGCACCGATGTCGACGGCGACACGGTGGCCGGCGGGACGTGGTCAGCGCCGTGGCCGGGCGATCCGTGGGCGTGCCGGTGGCCGTCGTCCCGGGGTCACACGACGTTTCAGCGCATGCGGCGAATGATGGCCCGCAGCTTGGCCAACCGGCCGCCGATCTCACGCTCGGCGCCCCGGCCGGTGGGCTGGTAGTAGTCGACGCCCACCACTTCCACGGGTGGATACTGTTGCGGCACAACGCCATCGGGATCATCGTGCGGATAACGGTAACCCTGCGCATTGCCGAGCTTGGCCGCTCCCGAGTAATGACCGTCGCGCAGGTGGGCGGGTACCAGTCCGGCTTTTCCCGCGCGGATATCGCTCATGGCAGCGTCCAGAGCGGTGGTGACAGCATTGGACTTCGGCGCGGTGGCCAGGTGGACGGTGGCGTGCGCCAGCGTCAGCTGAGCCTCCGGGAGCCCAATCAACTGGACGGTCTGCGCCGCGGCCACCGCGATCGGCAGCGCGGTCGGGTCTGCCATGCCGATGTCCTCGCTGGCCAGGATCATCAGCCGGCGGGCGACGAACCGGGGGTCCTCACCGGCCACCAGCATCCGCGCCAGATAGTGCAGTGCCGCATCGACGTCGGAACCGCGGATGGACTTGATGAAGGCGCTGACGACGTCATAGTGCTGATCGCCGTCCCGGTCGTAGCGCACCGCGGCCCGGTCCAGCGACTGCTCGACGGCTTCGACGGTGATCGTGTCCCCTGCGGCAGTCGCGGTCTCCGCGGCGACCTCCAGTGCGGTCAGGGCCCGCCGGGCATCCCCCGCCGATAGTTGGACAAGCAGTTCCACCGCGTCGTCGGAGATCTCGACCGCGCCGGCCAGTCCGCGCGGATCGGCCACCGCGCGGCGCACGACGGTCTCGACCTCCTCGCCGGTCAATGGCTGCAACTGCAGGATCAGCGAACGCGACAACAGCGGCGCGACCACTGAGAACGATGGGTTCTCCGTGGTGGCGGCCACCAGTAGCACCACCCGGTTCTCGACTGCGGCCAGCAGTGCGTCCTGTTGAGTCTTGGAGAACCGATGCACCTCGTCGATGAACAGGACGGTCTGCTCGCCGCCCAGCAGTGCCCGGCGGGCCTGCTCGACGACGGCCCGCACCTCCTTGACGCCAGCAGTCAGCGCGGACAGCGCCTCGAAGCGCCGTCCGGTCGCATGTGAGATGAGTGAGGCGAGTGTGGTTTTTCCGGTGCCCGGCGGCCCGTAGAGGATCACCGATGCCGCACCGGTTCCCTCCACCAGTCTGCGCAGCGGCGATCCCGAAGCCAGCAGATGGGACTGTCCGACAACTTCCTGCAAGCCGCCGGGTCGCATCCGGACGGCAAGGGGGGCCGAGGCCGGCGACACCGGGTCGATCCTGCCGCCGAACCCGGTTTCCTCCCCGGGAAGTTCGAACAGGCTGTCGGGCACGGTTCAGGAATACCACGTCCGATGGCGACCTCGGGCTAACCCCGACCGCCGCGACGTCACCGTCCAGTTTCAGTTATGTACTGCTTGTTTTCGATAATCACCGTCGGGCGCACAGAAATTTTTGCGATATCAGCAAATAACCTGTTGTAGGCGCATTGTTTGCAGCTCAACGAGCATTGGAGTGGATCATCCTTATTTTTGCTCAAATGGGTATCCGCAAACATTTGGCTGGGTTAGTTTGGGTCGCCTCACGACATCACGCCATAGGCCGTCACGCCGAACCGTCCGAACGTGCGAAAGGGAAACCCGTGTCAGATAAGAGCAAGCCCCTCAACATCGTCGAAAACTTCGTCGACAAGCCCTACACCGTGCAGCGACTGGTCGAGCGCCCGGTCGAGCGCGTCGTCGACAAAGCAGTAACCCTCGAACGGGTGATTGAACGCCTCGTGGTCGACACCGTCGACAAGGTGGTCGACAAGCCGGCTCAGGTGTCACGCCTGGTCGAGCGTCCGGTGGTGAACGTGGTCGACGAGGTCGTCGACAAGCCCGTCAAGGTCACCCGCACCCTTGAGCGCCCCGTCGTCACCGTGATCGATGAGGTCGTCGATAGACCGCTGAAGGTGGGCCGGTCCGTGGAGCGCCCCGTCGTGACGATCGAGGACAACATCGTCGACCGCCCGGTCGAGGTCTCCCGCCTGGTCGAGCGTCCAGTGGTCAACATCATCGACAAGATCGCCGACAAGCCGGTCGAGGTGCAGCGACTGGTGGAGAAGCTGGTGGTCAATGTCGTCGACAAGATCGTCGACAAGCCGACCCAGATCCAGCGCCTGGTGGAGAAGCGGATCGTCGATATCCACGACAACGTGGTTGAGAAGCCGGTCACTGTGCAGCGACTGGTGGAGAAGCCGGTCGTCAACCTCGTCGAGAAGATCGTCGAGGTACCGGTCGAGAAGATCGTCTACCGGACGGTGGAGAAGCCGGTCGAGAAGATCGTCGAGATCACGGTGGAGAAGCCGGTGGTCAAGGTGGTCGAGAAGATCGTCGAGGTCGTCGTGGAGAACATCGTCGAGAAGATCGTCGAAAAGCCCGTTGACCGGGTCGTCGAAAAGGTCGTCGAGAAGGTCAACGTGATCGAGAAGATCGTCGACAAGCCCGTCGACCGCATCGTCGAAAAAACCGTCGAGCGCCCGCGCATCGTCGAGAAGGTCATCGACAAGCCCGTCGAGAAGGTGCTCGAGAAGCTGATCACCAATCCGGTGCTGATGGAGAAGGTCGTCTACAAGGACGTGGAGTACGTCGACGAGCGGATCGTTGAGCGGCCCATCGAGACCGTCGTCGAGCGGATCGTCGAGCGGCCGGTGTACCGCGAGGTCGAGAAGATCGTCGAGAAGCCGGTGGAGAAGATCGTCGAGATCGTGGTCGAGAAGCCGGTGATCGTGCACAAGTACGTCGAGCGGCCCGTCGAACGGGTTATCGAGCACGGCGAGGAGATCACTGTGGCGCGCCGCGTGATGGGCAAGTCCGCTGATGTCGAGGCGAAGTTCATCGGGCGCGACGCACGTCAGGTCGACTGGGTGGAGAGGGTGACCGGTGAGCATCCAGACGACGACATCGTCGGTGACAAGTCAACGGTGTTCAAGGCCCGTGAGGCCTACGTCGTGGATCCCAACGATCCGCGTAGCCGTCGCCAGTAACCGGACCGGTTTAGCCGGAATATGAGAAGCATGGCGCCGGGGCGGTCGAACCCCCTCCCGCCCCGGCGTCATCCACCACAAGCCAACTGAGGAGCCCTGCAGTGACACCAAACGTTTCGTCCCGATCCCGCCGTGGTGCGCTGTTACTCGGCGGGATCCTAGTTGCGGCCAGCGCCACGCTGACGACCGCGCCAGCGGTCAAAGCCGCGCCCTCCGCCGATGCCGTGAACGCCATCAACGATCGCTACAGCACCTTCGGCGGCGAGGCATCGCTGCTCGGCGCGCCGACCGGCGAGGCGGTGGATGTACCCGGTGGCGCCGAACGTGACTATGAAGGCGGAGCGATCTTCTTCTCGGAAAAGACTGGCGCCCATGTCATGTATGGGGCGATCCTGGATCGGTACAACGCATTGGGCGGACCGGGCGGTGAACTCGGCTACCCGAAGAACGACGAGAGCGACACCGGTGACGGTACCGGCCGCTTCAATGACTTCATGACGCCCGGCGGCGCCTCCATCTACTGGACCCCTCAGTGGGGTGCTTCGGTGATCAAGGGCCGGGTACTGGAGGCCTGGCGCCAATCCGGCGGTATCACCGGACCATTCGGCTATCCGAGCGCCGACACGTCGATCATCGACGGAATTCAGACCGCGAAGTTCGTCGGTCCGGAGGGGACCGAGATCCAGTGGTCGGAGGCCGGCGGACTGGTCACCATTCCGACCGCGCTCGCCGCAAGCATCCCTGGGTTCAGCGCCACAACGCCGACGGCAGAAGGGACGACGTCCGTGACCAAGCCCAGCCCATCGACGCCCACAACACCCTCCCCGACCACGGGCCGGAAGTGGTGGTGGATTCCGGTCGGGCTGGCCGCACTGGCACTTGTCGGCGGGGTCCTCCGACTGCTCAGTCGCAAGCCGAGGCCTGCCGCTTCGGTGAAGGTCGCCACTCAGCGCACCCCTGATGTCACAAGTCCGGTTGCGGTCCCAACGCCTCCGGCATCGGTTCGTCCGGTCGTCGCGGCCCCTGCACCTGCGCCGCGGCCACCGGCGCCGCCCGCCCCGCCGGCGCCGACGAAGATGGTCCCGCTGGTAAAGACACCCCCGCCGGCACCCAAACCGGTGAAACCACCGCCACCGCCACCCACCGCCAAGTCGGTTCCGGAACCCGCCAGGCCAATCCGGCCACTGTTGTCCGAGCCGCCGAAGGCCGCGATCCACTCCGAGGCGACGCCCCACCACGATCTTGCCCCGGTGATCAAGTACGAGTCGTCGGCTCCCGCCGACACCAGGATTCAGGTGACCTACGAGAACAACGCGCTCGGCGACAACCAGGAAAGCGTCGCCGACAAGAGTGATGCCCGCCCGGACTAATTCAACAGCGGCAGTCGAAACCGACTGCCGACAACACCGAGAAGAAAGAAGTACTAATGGGTAACTGGGATTGGCTGCTGGGCATCGTCGGCGGCCTTATCGGCGGCAACGTCGCCGGCGCGAAGAACAGTCTGGGATCGGCCGGTAACAGCGCAGCCGGCGCTCTGGGCGGCGCACTGGGCGGCGGGCTGCTCGGCAACGCACTCGGCGGCTCCGGCGATATCGCACAGATCGTCGGTTCGCTCGGTGGCGGCGGCGTGGCCGGTGCGGTCATCACCGCGGTCGTCGGCATGCTGATGAAGGGCCGCGGCGCGAAGTAGTCACCGATCCATAGTCGTGTTGTCGATTTCCTGAAGGGACTGGCACGAAAGGACTGGCGCGAAAGGACTAGGTGGCGACGAGCGCCTGCTCGTCGTCGGCCTGGTCACTCGCCTTGTCTGCGCGCCAGGACTGGGGCACCGGACGCTGCCGCACCACCTGCGGCCACCAGAACCAGCGGCCGAGCAGTGCGGCGATGGACGGGGTCATGAAGGACCTGATCACCAGGGTGTCGAATAACAGACCCATGGCGATGGTCGAGCCGACCTGTGCCAGGACCTTGAGCTCGCCGAAGACCATGGTCGCCATCGTCAGCGCGAACACCAGACCGGCGGATGTGACCACCGAGCCGGTACCGCCCATGGAGCGGATGATTCCGGTGTTCAACCCGGCCGGTATCTCTTCTTTGAATCGGGAGACCAGCAGCAGGTTGTAGTCGGAGCCGACTGCCAGCAGGATGATCACCGACATCGCCAGCACCATGAAGTGCAGCGGTTGCCCGAGGATGTTCTGCCAGATGAGCACCGACAGACCGAATGATGTGCCCAGCGACAGGGCCACCGTACCCACGATGACAGCGGCGGCGACCACCGCCCGGGTCAGGATCAGCATGATGATGAAGATCAGGCACAGCGCGGCGATACCGGCGATCATCAGATCGTAGTTGGCACTGTCCTGCATGTCTTTAAAGCTGGTCGAGGTGCCGGCCAGGTAGATCTTGGAACCCTCCAGCGGCGTTCCCTTGATGGCCTCGAATGCCGCGTTGCGGATGGTGTCGACGTGGCTGAGCCCTTCCTTGGACATCGGATCGCCCTCGTGGGAGATGATGAACCGCACCGCCTTTCCGTCCGGCGACAGGAACATCTTCATCCCGCGCTTGAAGTCCGCGTTGTCGAACACTTCGGGCGGCAGATAGAACGAGTCGTCGTTCTTGGCATCATCGAACGCCTTGCCGAGCGCGCCTTGATTCTCCTGCAGCTCCTGCATCTGGTCGTACATGCCGGACTGGGTGCTCTGCATGGTCAACTGCATGGTCTGCATCGAGCGCATGGTGTCGATCATCGGTGGCATCAGGGTGCGCATCTCGGCCGTGAGCACATCCAGCTGATGCAGGCTTGGCAGCAGGGTCTGGAAGTCGTCGGTGGTCGCGTCTATTCCGTCGATGGTGTCGAAGATCGACCGGGTGGCCCAGCACATCGGGATGTCGAAACAGTGCGGCTCCCAATAGAGGTAGTTGCGGATCGGCCGAAAGAAGTCGTCGAAATCGGCGATGTGGTCACGCAATTCGCTGATGTCCTCGTACGTGAGATCCATCTTGCCGACCATGTCGTGAGTGACCGCGTTCAGCGCACCCATCAGCTCGTACATCTTGGTCATGCTGTCGATGTTGATGTCCATGTCATCGCCCATTTTGAGCATGTCCTTCATGCGGTCCTGAAGGTACGACATGTTCATCGTCTGCAGGTTGCCCTGCATACCGATCATGAACGGGATCGAGCTGTGCTCGATGGGGGTGCCCAAAGGGCGGGTGATGGACTGCACCCGCCCGATACCGGGCTGGTGGAAGATCTGCTTGGCCACCCGCTCGATGACCAGGAAGTCCGCCGAGTTCCGCAGATCGTGATCGGACTCGATCATCAGTAGTTCGGGGTTGAGCCTGGATCCCGGGAAGTGCCGATCCGCAGCCGCGTAGCCCTGGTTGGCAGGGATGTCAGGCGGGAGATAGTGCCGGTCGTTGTAGTCGGTGTGATAGCCCGGCAGGGCGAGCAAGCCGACCAGAGACAGTGCGATGGTGGCGATGAGTATCGGTCCCGGCCAGCGCACCACGGCCGCGCCGATCCGTCGCCAGAAACGAACCCGCATGGCGCGCTTGGGTTCTAGCGCGCCAACTTTGCCTGCCGCGACGATCACGGCGGGCCCCATCGTCAGGGCGGCCGCCACCACCACGACCATGCCGACCGCGACCGGGATTCCCAATGACTTGAACATCGGACTTCGGGTGAAGTGCAGACAGAGCATCGCGCCGGCGATCGTCAGCCCGGAACCCAGAATCACGTGCGCGGTGCCGTGGAACATCTCGTAATAGGCGGCTTCGCGGTCTTTGCCCTTACCGCGGGCCTCCTGATAGCGGCCGAACAGGAAGATGACGTAGTCGGTGGCGGCGGCGATCGCCATCAATGTCAGCAGGCTCACCGCGAACGTCGACAAACCGATCAGGTGATTGTGACCCAGCACAGCCACGATGCCGCGGGCCACCGCCGCTTCGATCCCGACCATGAACAGGGCCAGCAGAACAGTCACGATCGACCGATAGACGAACAGCAGCATTAAGGTGATGACACCGAAAGTCAGCATCGTGGTCACCTGCAGGCTGCGGTCGCCGGCGATATGGGTGTCGGCCATCAACGCCGACGGGCCGGTGACGAACGTGGTGATACCGGGTGGCGCGGGAACACTGGAGACGATCTTCTGGGCGGCCGCCACAGACTCGTTGGCCAGTCCCTCGCCCATATTGCCGGCCAGATACACCTGAACGTAGGCGGCTTTGCCGTCGGCGCTCTGGGATCCAGCCGCGGTCAGTGGATCGCTCCAGAAGTCCTGAACGTGCTCGACGTGTGTGGTGTCGGCCTTGAGTTTGGCGACGACCTGGTCGTAGTAGGTGTGGGCCGCATCGCCGAGTGGCTGATCGCTCTCCAGCAGGACCATCACCGAGGTGTTGGAGTTGTACTCCTGAAAGACCTTGCCGATCTTGTTCATCGCAATTGTCGACGGCGCATCCTCCGCCGCCATCGGAACCGACTGCGCCTGACCGACGACTTCGACCTGGGGAACGATGGTGTTTGTCAGGAAGGTCAGCGCCAGCCAGCCGATGATGATCGGCAGCGAAAGCAAGCGGATCCAGTGGGCGATATGTGGCCGCGGGGGCTTACCTGCAGCCTGCCGCTGCTTCGACAGCGTGATCATCCGGACTTGACGATGCAGAACGTCTGGGCACTGACCCCGCTGGACCGGCGCTCGGCTTTGACCACGCCATCGACGGTGACCCGACAGCCGATGGAGTCCGCGTCACCCTGGGCGACGAGGTTGGCCGCCGCGGCCGGAGCCGTGGTGGTCAGCGTCAACGACCAGGGCAGCGCCACATCGCGGACGATCTGCGGTTCGGCGTCGAGGTCCAGGTAGTTGATGGTTGCCGTCGCCCCGGGTTGACCGAAGACCTCGTAGGTGACTGATTTGGGGTTGAACGGCTTGGGATCGTTGACCAGACCGCTGCCCTCCCGGGTCAGTTCGGTCTTGCCGAACATGCCGTGCAGGCGATCGACTGCGAACGCGCCCACCGCCACGACAGCCAGGATCAGCAGCGCCATCCACGACTTCCTGAAGCCGCGGGCCAGCCAGTATCCAACCGTCTTACGGCGGGGACCCGCGGTTCGTTTCGCCTCTCTACGGGCGCGCCGGGCGACCCGGCGGGCTTTCGGAGTGTGGCTGGTCTCGATTCCCTCGTGCGGCGGGGTCGCTGTGCCCAGTTGCTCGTCTGCGGGCAGTTCAACGGTCATGGCGTCCTCCTCTGCCCCGCGAACACAATCGACACCGGTACATAGTAGAACTAACAGTATCGCGGCGCGAAGCCGGTGTGACACGTGTCATGGCTTTGTCAGCGTTGGCTGCTCACTCGACAGATCCGGAAAGCCCCATGTCGTCGAGGGCATTGCGGGCCACCGCAGCCAACTCGTCTCGGGTGGTGGTGTAGGCAGCGTTGCTGAAGCCGATGGCGATCCACACCCGACCGTTCACCCGCCCCGAGATCACCGGATGGAAGATGCCGTCGGCGCGGCGGATATCGCGCACCGTGATGCCCTGTTCGAAGGGCAGAAAGAATGTCGACACCGCGTCGGTGCCGTCTGGCCGGTTGGTTGCCGGGTCAAGCTCGCCGAGGTAGGAGCAGCCGACCTCTTTGCTCTTGAGCACCATGCCTTCGAGTCGGCGCACTGCCTGTTGCGGCACATACGGCACCAGCGGTAGTGGGCCCAGCAGTTCATTGCCGGATTCCCCGAGGCCGCGCAGCGCTTCCTTGAATTTCAGGCGCGCATCGGACAGATCCGTGGTGACCACGTCGGGATCAACGGTGAAGGTCACACTCGTCAGGGCATTCGCCCGATCGTCCCCCGGCGTGCGCTCGCTGATGGGAACGGAGATATTGACCATCCCATCCTCTGCCAGCCAGTCCAGATGCTTTCCACATCTGGCTCCGAAGCCCAGCAGCAGTGTCGGACCGGACCCGCCGAGTTCGCCGGCTCGCTTGTCCCACTGCTCGGCGTCGACCTCGATCACGACTGACGGGACCATCGCCTGCCGGTCCAGACCAGCCTGGGCGGGAATCGCCGGAGGCTTCTGCCGAACCGCTGCCGTGCCGTCCTTGCGGGCCAGCCGAAGGGCTGCCAGGACCGACTTTCCGACGTCGGGCAACCCGCGAATCAACACCCGGGCGTCCTCCCGCACCGCTTGGAATCTGGTGCGCGACGAGGGTTTCGGATAGCCCAGCTCGCGAGTTATTCCCTTGGCGGCCTCGGTGACAGCGACAACGGCGCCACCACCGTCGGCGATAGTGTGCGAGACGATCAGCACGACGGCCGCACCGCCGTCGGCGAACGGCAGCACGGCCAATCTCCACGATGGGCCGCGCTCCGGATCGATCGGCACGACCGCCTGCTCGGCGACCCACGCTCGAAACTCGCTACGCGGCCGAGCCGTCGGCGCGATCTCGATATCCGGCAGGCCCGGCCAGACGACCCATCTATGCCTGCCGAACGGGAGCCGGGAGCGTTCGATACGCCGGCCGAGAAGTCCCTGCCCGAGGTTGTGATGGAACCGGCGCAGAGCCGCGAGGTCGACCTCATGGTCGTAGATCCAGCACCATCGGATCAGTGGATCGCGACCGCGCGCCCGCAGACCCAGGAACGATGCCTGGTCTATGTAGTCGATCGTGTTGTCCACGCCGCCATCATAGGAGCGGGCTATTCGATGATCCCGGATAACCTGAAGTCAGCCAGGGCCTCGCGGACCTGGTGCACCAGATCATCCCTGGTGGTGGTGTCGTCGGCGTTGGTGTAGCCGATGCTGATGAAGATCCTGCCGTGAACTCGACCGGTGACCACCGGAAAGAACATGCCCCTGGTCCGGCGGGTGTCCGCCTTTGAGAGGTGCTCGGCCATTCGTACGGAGAAAAAGTCGGCGTCGGTCCCGTCCGGGCGGTTCGCGTCGGGAGCAACCTCTCCGAGGTTGGAACTGCCGATGACGCCGGCCTTGATGACCATGCCCTCCAACCGCCGGGCGGCAGCCTTCGGCACCACCGGGACCAGCGGAAGCGGCGTGAGCAGTTCGCGGCGGGCATCTGCGAGTGTGGACAGCGCTGCTTTGACATCCGACCGCACCGAGCCCAGGTCCTCGCAGACCCGGCCCGGGTCGACGATCACCGACACCTGAATCAACGCGTTTCCACGGGTGTCACCCTCGGTCCGTTCGTTGACCGGGACGGTGACCTCCACCATGCCATCGCTATTGACCCAGCCGAGCCTGACGCCGAGTCGGGAAGTGACGCCGATGAACAATGATGTCGGGGTGCCGCCGAGTGCAGCTGCCCGGGCGTCCCAGTCCCCAGCGTCTCCGTAGACGGTCAGCGCGGGAACCGAGACAGGTCCAACCGGTTCCGAAATCCCGCCACTCAACTCGCGCGTGGGGCCCGAGACGGAGTCTCCCCGCTTCCGGAGCAATCGGGCCATGGCGACGGCCGCCCGGAACATCGCGGGGACCTCTCGGATGAACCGGAGCGAATCAGCCAGCAGCGCAGACATTCTCGGGCGCGGGACAGCGGGGTAGCCGAGATTGCGGTCCACCCCGTTCACAGCTTCCGCCACGGCGACGATCCCACCGATTCCATCGGCCACGGTGTGGGACAGCACCAGCGTCACCGCAGCACCGCCTTCGGCGATCGGCTGCATCGCCAGTCGCCAGGACGGCCCGTATTCAGGGTCGATCCGCAGTGCGGCCTGTTCGTCGACCCACACATGGACCTCAGCGCGCGGTCGCGGCGATGCAGCCACGTCGATATCAGCCGGGCCCGGCCAGGCGATCCAGCGGTGCCTGCCGAACGGCAGCGGCGATCGCTCGATTCGCCGGCCCAGCAGCCCCCGGCCGAGGTTGCGATGAAACCGCCGCAACCCCTCGAGATCGACGCTGTGTTCATAGATCCAGGTGTACTGGATCACCGGCCCGTGGCCCAAGGCCCGCAGGCCCAGAAATGACGCCTGATCGATGAAGTCGAGCGTGTTATCCATCATGTCGGCGGGCGATGTCAGTGCGTGGTCTTCGCAGTCTCGGGCTTGTGGTCCATACCGCTCTCCTTGCGCTGCTGTGCGGTGATCGGCGCCGGCGCATCGGTCAGCGGGTCGATACCGCCGCCGGACTTCGGAAAGGCGATCACATCCCGGATCGAGTCCGCCCCGAACAGCAGTGCGGTGATCCGGTCCCATCCGAACGCGAGACCGCCATGCGGCGGTGCGCCGAAGGTGAAGGCTTCCAACAGGAATCCGAATTTCTCTGCGGCTTCGTCATTGTCAATGCCCATTACCGAGAAAACCCGCTCCTGCACATCGCGGCGATGGATACGGACCGAGCCACCGCCGATCTCATGGCCGTTGCAGACTATGTCGTAGGCGTCGGCGAGCACTGATCCTGGATCGGTGTCGATGCGCTCGGCGTGACCCTGCTTCGGTGCGGTGAACGCATGGTGCACCGCGGTCCAGGCGCCCGATCCCACCGCGACGTCGCCGGCTGCGGTCGCATCACCGGCGGGCTCGAACAGCGGCGGATCGACGATCCACACGAACGCCCACGTGTTCGGATCGATCATCTCCAGACGTCGAGCGATCTCACCGCGCGCAGCACCGAGCAGTGCCCGGCAACTCTTCACCGGGCCGGCCGAGAAGAACACGCAGTCACCGGGTTTGGCCCCCACCCGCGCCGCCAACCCGTCGCGCTCCGCGTCGGAGAGGTTCTTGGCCACCGGTCCGCCAAGAGTTCCGTCGTCCCCGATGAGCACATAGGCCAGACCCTTGTGTCCGCGTTGCTTGGCCCACTCCTGCCAGCCGTCGAGAGCCCGTCGCGGCTGGGAGGCCCCACCGGGCATCACCACCGCGCCGACATACGGCGCCTGGAACACCCGGAACGGGGTGTCGGTGAAGTAGTCGGTGCATTCGACGAGTTCCAGATCGAACCGCAGATCGGGCTTGTCCGAACCGAATCGGCTCATGGCATCGGCATAGGTCATCCGCGGGATGGGATGCGGCAACTGATAGCCGATCAGCGCCCACAGCGAGGCGAGGATCTCCTCGGCGACTGCCATCACCTCGTCTGCGCCGACGAAACTCATCTCCAGATCGAGTTGGGTGAACTCGGGCTGGCGGTCGGCCCGGAAATCCTCATCGCGGTAGCAGCGGGCGATCTGGTAGTAGCGCTCCATACCGGCGACCATGAGCAACTGCTTGAACAGCTGCGGACTCTGCGGCAGCGCGTAGAACGACCCGGGCTGGAGCCGGGCCGGCACCAGGAAGTCGCGGGCCCCCTCCGGTGTGGAACGGGTCAGGGTCGGGGTCTCGATCTCCACGAAGTCGTGGGCGGCCAGTACGCCTCGCGCCGCGGCATTGACCTTCGAGCGCAAGCGGATCGCATCCCCCGGTCCGCCCTCCCGGCGCAGATCCAGATAGCGGTATTTGAGTCGGGCTTCCTCGCCCGGTTGCTCGTCGAGTTGGAAGGGCAGTGCGGCGCTCTCCCCCAGCACGGTCAGCGCCGTCGCGTTGACTTCGATTTCACCGGTGGCGATATCGGCGTTGGCGTTGCCTTCCGGCCGGGTCTCGACCACACCCTGCACCGCGACGCAGAACTCAGCACGCAACCGGTGCGCCTGGGCCAGCACCTCAGCGTCCCGGAAGACGACCTGGGCCACCCCGGAGGCATCGCGCAGATCGATGAAGATCACCCCGCCGTGGTCACGCCGCCGTGCGACCCAGCCGGCCAGCGTGACCGTCTGCCCGGCGTCGCCTGCCCGCAACGAACCAGCGCCATGACTGCGCAGCAATGTCACTCCTAGGGGAACCGACTGTTTCTGGCGGGTGTTCCGCCGGTTGGAGTCTATGGAGTCCGCGGGTCACCGCGACGACCGACACCTGGACCTGCGATTGTGGCAAGCTTGTCCCGGCGGCTCACCAGGGGCGGCAGCAAAAATATCGAGGAGCACCGATGACCTTCAACGAAGGTATGCGGATCGACACCAGCACGACCTCCACCGGTGGCGGTGGCGGTCGCGGTATCGCGATCGGTGGCGGTTTCGGCGGCCTGGCCATCGTGCTGCTCGCGCTGTTCCTCGGTGTCGATCCCGGCCCAGTGCTCAGCCAACAGCAGATCGGGGCCCCGTCCCAGTCCGGGCCGACATATGACGTGTCCAAGTGCCGGACCGGAGCCGACGCCAATGCGCACGTGGAGTGCCGGGTGATCGCTACCGGCAACTCCGTTGACGGCGTCTGGCAGCAACTGCTGCGCGGTTACCGTCGGCCCGCGCTGAAGCTGTTCAAGGGCCAGGTCCAGACTGGTTGCGGCCCGGCAACCAGCGATGTGGGGCCGTTCTACTGCCCGGCGGACCAGACCGCCTATTTCGACACCGACTTCTTCAAGGTCCTCGAGACGCAGTTCGGTTCCAGTGGCGGCCCACTGGCCCAGGAGTACGTCGTCGCACACGAGTACGGCCACCACGTTCAGAACCTTCTCGGCGACCTCGGCAAGGCACAGAAGGGCGTCCAGGGCGCGCAGGGCAACGGCGTGCGTTCCGAACTACAGGCCGACTGCTACGCCGGGGTGTGGGCGCACTACGCCTCCACGACCAAGCAGCAGGGCACAGATGTCACCTATCTGCAGCCACTGACCGACAAGGACATCGCCGACGCGCTGTCGGCCGCGTCCTCGGTCGGTGACGATCGCATCCAGAAGGAAACCACCGGGCGGGTCAATCCCGAGCGCTGGACGCACGGCTCATCCGAGCAGCGGCAAAAGTGGTTCACCGTCGGTTATCAAACCGGTGACCCCAACAAGTGCGACACGTTCAGCGCACGCGAACTGAACTAGCGGTAAGCCACCTCAGCCGGCGTTACGCAGCGTCGGGGGAAGTGGTGCGACCAAGTCACCGATCAATCCCAACAACTGCACGGCGCCTGCCTCCGCACCCTCGACGAACGTGCTCAACTGGCCGACATCGGTTCCGCGATAACGGCTTCCTGCAACCACACCGACAAGGGCGGGGTCGCAGGAAGGCTGGATCACCGCACCCACGTCGTGGCATTCGTCATTCCATCGGGACACTGCTTGCTGGAACACCTCGCTGTGCCCGGCCGGGTAGTACCGGTCGCCGGTGATGCTGATCTGCACGGCGTCCCGCTCTGCCCCGCAGACCGCGAGGTGGACGTGCAAGCGGGCATGGCCGGTAAGAATTCGGGTGTCGACGAGATAGAAGTACTCGTCATCCCGGTGGCCGCGGAAATACCGCACACCACGGGTGCGTAGATACTTCTCGATCAGCTCGTTCATACCCGGAACAACGCCGGGTGCCCGGTACCCGGTTCCCGGGCCGGATTAAGAATCGGGTTAAGAAATCACCGAGGCCGCTACCACCGCGACAGGAAGCACTGCGGGCTGTACGGGGCGTCGCCGACGACAGCCACCTGGCCGTCGATGCTGACCTCGCAGTGCGCCTCGGGGGCCGCCTGTCCGCCGCGCGTGGTGCTGCTCACCTGAAGGAAGGCCCACTGGGGATCGGCGAACGTGGTCGAGAACGTCCACGGCGCACCGGGCGAGACGTTGACGGTCTCGCGCTTCATATACGTGTAGGCGTCAGCGTTATAGGCGTCCTTGCTGGGCGGCTGTGCCGTCAGGTAGGTGACGGTGAAGTCCGAGGGGCCGGCCGCGGTCAGGGTGTAGGTCACCTGATGCTGGTCCGGATCAGCGCTGGAAACGGCGTGCGTGGTCACAACACCCGCAGCGGCCAGCACGAATGCCGCCGCAACCCTGACTGTGGTTGTTCGCATATCAGTCATATCGACCACGGTACCGGCGGTGTTACCCCGGAATTCAGGCCAGCTTTCCCAGTACGTCAGACACCACGGCGGCCACCGGAACATCGACCTGCTCGCCGCTGGAAAGGTCCTTGATACCGACGGTTCCGGCCTCGATATCGCGGTCGCCTGCCACCAGTGCCAGCCGGGCACCGGAGCGGTCAGCGGCGCGCATGGCGCCCTTGACGCCCCGGTCGCCGTAGGCCAGATCAACCCGGACGCCGGAGGCCCGCAGGGAAGCGGCGATCTGCGCCAGCTCGATCTTGGCCCGGCCGCCCATCGGCACCCCGAACACATCACATCGGGTGGCATCGCCCACGGTCTTGCCCTCCGCCGCCAGCGCCAGCATGGTTCGGTCCACCCCGAGTCCGAAGCCGATGCCGGAGAGGTTCTGGCCACCGAGTTCGGCCATCAGGCCGTCGTAGCGGCCGCCGCCGCCGATTCCGGATTGCGCGCCAAGGCCGTCGTGGACGAACTCGAAGGTGGTCTTGGTGTAGTAGTCCAGCCCGCGCACCATCCTTGGGTTGATCACATACGGCACACCCAGGGCGTCGAGATGCGCCAGGACGGTGTCGAAATGACCCCTGGCGGCGTCGGAGAGGTGATCAAGCATCACCGGCGCGCTCGCGGTCATCTCACGGATATGCGGACGCTTGTCGTCGAGCACCCGCAGCGGATTAAGTTCGGCGCGCTGCCGGGTCGACTCATCGAGATCGAGACTAAACAGGAAGTCCTGCAACAACTTCCGGTATTGCGGCCGGCAGGTCTCATCCCCCAGCGAGGTGATCTCCAGCCGGAAGCCATCCAGGCCCAACGACCGGAATCCGGCATCGGCCACCGCGATCACCTCGGCGTCCAGCGCTGGGTCATCGACGCCGATTGCCTCGATTCCGACCTGCTGAAGCTGGCGGTAGCGTCCGGCCTGGGGACGTTCGTAGCGAAAGAACGGTCCGCAGTAGCAGAGCTTGACCGGCAGCGCGCCGCGATCCAGACCGTGCTCGATCACCGCCCGCATCACCCCGGCAGTACCCTCCGGGCGCAGCGTCACCGACCGCTCGCCGCGGTCGGCGAAGGTGTACATCTCCTTGGACACCACATCGGTGGACTCCCCGACCCCGCGTGCGAACAGCGCGGTGTCCTCGAAGATCGGCAGTTCGATATCGCCGTAGCCGGCCAGTCGAGCCGATGCCAGCAGACCGTCCCGGACCGCGACGAACTCCGCGGACTGCGGGGGAAGGTAGTCCGGGACACCCTTGGGGGCCTGAAAATCACTCACAGTGAGGTGATCCCCTGCAGGAACGGATTGGTGCGGCGCTCGACGCCGATGGTGCTGGCTTCGCCGTGGCCGGGCAGAACCCGGGTGTCATCGGCGAGCACGAACATCTTGGTGATGATCGAGTCCAGCAGGTCCCGGCCACTGCCACCGGGCAGGTCGGTCCGCCCGACGGACTGCTTGAACAATGTGTCGCCGGTGAACACCAGTCCACTGGAGTCGGCGGGACGTACCCGGAAGGCGACCGACCCGCGGGTATGCCCCGGGGTGTGGTCGACAGCGACGCCGAAGGCGCCGAAGTCCAATTCGGCGCCGTCGGAATCGAGTTCGATCAACTGTTTGGGCTCCCGGAACAGCGCGCCGAAGGCGATCTGGCCGATCCGGGGGCCGAAACCGCGGATCGGGTCGGTGAGCAGGTGACGGTCCTCGGGGTGGATGAACACCGGGCAGCCGTAGCTGTCGGCCACCTTCTGCGCCGACCAGATGTGGTCGATATGGCCATGGGTGAGCAGCACCGCGGCCGGGGTGAGCCGATTTTCGTCGAGGATTCGGCGCAGCGGTGCGAAGGCCCGCTGACCAGGGTCGACGATGATCGCGTCAGCCCCCTGATGGGGGGCCAGCACGTAGCAGTTGCAGGCCAGCATTCCGGCCGCAAACCCCGTTAGTAGCACGGTGACCAGTCTCGCACCCGAAGGTCACGGTTGATCCTGCTGGGTCCCGGTGGGTCCCGGTGGGTCCTGGAGGGGCGAAGCCCCCGCTCACATGTTCGGCTGGCAGACTCAAGGGCGTTCCCGACCCGACCTTTGGAGGACCACCGCTGTGCCCAGCAATGCACAACGACGCGAGACGGCGAAGCGCAAACTCGAACGGCAGCTTGAGACCCGGGCCAAGAAGGAGAAGCAGCAGCGCATCCTGACGGTGGCGGGGTCGCTGCTGGCCATCGCGATCGCGGCAGGCCTCATCGCGTGGTTCGTCCTGGGCGACAAAGACACCACGACGGCCGCGTCCGCGCCGTCGTCGTCGGCATCGACCCCCACGACGCTGACCCGCGGCGGCGACGGCCAGTTGCCGGCATTCAAGGCCCCGGCGGACTTGGGTGCCAACTGCCAGTACCCGGGCGCTCAGCCGGCGAGCAGGAAGGTCGAGGCGCCCAAGGCCGGCAAGGTGCCCACCGACCCGGCCACCATCAGCGTCAGCATGTCCACCGACCAGGGCAATCTGGGGCTGATCCTCAATAACGCCGAAGCACCGTGCACGGTCAACAGCTTCGCCAGCCTGGCCCAGAAGGGTTTCTTCGACAACACGATCTGCCACCGTCTGACCACCTCGGCATCGCTGGGTGTGCTGCAGTGCGGGGATCCCGGCGGCACCGGGTCGGGCGGACCGGGCTACCAGTTCGCCAACGAGTACCCGACCAACCAGTACCCGAAGAATGATCCGGCGCTGCAGAAGCCGGTGCTGTACCCGCGCGGGTCGCTGGCAATGGCCAACGCCGGCTCCGACACCAACGGCAGCCAGTTCTTCCTGGTCTACAAGGATTCGAAGCTGCCGCCGAACTACACGGTCTTCGGAACCATCGACAGCACCGGACTGGCCACGCTGGACAAGATCGCCGCGGCCGGAGTCGCAGGAGGCGGCGAGGACGGCAAGCCGACCACCGAGGTGAAGGTCAAGTCCGTCCTTCTGGACTAGACAGCCCATGTCCGTCCCGCCATATCAGGATCAGGACCCGTCCGCGCCCCGCTACGGGGTGCCGGCGGCCGATTCGGGCTATGCGGAATACCCGGCCTACCCCCCGGCGCCGCCGCCGATGCCCTACCCCTACCTGGGTAATCCCTACCCGCCCTACCCGCCGCCGCGGCCGCGGCCGACCAACGCCCTGGCGATCGCGTCACTGATCTGCGCTTTCCTCTTCGCGCCGCTGGGGATCGTGTTCGGCCACCTGTCGCTGTCGCAGATCAAGCGGTCCGGCGAGGAGGGCCGCGGTCTTGCGGTAGCCGGACTGGTGATCGGCTACCTGGTCACCATCGGCACCATCCTGGCCCTGATAGCCGGCGTGCTGTTGTTCTCCTGGGCGGCCCGGGTAGTCCGGGAGAACACCTATCCCGACGGGGTCGGGGTGATGCGCCCCCGCGCCGCCGCACCACCGGGTGACGCAAGCCTGCCGCCGTTCAATCCCCCGGCCGCACTCGGGGCGGCCTGCGCCTACCCCGCGACCGCCACACCGGCGGTCCGGCCGGTCCTCCCGCCGCAGGACGGGCCTTCTCCCGAGCAGCCGCCGGTCACCGCCACCATGGAGACCAACGACGGCCCGGTGCGTCTGGAACTGGACAGCGCGACGGCGCCGTGCACCGTCAACAGTTTCGTCACCCTTGCCGAGCAGGGCTTCTTCGATGAGACCGAATGCCATCGACTGAGCAATTCGCCGACGCTGGCGGCGCTGCAATGCGGCGACCCGACCGGATCCGGCAGCGGCGGTCCCGGATACCGCTTCGCCAACGAGTACCCGACCAACCAGTACCGGCCGTTCGACCCCGCGCTGAGCCGACCGGTCACCTATCCTCGCGGCACCGTGGCGATGGCCAATTCCGGACCCGACAGCAACGGCAGCCAGTTCTTCATCGTCTACCGTGATTCGAAGCTGCCGCCGACCTACACGGTGTTCGGCCGGGTGGACGATAAAGGCATGCTCACCGTCGATAAATTGGTCTCCGCGGGGGTTGACGGCGGCGCCGACGACGGCAGGCCGCAGCAACCTGTCACGATCACCACGATTCGGCTCTGAGCAAAGCCGGCAGCGGGCCTGTCATCGCGGCGTCACCTGATCGCTGCCAGAATCGGTCGACCCTGCGAGGTCCGCCATGTCAACCACCAAGCCACTGGCGAGACCGGCATCGTCAGGCGGCGGACGTCACCCGGTAGACGTCGTAGACGCCCTCGATGTTGCGGACAGCGTTGAGCACATGGCCCAGATGTTTGGGGTCGCCCATCTCAAATGTGAAGCGGCTGATGGCAACTCGGTCGTCGGAGGTCGTCACCTGAGCGGAGAGGATGTTCACCCGTTCATCGGCGAGCACCCGGGTGACATCGGAAAGCAACCGGTGCCTGTCGAGCGCCTCAACCTGAATGGCGACCAGGAACACCGACGTCGGCGACGGCGCCCAGACCACCTCGATGATGCGCTCGGACTGCAGCTGCAGATCGGTGGCATTGGTGCAGTCGGTGCGGTGCACACTCACCCCGCCACCGCGGGTGACAAAGCCCATGATGTTGTCACCGGGCACCGGCGTGCAGCATTTGGCAAGCTTGGTCAGCGTGCCCGTCGCACCCGGCACCGCTACCCCGGAGTCCTCGGTGTCGCGCTGACGCACCGGCATCGTGGTCAGGGTGGCCCGCTCGGCCAGTTCGTCCTCCGCGTCCTCGGCGCCGCCGAGTTGTGCCAGCAGTCGCTGCACGACGTGGCGCGGCGAGACGTGGCCCTCGCCCACCGCGGTGTACATCGAGGAGACGTCGCCGTAGCGCAGTTCCTTGGCCAGGGCCGTCATCGCCTCGCCGTTGACCAGACGCTGCAGCGGCAGACCACCGCGGCGGACCTCGCGGGCGATCGCATCCTTACCCGCCTCCAGCGCCTCCTCACGGCGCTCCTTGGCGAACCACTGCCGGATCTTGGCCTTGGCGCGCGGCGACACCACGAAGCCCGCCCAATCCCGGGACGGACCGGCGCTGGGCGCCTTGGAGGTGAAAACCTCGACCAGTTGGCCGTTTTCGAGGGTGCGCTCCAACGCGACGAGGCGACCGTTTACCCGCGCGCCGATACATCGATGGCCTACCTCGGTGTGCACCGCGTAGGCGAAGTCCACCGGAGTCGATCCGGCCGGCAGCGTGATCACGTCACCCTTGGGGGTGAATACGAAGATCTCCTGCACCGCGAGGTCGTAGCGCAGCGACTCGAGGAACTCGCCGGGGTCGGCGGCCTCACGTTGCCAGTCCAGCAGCTGCCGCATCCAGGCCATATCGTCGATCTCGGCGGCGGCGTGCGGATGCACCACCCGGCCCTTTGCCTCTTTGTAACG
Source organism: Mycobacterium sp. (assembly GCF_051006775.1). GTDB lineage: Bacteria > Actinomycetota > Actinomycetes > Mycobacteriales > Mycobacteriaceae > Mycobacterium. The sequence goes on from NZ_JBPCSX010000177.1 coordinate 46,991, forward strand.
CCAGTGCGCGGCGATGCCGTACTCGGCGGTGCGGTGCATGTCGCGCGTGCGGATCTGCACCTCCAGCGGTTTGCCCTCCGGGCCGACCACGGTGGTGTGCAGCGACTGGTACACCCCGAACCTCGGCTGGGCGATGTAGTCCTTGAACCGGCCCGGCATCGGCTGCCACAGCGAATGAACGACGCCGACGGCGGCGTAGCAGTCGCGGATCTCATCGCACAGGATCCGTACGCCGACCAGATCGTGGATATCGTCGAAGTCGCGACCCTTGACAATCATCTTCTGATAGATCGACCAGTAGTGCTTGGGCCGGCCCTCCACCGTCGCACCGATCTTCATGGCGCCGAGCGCAGCGCCGATCTCAGCTCGCACCTTGGCCAGGTAGGTGTCCCGCGAGGGAGCCCGGTCCGCGACCAATCGCACGATCTCGTCGTAGCGTTTGGGATGCAGGATCGCGAACGATAAATCCTCGAGCTCCCACTTGACCGTCGCCATACCGAGCCGATGAGCAAGGGGCGCAATGACTTCCAGGGTTTCGCGGGCCTTACGTGCCTGCTTCTCCGGTGGCAGAAAACGCATGGTCCGCATATTGTGCAACCGGTCGGCCACCTTGATCACCAGCACGCGCGGGTCGCGCGCCATCGCGATGATCATCTTGCGGATGGTTTCGCCTTCAGCAGCACTGCCCAGCACGACCCTGTCGAGTTTGGTGACACCGTCGACGAGGTGGCCAACCTCTTCGCCGAACTCGACGGTCAGCGCGTCCAGCGTGTAGCCGGTGTCCTCGACGGTGTCGTGCAGCAGCGCGGCGACCAGTGTGGTGGTGTCCATGCCCAACTCGGCGAGGATGTTGGCGACCGCCAGGGGATGGGTGATGTAGGGGTCCCCGGAGCGCCGCATTTGGGTGGCGTGCTTGGCCTCGGCCACTTCGTAGGCACGCTGCAGGATCGTCAGATCCGCTTTGGGGTAGAACTCGCGGTGTACGGCGACCAGCGGTTCCAGCACCGGATTGAGCGTGCTGCGCGCAGACGTCATCCGGCGGGCCAACCGCGCCCGCACCCGTCGCGAGGCACTACTGGTGGTCTTGGGGGTGTCCGGCCGGGACTCGGGGGTCTCGGCGACCTGCAGCGGCTGTCCAGGGCCGCCCGGTTGCTCCGCCATGCTCACCTCCGATTCCCCCCGAGGATATCGCCTCTAGACCCGCTGGAGGCTGTGCACCGGCAGCGGCGTCAGCAGGTCGCGCCCACCGAGCGCGGTCAGCTCGATCACGACGGCAGCCAGCGTCACCTCGGCGCCCGCGGTGGTCAACAGGTCGCGCGCGGCCGCAACCGTCCCCCCGGTGGCCAGCACGTCGTCGATGACGGCGATTCGGCAACCCCTCAGATCGATCGCATCGAACGGGATTTCCAAGGTGGCGGTGCCGTACTCCAGCGCGTAGCTGCGGCTGTGCACCGGTGGCGGTAACTTGCCACCCTTGCGGATGGCCAGCACACCGACTCCGAGCCGATGGGCCACCGCGCCGCCGAGCAGGAAGCCCCGCGCGTCGATACCGGCGATCAGATCGGCGCCCTCGACAGCACGTGCCAGCGCGTCGGTCACCGCCGCGAAGCCGTGCTTGTCGGCCAGCACCGGGGTCAGATCACGGAACAGCACACCGGGTTCCGGGAAGTCCGGAACCTCACGGGTCAGCGCCGCGATGACCGCACCGACATCGCCACCGCTCACGGCTCGAGAATCCACCGGTCCATGTTCCAGCCCGCGCCCCACCTGGTGGGGTTGGGCTGGACACCGAACATCTTCTTCGAAGCCAGCACCGTGCGCTCCTGGCGGTACAGCGGCAGGGTGGGAACATCGGCCCACAAGATGGGCGAGCCGTCGGTGAGCAACCGCACCTGTTCTTTGGGGTCGGTGGTGACAGCGAGGGCGGAGATGATGCCGTCAATCGGTGGGTTGGAGTAGGCCGGCAGGTTGTTGCCGTTACCGGTGTGCAGCGTGTACGCATCCATGGCCGAGGATCCGGTGGACCCGCTTCCCGTCGCGCCACCAGTACTGGCCAGCAGGGCGTCGATCTGTCCGTCGCGCAAAGCCTGGGGGCCAGTGGTACCGGAGGTCACGTCCTCGACGGTGATGCCGGCCGCCTCGCACGACTTGGTGATTGCCGCGATGGTCGCGGCCAGCCGCGGGTTAGGCGCCTGGTAGCCGATGCGGACGGTCATCGGCACACCGTTGATCGCCGCACGTGCCGCGTCCGGGTTGGCCACACTGAACTGACCGGCTTCGGCGGCGGATTCGATTGCGCTGTAGGCGTTGTCGCCCACCGGGTTGAGTCGGGTGTTGACAATCGGCATACCGGCGTTGGTGGCGATCACGTCGCGGGGCGTGCACAACGCCACCGCACGCCGGGCAGGCGGAGCCGAAAGCGCCCCCTGCGAGGCGAAGATCAGCTGCTCGATACCGCCGGAGGCGATCTCTTCGCGGCTGTAATCATCCGGGGCGGTGAGAGTGCCCGACGAACCGGTTGCCACGTCGACGACGTGGAAGGTGCCGTTGTTGACGCGGTCTTGCACATCGACACCATGTGGCCACACCGTGATCCGTTTGGTCACCGGCTTGGTGCCCCACCACTTGTCGTTGACGATCAGCACAACAGCGCCTTCGGACAGCACCGAGTCGATCTTGTAGGGACCCGCGGATGGGAAACGCTTGAGGTCTGAAGCCTTCATGTCGGGCTTAAGGTCCCAACCGGTGTTCCACGCATCGGCGATACGCGCGACGGCGGCAGGATCACCGCCGAAAAGTGTTGCCGTAACGTCGATTCCCAGTTCATCTCCGATGACGTGCGACGGCATCACCGAGGTTGCGGTGAACAGACCCTCGTAGTCGGCGACGGCGCGACCCGGGAAGAAATTGACCCTGGCCTTCTTCGAACCCGGCTGGCACTCGATACCGGAGATGTCGAGATACCCGGCCTGGCTGGCGGCGTCGAAACCGGGAAACCTGCCCGACTGCGCAGCCCAGGTCAGCACCAGGTCGTCACAGGTGACCGGTTTGCCGTCGGAATAGACCGCGCCATCGGCGATCTGGTAATCGAGCACCAGCGGTTCACGACCTACCACCGACACCGAACCGAAGTCGCGATCGGCCAGCGCCTGCCCGTCAGGACCGTGAAAACTGAATCCGGTCAGCACCCGGGCAAATGCCTGCGGACCAGCGGAGGCAGCGCCGTTTACGGTGTTGGTGTTGTAGCTGCCCAAAGTTCCGTCTACGGCAAAGTTGATCTGGTCGGCGGCAGCGCTGCCACACGCTGCCAGCGAAACCGGGGCCAGCAGTGCGAGCGTGGCCGCGATCGCGATCGTGGCCGACCGGCGACGCTCGCGAACCACCGCGCGGCTACTTGCGCGTGCCACGCTTGCCGGACGGACGATTCGGCCGGACCGGACGGGCCCCCGGCGCCGGGGTGGACCCCACGGTCACCGACTCCTCCGCCGGGATGGTGTCCAACTCGGCGGCAGCAGCCGGCTCGCTGGATGCGGGCTTACGCCGGCTAAGCACCCGGCGGGTGTGATTACGGACCAGTTCGGTGCGTTCCCGCAACGACACCATCAGCGGTGTGGCGAAGAATATCGACGAGTAGGTACCCACGATGATGCCGATCATCATCACCAGCGCCAAGTCTTTGAGTGTGCCGACGCCCAGGATCCATACTGCGACGACCATCAGGGACGCCACCGGCATGAGCGAGATCAGACTGGTGTTGATCGACCGCATGAACGTCTGGTTGACCGCCAGGTTGGCCTGCTCGGCGAAGGTGCGCCGGGTGGTGTGTTCGAAACCCTTGGTGTTCTCCTCGACCTTGTCGAACACGATGACGGTGTCGTAGAGCGAGTAACCCAGAATCGTCAACAGGCCGATCACGGTCGCCGGTGTGACCTCGAACCCGACGAGTGAGTAGATGCCGGCGGTCGTGATGAGATCCAGCGCCAACGAGCCCAGTGCCGCCAGAGCCATGAATTTCTCGTAGCGAATGGTGATGTAGATACCGACCAGCACCAGGAACACCGCCAAGGCGATGAGCGCCTTCTTGGTGATCTGCCCGCCCCAGGTCTCCGACACAGCGGAGTCGCTGATGGCCTGCTTGCTGGGCTTACCATCTTCACCCTTGGGCTGGAATTTCTCGAAGAGGGCGTCGCGAAGCTTGGCAGTCTCTTCGTTGTCGAGCGTCTCCGAGCGGATCTGCACGGTGGAACTCGCTCCGTTGCCAACGATCACCACCGACTCGGGCGCATTGCCGATGGCTTGCTCGAATACCTCCTGAACCTGAACCACGGACGCGTCACCACGCGGGAAACCGACTTTGGTCCCACCCTGGAAGTCGATACCGAAAGTGAATCCCTTCAGCACGATGCTGGCGATGCCGATGGCGACCAGCAGGGCGGTGATGGCGAACAGAAGCTTGCGCTTTCCCATCACATCGAAGCCGCCGGTGCCGGTGTAGAGCCGGTTCAGAAAACTGTGCTTGGGCAGCGCGGCGGCATTCGCCGTCGCGACCCGTTCCTCGAGGATCTCCTCGACAGCAATGTCGGCATTGATGTTGTCAGTCATGGGTCATCCCCGTCCCGTCGCGGCAGCAACTGCGCGGCGCTCGCGCGCGATCTCCTGAACCGCCCCGAGACCGTTCAACGCCGGCTTGGCCAAGGTTGGCGACTTGGAGGCCAGGTACACCAGCGGCCAGGTCACCAGGAATACCACCACCACGTCGAGGATGGTGGTCAGCCCCAGCGTGAAGGCGAAGCCCTTGACCTGCCCCACCGCCAGGAAATACAGCACCGCGGCGGCGAGGAAGCTGACGGCCGAACCCGAGAGGATGGTCTTGCGCGCCCGCACCCATCCGCGCGGAACCGCCGAGCGGAATGATCGGCCCTCGCGGATCTCATCCTTGATGCGCTCGAAGAACACCACGAAGGAGTCGGCGGTGGTGCCGATGCCGATGATCAGGCCGGCGATACCGGCCAGGTCGAGGGTGTAGTTGATGTACCTGCCCAGCAGGATCAGGATTCCGAACACCATGGCGCCGGAGGCGACCAGCGACAGCAGGGTGAGCACGCCCAGCACCCGGTAGTACGCCAGCGAGTACAGCAGCACCATCGCCAGCCCGATGGCGCCCGCGATCAGGCCGGCGCGCAGTGAGGTCAATCCCAGCGTCGCCGAGACCGTTTCGGCCTCGGAGGATTCAAAGGACAGTGGGAGCGAGCCATACTTGAGGACGTTGGCCAGGGACCTGGAACTATCCACGGTGAACGGTGGGTCACCACCGCTGATCTGGGTGCGACCACCCGGGATGGCCTCCCGGATCTGCGGGGCGCTGACCACCTTGGAGTCCAGGGTGAAGGCGGTCTGGGTGCCGATGTTGGCGCTGGTGAAGTCACCCCAGGTCTTGGCGGCCTCATCTTTGAATTCCAGGTCGACCACGTATGCGCCGCTCTGCTGATCGAAGCCCGAGGATGCGGTCTTGATCTGATCGCCGCTGATGATCGACTTGTCCAGGATGTAGACGTACTTCTTGTCCTGCGAGCAGGCCACCAGGGGCAGGTTCGGATCGTCGTTGCCGGCCAGCGGATCTTCCTGATCGCAACGTCCGGCAACGTACTGCACGGCGAAGATCAACAGCGTCTGGTTGGTGCTCTGGCGCAGTTCCTTCTCGAACTTGATCCGTCCGGCGAGATCCTTCTTCGCATCCGGCGGTCCGGGCGGCGCCGTGGGCTGCCCCGCGGCGCCGGGAGTTCCGGGCGGCGCGGCCGGGCTCGACGGTGCCGGGCTCGACGGGGCCGGGCTCGACGAGGGCGACGGCGCCGGTGTCGGCTCAAGGGGGTAGGGACGCGGCTGGGGGGCCGGGCTGGAGGGGGCCGGGCTGGGCGGGGCCGATGACGGCGCAGACGAACCAGCTGAGGGAGCCGGCGCTTCGGTCGGAGGGACGGGCGGCGCACCCGGGGCCGGCGGCGCACCCGGGCCAGGGGGCGCGCCCGGGGCGGCGGGCTTCTTGTTGATCGCCTCGACCGGAATCGGCTGGCCGATCACCGGGCGGATGAACAGCCGCGCGGTCTGGCCAAGGTTGCGGGCCTCGCTGCTGTCATTGCCGGGGACCGTGATGACCAGGTTGTCGCCGTCGATCACGACCTCGGATCCGGACACGCCCAAACCGTTCACGCGGGCGCTGATGATCTCCTCAGCCTGCGTGAGCGCTTCGCGGGTGGGCTTGGACCCATCCGGGGTGCGAGCGGTCAGGGTGACGCGGGTTCCGCCCTGCAGATCGATACCCAGTTTGGGTTTGGCCTGCTTGTTGCCGGTCAGGAATACCAGCAGGTAAACCCCGACCAGCAGGACGAGAAACAGCGCCAGCCAGCGGTACGGACGCACCGGCGCCGAAGACGATGCCACGAGTCGATTCTCCTAATTGTGTGCCGCGATCCGCCCGACGGCCGACCGCGCTCCCCGCAAAGGGTACGGGGCGCAACGAGCGTTTCAGTCCTTGGACAGCCGGTCGGCGTCGCTCTCGGTCAGTTCGGCGCCGCCGATGACGGGCTCCTCCGGTTCAATCCGGTCTCGCACGGCCAGCTTCACCCAGCGGGTGACGACCCCGGGGGCGATCTCCAGGTCAACGGTGTCGTCGCCCAGGCCGACGATGGTGCCCTGCAAACCGGATGTGGTGTTCACCCGGTCCCCCGCCCGTAGCGATTCCTGCAGGTCGATGGTCGATTGCATGGCCTTCCGCTGGCGACGGGAGGCGAAGAACATGAAGGCGCCCATGATCAGGATCAGGGGCAGGAAGCTCAGTAATTGTTCCATGGCAGCGCGTGCTCTTTCAGAGTCGTCGATCCGGGTCCGACGGTCACGGGCCCCACGTCAGAACAGTGTGCCACTCGCCGTATCCGACGCAGGCCACACCCATTGCCCCGGGGCGTGGCGCGCGGCCAAGATGGTGGCAATGGACCTCATCGAAGCTCTGCGGACCACCGGCGCAGTCCGGGAATTCACTGATCAGCCGGTCACGGACGAGGTGCTCGCGCGGGTGCTGGACAACGCCCGCTTCGCCCCCAGCGGCGGAAACGCTCAGGCCTGGCATGTTGTGGTGGTCAAGGACCAGGCGATCCGCCGCGCGATGCGTGACCTCTACCTGCCCGGGTGGCATGACTATCTGGCGATGCGGGCCGCCGGCCTGCGACCGTGGGCGCCGGGCAACGACCCTGCCGCTGAGACCGCGGCCGTCAGTTCCGCCCCCGAGGAGCTGCGTTCAGCGTCAGGCCAAGGCTTTGCCGGTGAATTCGACCGGGTGCCGGTGCTGCTTGCGGTTTTCGCCAACCTTGCGGCACTGGCCGCGGTGGACCGCGACTTCGACCGCTACACCTTCGCCGGCGGAGCCTCGATCTACCCGTTCGCCTGGAACATCCTGCTCGCGGCCCGCGCCGAGGGACTGGGCGGCGTGCTGACCACAATGCTCATCCGCGAGGAAGGCGCGGTGGCAGAACTGCTCGGCGCGCCGCCGGGGTGGGCGCTGGCGACCGTTATCGCCCTCGGTCATCCGGTGCGGCAGTTGCAACGCCTGCAGCGCCGGCCGGTGCCGGAGTTCGCGACCGTCGACCGGGTGGATGGTATTCCGTTGTCGACGCCACCGGGACCATCGGGAACCGAGGTACCGGCGACGTAATCCATCCCGCGGCGCTCCCGCAGTCGTGTTTTCAGTTGCACACCTGCGAGGCCCGACTAGGCTCAATCTCACCCGCCGACCGATCAGGAGCACCGACGTGAGCACCGTCGAACAGAGCCGCAAACTCGTCACTGCGATCCCCGGCCCCAAGTCGCTGGAGATGACGAAACGCCGTGTTGCGGCGGTGTCGCGCGCGGTCGGAGTCACCATGCCGGTGTCATGCGCGCGGGCATCCGGCGGAATCATCGAGGACGTCGACGGCAACCGGTTGATCGACCTGGGCTCGGGTATCGCGGTCACCACCATCGGCAACTCCTCGCCACGGGTGGTCGAGGCGGTCCGCGAACAGGTGGCCGACTTCACCCACACCTGTTTCATGGTGACCCCATATGAGGAATACATCGAGGTCTGCGAACACCTCAACCGGCTCACCCCCGGCTCGCATGAGAAGCGCAGCGCGCTGTTCAACTCCGGTGCCGAAGCGGTGGAGAACGCGATCAAGATCGCCCGGGCCTACACCGGCCGCCAGGCCGTGGTCGCCTTCGATCACGCCTATCACGGCCGGACCAATCTCACGATGGCGCTGACGGCCAAGTCGATGCCCTACAAGAGCGGCTTCGGACCGTTCGCCCCGGAGATCTACCGCGCACCGATGTCCTACCCGTACCGCGACGGCCTGGTCAACAAGGAGTGGGGCACCAACGGGGAGCTGGCCGCAGAGCGGGCCCTGAGTGTGATCGACAAGCAGATCGGCGCCGCCAACCTGGCCGCGATCATCATCGAACCGGTGCAGGGCGAGGGCGGCTTCATCGTTCCCGCGCCGGGCTTCCTACTCGCGCTGCGGTCCTGGTGCACCGACAACGATGTGGTGTTCATCGCCGACGAGGTGCAGAGCGGGTTCGGCCGCACCGGTCAGATGTTCGCCTGCGAGGACGAGGGCATCGTCCCAGACCTGATCGTGACCGCCAAGGGCATCGCCGACGGCCTGCCGCTATCAGCGGTCACCGGCCGCGCCGACATCATGGACGCCCCCCACGTAAGCGGACTGGGCGGCACCTACGGCGGCAATCCGGTCGCCTGTGCGGCCGCACTGGGCACCATCGAGACCCTCGAGATGGACGGCATGCTGGACCGGGCCAAGCAGATCGAGCGGGTGATGAAGGACAAGCTGCACCGCATCCAGGCCGATGACGACAGGATCGGCGATGTCCGCGGTCGCGGCGCGATGATCGCCGTCGAACTGGTGAAATCCGGCTCATGCGAACCCGATCCGGAATTGACCAAGGCGCTGTGCGCCAAGGCGCACGCCCAGGGTGTGCTGGTGCTCAGCTGCGGAACCTACGGCAACATCCTGCGATTCCTCCCGCCGTTGTCCATCAGCGACGAGCTGTTGATTGAGGGCCTCGACGTGCTTGCTGCAACCCTTTCCGAACTCTGAAATCTCGGCGGCACTGGACTTCGGCTGCGTGTGGATCAACACCCGGATCAAGCACGTTATGACATACACCGGCGAGTAGTCAGGACGGGAAAGCGGCTTCCCCTCGGAGGTAGGTGGCGCGGATCCCGATGTCGGGGATCCCCAGGGGCGAGGTCGAACGAGGGTCGCGCTCGAGCCACACCAGATCGGCACTGGCACCAGGAGTTATTCGGCCCCACAGCTTTTCACTGAAAGCCTGGTAGGCCACCCCGGCGGTGTATGCCGCCAGTGCCCGTTCGATAGACAGTTTTTCGTGCGGCGTCCATCCGCCGGGCGGGTCGCCGTCGGCGGTCTGCCGGGACACCCCGACCGCGATGCCCTCCAAGGGGTGACCGGATGACACCGGCCAGTCCGAGCCGAGTGCCAGAGGCGCCCCGGATCCGACCAGGGTGGCCATCCGGTACTGCAGGTCGGCACGTTCGGGACCGAGCCGCGGAATGGTCAGCACCCTCATCAGCGAATCCATCTGTGCCCACAGCGGCTGCATATTCGGGATCACACCGAGTTGGGCGAATCGCCCGATGTCGGCGTCATCGGCCAGTTGGACGTGCGCGATAACCGGGCGGCGGTCCCGCCGTCCGTTGTGGGCCAGCACATGTTCAATGGCATCGAGCGCCTGGCGGACCGCGGCATCGCCGATCGCATGGATGTGGATCTGCAGTCCGAGATCGTCAACGCGACGGGCGGCCTCGGCAAGCGAATCGCCCTCCCAGTTGCGCAGCCCGTGGCTGTGAATGCCGGAACAGTAGGACTGCAGTAGCGCACCGGTCTCGTTCTCCACCACCCCGTCGGCGAAGAACTTAACCGTCTGCGCGGTCAGCAGTGGGTTGCCGATCTGCTCGACCCGCCGGCGCGATTCCGCGAACTGTTCGACCTGGGTGTCGAAGAACCGGGGGTCTGCATAGAGCGCGAGGTTGAACCGCATCCGAAGCTCATCGCGCCCGGCGGCAGTCAGATAGGTCGCGACATCGCCGGGTTCAGTCCAGGCGTCCTGAACCCAGGTGACACCGCGTGCCAGCAGATAGTCGGCTGCGATGCCCAGTGCCGCGACGCGGACGTCCTCATCCGGCGGCGGCATCACGTTCATCACCAGATCGACGGCTCCCCACTCGCGCAGGGTGCCGAGCACCGATCCGTCCTCGCGGTGTGGGATCTCCCCGAGGATCGGATCGGGGGTGTCGGCGGTGATGCCGGCCCGGTTGAGCGCCTCGGTGTTACACCACACCGGGTGGTAGTCCAAGGCCCGCAGCACCACAGGCCGGTCGGCCACCGCGGCGTCGAGCCAGTGGGCATCAAACAGCCCGCCGGGGGCCAGGCTGCCGTCGTAGGAGGCGCCGTAGATCCATTCCCGGTCCGGATGTTCGTCGGCGTATTTCCTGACCGCGGCGATGATCTCGTCGACGGACCGGCAGGGCCGCACCGCGGGGCCGGCGGATTCCATGCCGCCGTACAGCGGGTGGGCGTGGCCATCGCCGAACGAGGGCATCAGCAGACCGCCCTCGAGGTCGACGGCGACTACGGCCCGCCCCGACGCCGCCTCGCGACAGGACCGCGCACCGACTGCGCGGATGGTGCCGCCGGATACCAGCACGGCATCGGTGTCAGACTCACCGGTCCAGATCGTGCCCCCGGTGAACAGCGTTGACGTGGGTTTGTCGTCGGTCATCGGGTCAGAAGAGTGCGACGCCCAGCAGTGACACGGCGATTAGCGGGAACACACCCTGGGTGATGGCGGCCCGCGTCTTGTCCGGCGAGGACACCAGCAGGACCAACGCGGCGGCCAGCATGGATCCAGCGCCGGCGAAGACCAAAGCCTCACCCGCACTTCGGTTTCCGAGCGCGATCGCCACGATTCCAGCCGCCGCGACGACGGCCAGGAACAGGTTGTAGAACCCCTGGTTGAAGGCCAGTTCCTTGGTCGCCCGCGCCTCCTCGACGGTGGTACCGAAGGTCGCACGGGTCCGCGGCGTGGTCCAGGTCAGCGACTCCATGATGAAGATGTAGACATGCAGCAGCGCGGCGAGCCCTGCGAAGACCAGTGCCACCACTTTGACCATCAGCATCTCCTCCGAGCATGGGCCCCCGGCCCAGTATTCGTCACTCGAACAACGCCGATTGGCCGAGCGCGGATGCCCCGGGCGGCGGTGTCAGTCCCAGATGGGTCCAGGCCAACTGGGTGGCCACCCGGCCACGCGGAGTGCGGGCGATCATTCCGGCCCGGACCAGGAACGGCTCGCAGACCTCCTCGACGGTGGTGGCTTCCTCCCCCACCGCCACCGCCAGTGTCGAGACACCAACCGGACCGCCGCCGAAACTGCGGGTGAGCGCCGAGATCACCGCGCGGTCGAGACGGTCCAGGCCGAGTTCGTCGACGTCGTAGACGGCCAGCGCCGATTTCGCGATGTCGATGGTGATGATGCCGTCGGCGCGCACCTCGGCGAAGTCGCGCACCCGGCGCAGCAGCCGGTTGGCGATCCGTGGTGTGCCGCGGGAGCGGCGGGCGATCTCGGTACCGGCCTCAGCGCCGAGTTCGATGCCGAGGATGCCTGCAGAGCGCGCCAGCACCCGCTCCAGTTCGGCAGGCTCGTAAAAGTCCATGTGTGCGGTGAAGCCGAACCGGTCGCGCAGTGGGCCGGTCAGCGCGCCCGATCGGGTGGTCGCACCCACCAGGGTGAACGGCGCCACATCCAGCGGGATGGACGTCGCACCAGGGCCCTTGCCGACGACGACGTCGACCCGGAAGTCCTCCATCGCCAGATAGAGCATCTCTTCGGCGGGACGGGCGATGCGGTGAATCTCGTCGATGAACAACACATCTCCCTCGACGAGGTTGGACAGCATCGCCGCCAGATCGCCCGCGCGCTCCAGTGCCGGACCGGAGGTGACGCGCAGGGAGGTGCCCAACTCGCTGGCGATGATCATCGCCAGCGATGTCTTACCCAGCCCGGGTGGGCCGGACAGCAGGATGTGGTCCGGTGTGCCGCCACGGTTCTTGGCGCCCTCGAGGACGAGTTGCAACTGTTCGCGCACCCGCGGCTGACCGATGAACTCACCGAGGGAGCGCGGCCGCAGGCTGGCATCGATATCGCCCTCGCCCACCGTCAGCGCCGGCGAGACCTCCCGCTCAGCCTCGTCGCCGCCGTAGTCGCCGTCGTCATCGTCGAAGCGGCCCATTTATGTCTGCTCTTCGCGGAAGCGGCTCATCACTTGGTCTTTCCGAGCAGGGATAGCGCGGCCCGTAGCGCGGTGGAGGTGGTGGCATCCGGATCGTCGGCAAGCACCTTGTCACAGGCGTCCTCGGCCTGTTTGGCCGCAAAGCCAAGTCCGACAAGAGCTTCCACCACCGGTCCTTTGACCCCATGCCCGCTGAAACCTCCCGGGCCGGCTCCCCCGGGCAGCGCGCCGATCTTGTCGCGCAGTTCCAGCACCATGCGTTCAGCACCCCGCTTGCCGATACCCGGCACCCGGGTCAGTGCGGCGACGTCTCCGTCGGACAGCGCCTGTCGCAGTGCGACGGGGTCATAGACCGCGAGGGTGGCCAGGCCGATCTTCGGGCCCACACCGGAGACGCCGAGCAGCATCTGGAACAGGTCGCGTGCCTCGCCGTCGGCGAACCCGTACAACGTCTGAGAATCCTCCCGCACGATCATCGCGGTGATCAGCCGGGCTTCGGATCCGCGCTTGAGGGTCGCCAGTGTCGACGGCGTGCACATCACCTTGTAGCCGACGCCGGCCGCCTCGACAACCGCATGATCGAGGGCGATGTCGAGCACCTCACCGCGCACGGATGCAATCACAGCGCCCCCCGCGACGCGCGAACCGGGGCCGCCTTGAGCTTGGCTCTGTAGGCCCGCTGCTGCTCGGCGGCCATCGCCTCTGCCTTGGCCATCCGGGCGATCATCGGCGCGCGCCAGCAGTGGCAGATCGCCAACGCAAGCGCGTCAGCCGCGTCTGCCGGGGTGGGCTTGGACTGCAGCTGCAGAATCCGCGTCACCATCGCGGTGACCTGAGCCTTGTCCGCGCGGCCGTTACCGGTCACGGCGGCCTTGACCTCACTGGGGGTGTGGAAGTGCACATCGATGCCGCGGCGGGCAGCCGATAGGGCGATGACACCGGCGGCCTGTGCGGTACCCATCGCGGTATTGGCGTTCTGGTTGGCGAAGACCCGCTCGATGGCGATCACATCGGGCAGATGAGTGCTCATCCAATGCTCCACGGCATCACTGATCGCCAGCAGTCGAACGGCCAGCGGGTCCTCGGCCGGAGTCCGCACCACGTCGACGTCCAGGGCGATGACCTGACGCCCGCCGCGACTCTCGATCACCGAGAGCCCACAGCGGGTCAACCCTGGGTCGACTCCCATCACCCGCACGAATCACCTCTCGCCTGCGAACAACTGTTCGATACTCTAGTGGCTACCTCTGCCGACGTCGGGCAGCGACATACCGTGATCGTCAACCCGGATTACTGTTCCTGCCATGCCCGACTCCGGCGTTCGCACCGTCCGCAGCTTTTGCCGGGTCTGCCAGTCGGTATGCGGAATCCTCGTCGATATTCACCGCGACGATGACGGCGATCGGGTGCTCCGGGTGCGCGGTGACCGCGACCACCCGGTGTCGGCCGGCTACACCTGCCCGAAAGGACGGGCGCTCCCCGAACTGCACCACCGCCCTGACCGCCTCGATCGTCCGCAGCTCCGCAGAGACGGTGCCCTGCGCGACACCGCCTGGGACGACTGTCTCGACGATCTGGCCGGGAAACTCCGGGGGATCATCGACCGCGACGGACCCGAAGCCGTCGGTATCTTCTTCGGTTCCGGGATCGGGATGGACGCCGCCGGTTACCGGACGGCCGAGGCCCTGCACTCGGCCATCGGCACCCCCGCGAAGTTCACTCCACTGACCATCGACGGCACCGCCAAGCCTCTGGTGGCCGATCTGATGGGCGGCTTCGCCGGACTCAGCTGCCGGGCCGACTTCGCCGGCGTCGGTTTCCTGCTCTACGTCGGCAGCAATCCGGTGGTCTCCCATGGACACACCCTGGCGATCCCCAATCCGACCGCACTGATCCGCGACATCACCCGCCGCGGCCAGGTGTGGGTGATCGACCCGCTGCGCACCGAGACCGCCCGGCTGGCAAGCCGTCATCTAGCGCCGCGACCCGGTACCGACTACGCGGTACTGGCCTATCTGGTGGCAGAACTTCTCGCCGATGGTGCCGACCCCGTCGTGCTGGCGAGCCGGGTCAGCGATGCCGATCGACTGGCCGGTGCCGTGGCCCCGTTCACTCTTGAGCACACCGCGCAACTGGCCGACGTCGATTCCGGAGCGCTGCTTGAACTCCGGGACACGATCCGGAGCGCGGGCCGGATCGCCGTGGAGATCGGCACCGGGGTGACGATGTCGCGAAGCGCGAACGTCACGCAGTGGATGGCGTGGGCATGGATGATCCTGACCGATTCGCTGAACCGCCCGGGCGGCGCATGGTTCCATCCGGGCTTCACGTATCAGCTTGACGCCTTCCCGGCACTGCCCATGTCCGGGCCGGAGGGTTCGTTCGGCCCGGGACCGCGCAGCCGACCCGAGACCCGATCATTCGTCGGCGAATGGCCCTGTGCCGCATTGTCCGACGAGATCGAGGCGGGCAATATCCGAGCCGTGCTCAACCTCGGCGGCGGCTTGCTGACCGCGTTCCCCGATGCGGATGTGCTCGCACCCGCGCTCCGGCGACTGGAGGTGCTGGCCACCCTGGACATCATGCCCACCGAGACCACTGCGATGTCGACCCATGTGCTGCCGGCCACGGATCAGTTGGAGCGGGCCGACGTGACGCTGTGGGACATCCTCAGCACGAGAGTCTCCGCACAGCACACCCGCGCGGTCGTGGCGCCGGTGGGCCAACGCCGCTCAACCTGGTGGATTCTGGCCGAACTCGGGCGCCGACTGGGGTACGAACTTGCCGACACGACCGACCCGGAGGCCGACGACCGCATGCTGGCCACGATGATGGGCAGAGCGCGAGTGCCGTTCGACGAACTCAGCGCCAACGGATTCGCCGAAGCTCCCCGCGAGTTGCCCGCCGCATGGGTGGAAAAGCATCTTGACCGGCTCGGCGGATGGCGGTTGGCGCCGCAACCACTGCTCGATCAACTCGCGGCGCTGCCCGCGCCCGAACCACTGATGCTGGTGCCACGCAGGCAGAAGCGCCACCTCAATTCGCAGCTGATGTTCCTCGGGGACAGCCCGCAGATCATGCTCCATCCCGAGGATGCCGCAGCCGTCGGCGTGGGCGACGCCCAACCGGTCACCGTCCGGTCCGCACAGGGTCAGATGACCGGGATCGCCCGCCTCACAACCGATATCCGCCGCGGCACGGTCTCAGTTCCGCACGGTTTCACCGGGGCGAACGCCAACCTGCTGACCGACCATCGCGATATTGACCCGTTGACCGGGATGACGCGTTACTCCGCACTGCCGGTGACGCTGCACCCGGATTCGGGCTAGTCCCTGCCGGTCAGTCCCCGCCGACTAGTCCTCGTCGAGCAGCGCGGCGACATCATCGGGGATGTCGATATTGGTGTAAACGTCCTGTACGTCATCGCTGTCCTCGAGCGCGTCGACCAGCTTGAGAACCTTGCGGGCGGTCTCCAGATCGACCTCCACGCTCATCGACGGCTGGAAGGTGGCGTCGGCGGAGTCGTATTCGATGCCGGCGTCCTTGAGCGCGGTGCGCACGGTGATCAGGTCGGTCGGCTCGCAGATGACTTCGAAGCTGTCGCCGAGATCGTTGACCTCCTCGGCGCCGGCTTCCAGGACCGCGAGCAGTACGTCGTCCTCGCTGAGGCCGTTCTTCTCCAGAATCACCACACCCTTGCGGTGGAACAGGTAGGCGACCGAACCCGGATCGGCCATATTGCCGCCGTTGCGGGTCATCGCGACACGGACCTCGCCGGCCGCCCGGTTGCGGTTGTCGGTCAGGCACTCGATCAGAACTGCGACACCGTTGGGGCCGTAGCCCTCGTAGGTGATGTTCTGCCAGTCGGCGCCGCCGGCTTCCTCGCCGGCGCCGCGCTTGCGGGCGCGCTCGATGTTGTCATTGGGCACCGAGGTCTTCTTGGCCTTCTGAATGGCATCCCACAGAGTCGGGTTGCCGTTCGGGTCACCGCCGCCGGTGCGTGCCGCGACCTCGATGTTCTTGATCAACTTCGCAAACATCTTGCCGCGCCTGGCGTCGACGACGGCCTTCTTGTGCTTGGTGGTAGCCCATTTGGAATGGCCGCTCATGTCACCTACGTCCTCATCCGTGCCGGTTCCTGCGCAGCTGAGTCTACTGCGGGGTGCCGGCTGTCCCGTCAGGCGTCATACCCGACCGGTGACGATATCGACGAATAACTTGTGCACCCGCCGGTCGCCGGTCACCTCTGGGTGGAAGGCGGTGGCCAGCACCCGGCCCTGCCGGACCGCGACGACATGGCCGTCGGCGCGGGCCAGGATGTCCACCTCGGCGCCGACCCGCTCCACCCAGGGAGCGCGGATGAAGACGGCGTGGGCGGGCCCGTCCAGCCCGCGGAAGTCGATATCGGCCTCGAAGGAGTCGACTTGGCGGCCGAAGGCGTTTCGGCGCACGGTCATGTCGATGGCGCCCAGGGCGCAGGCCTGACGGCCCGGCGCGCCCGCGTCGAGGATCTCGCTGGCCAGCAGGATCATCCCGGCACATGACCCATAGGCCGGCATGCCGGCGGCCAGCCGCCCACGCAACGGTTCGAGCAGATCGAACTCGCGCAGCAGCAGGCTCATCGTGGTGGACTCCCCGCCGGGGATCACCAGCGCGTCAACGCTGTCGAGTTCGCCGCGCCGCCGCACGGTGACCGCCTGCGCGCCTGCCTCCGCCAGGGCCGCGAGGTGTTCGCGGGTATCGCCCTGCAGTGCCAGCACACCGACTTGCGGTGCGCTCACTTCGCGGGTGGGCTGTACCCGCGCTTGTAGCGCGTCAGACCCTCCTGCATGACCGCGGCCACCATGTCGCCGCGCTGGTTGAAGATCTTGCCCTGGGTGAGCGCCCGGCCACCGTGGGCCGACGGAGATGACTGGTTGTAGAGCAACCATTCATCGACGCGGAACGGGCGCATGAACCACACCGCGTGATCGAGCGAGGCGACCATCAGGTTCGCGCGCTCTTCCTCATGGATGACATGGGCCGAACCGAGGAGGGTCAAGTCGCTCATGTAGGTCAGCGCGCAGATGTGCAGAACCGGATCGTCGGGCAACGGGTCCCGGTGTTTGAACCACACCTGCTGCTGCGACGCCTTTCCCGGGTCCAGCTCCAACTCATCCCGCGGCACTATCCGGACATCCCATTCGGCGAACTGGGAGAACCCCGCCTCGTCGACAACCCTTCCCGACGAACGGAATCCGGGCGTGTCTTCCGGTGGCGGAGCAGAGGGCATGTCGTCCTGGTGCTCGATACCGTGCTGGTCGGTCTGGAAGGAGACGCCCATCGAGAAGATAACCTCACCGTGCTGGACGGCGTTGACCTGTCGAGTGCAGAATGAGCCACCGTCACGCGGCCGGTCAACCAGGTAGATGGCGGGTTTGGTGGCGTCCCCGGGCCGCAGGAAGTAGCCGTGCAGCGAATGCACATGAAACTCCGGTTCCACGGTGCGGATCGCGGACACCAGTGACTGCCCGGCGATGTGGCCGCCGAAAGTTCTTTGCAGGAAGCCGGATTCAGGGCTGAAGACGTGGCCGCGATAAATATTGACCTCGAGCTGTTCCAGGTCGAGGATCTCTTCGATCGCCATACTTCTATTTATGGCCGTCGCGTGAGCGGCTCATCCGCATTGGTTACCAGCCGCGTTCGGCCAGGCGGTGCGGCTGAGGGATGTCGTCGACGTTGATGCCGACCATCGCCTCGCCCAGGCCACGGGACACCTTTGCCAAAACGTCGGGATCGTCGTAGAAGGTTGTGGCCTTGACGATCGCCGCACCACGCTCAGCCGGGTTGCCGGACTTGAAGATTCCTGATCCGACGAACACACCCTCAGCACCGAGCTGCATCATCATCGCCGCATCAGCCGGGGTGGCGATACCGCCGGCGGTGAACATGGTGACCGGAAGCTTGCCCGCGCGGGCCACCTCGACCACAAGATCATAGGGCGCCTGCAGCTCCTTGGCGGCGACGAAGAGTTCGTCCTCCGACAGCGACGTCAACCGGCGGATCTCCCCGCCGATGGTGCGCATGTGGGTGGTGGCGTTGGAGACGTCACCGGTACCGGCCTCGCCCTTGGACCGGATCATCGCCGCACCCTCGGTGATACGGCGCAGCGCCTCACCGAGGTTGGTGGCCCCGCACACGAACGGAGCGGTGAACTTCCACTTGTCGATGTGGTTGGCATAGTCCGCAGGTGTGAGCACCTCGGACTCGTCGATGTAGTCCACGCCAAGGCTCTGCAGAATCTGCGCCTCGACGAAATGACCGATGCGGGCCTTGGCCATCACCGGGATCGACACCGCCTCGATGATGCCTTGGATCAGATCCGGGTCGCTCATCCGGGCGACGCCGCCCTGGGCGCGGATATCGGCCGGCACCCGCTCCAGTGCCATCACCGCGACCGCACCGGCGGCCTCGGCGATACGCGCCTGCTCAGGAGTGACCACGTCCATGATCACCCCGCCCTTGAGCATCTCGGCCATGCCGCGCTTGACCCGCGCGGTCCCGGTCTGGGCGTGGTTGGCAGAGCCGTTCGCTCCAGCTGCGATTTCCACTTCGGTGCTCCTCTGAGTTTCTGCTGTATTGAGTCTAGATGCCGTCTGAGGGCTGCCGATCCCGCCCGCTCAGCGGATGACGCGGGGGCCCGTTTGCAGGGAGTCCGGCCGGTCGGCCAGCCGGTTCGCCTCTGTGAGCAGCTCTGAGAGCTGGCGCGGGTACACCCGCTGGCCGATAGCCTCCAACCCGGCGATCGCCGCCTCGTCACACCATCGGTGGTCGTGGATATAGCTCAGTTCCAGTTCGGTGCGCCCGGCCGCGGCCGGGTCGAAACGCTCGGTGCGGTGCACGAAGTAGAACTCCTCGCTGAGCATCACCGCACCGTTGAAGTCGATCGGTGATTCCCGGCGCCAGACCGGGCCCAGCATCCGCTCGGGGTCCACCTGCAGTCCGGTCTCCTCGGCGAGTTCCCGGGCGGCAGCCCCCGCCAGCGGCTCCCCGGGGTGGATCCGGCCTCCGACGGTGAACCACCAGCGGGGTGCGCTGCCATCGCTGATCGCCGGGTCGGATCCGCAGAACAGCAGCACCGAACCTTCCTGGTCAAGCAGCACCACTCGGGCCGATGTACGGACGACACTCATCGCTGGTCGAGTTCGGCGATCTCGAAATAGCTTGGCAGCGGGGCCCTTCCGCCGAGTTTGAGCCATCGCACCGGCCGACGCTCCCGGAGCGCGAGGGTGTCGCGGACCGCGTCGTTATAGAACCGCCGAGCGAGCACCACGCGCACTTCGGCGTCGGCGAGCTCGTCGACGAGGCCCAACGGCACACGCGCCGGGTCCACTGTGGCCAGCGCTGTAGACAACTCGTTCTCGCACGATTCGCGGGTCCAACGCGGCGCCTGTTCAGCGGTATCAGCGATCACCACCAGACGGCGGCCCTCCGGCCGTTCACCGTAGGCGTCGACGGCTATGGCGCGGGCCACCACCGCGCGGCGGGCAAGAGCCGAGTCCAACGCCTGCCAGGACAGGTCGCATCGGACATGCAGGCGGTCCAACCGGTTCGCAGTCTGCAGCGCCCAGACCGCGGTGACGATCAGAACCACCACCAGCAGCGCGGTCAGTGACCAGTACAGCTCAGGAGTCACTCAGTCCACTCCCCGAGTCGCTGCGCTCCGGCCCGCCCCGCCGGCCACCGTCACCTTGACTCCGGCCCCGGCGACGGTCTCGTAGACCCGCATGATGTCGTCGGCTACCACCGACCAGTCATAGCGCCCGACGGCGGCCGACGCGGCTCTGGCGTAGCGGGCTCGCAGTTTCGGGTCGTCAAGCACAGCGATGAGCGCCTCGGCCATCGCAGCGGAGTCCTCTACCGGGACCAGTAGCCCGGCCTTGCCGTCGGCCAGCACCCGGCGGAAGGCGTCCAGATCACTGGCCACCACCGGGACGCCGGCCGCCATCGCCTCGACGAGCACGATGCCGAAGCTCTCACCCCCGGTGTTGGGCGCGCAATAGACATCCGCACTGCGCAATGCGGAGGCCTTCTCGGCGTCGGAGACCTGCCCGAGGAACCGCAAATGTCGCGCGCACTCTCCGGCGTCTTCGCGTAACTCGTCCTCATCGCCGCGCCCGACGATGAGGACCTCGAGATCGGGAAACCGGGCCAGCACGGCAGGGAGCGCACCCAGCAGCACCGCCATTCCCTTGCGCGGCTCGTCGAAGCGGCCCAGAAACAGCACCGTGCGGCCGGGCCGCGGATACCCCGGCAGCGGAACCGCCGACGCGAACGAGGCGACGTCAACCCCGTTGGGTATCTGCACGGCGTCGGAACCCAGCGCCTCGATCTGCCAGCGCCGGGCGAGGTCGGACACCGCGATGCGGCCGACGATCTTCTCGTTGTACGGCCGCAACAGACTCTGAAAGACACCAAGCGCCAACGATTTCGTGGTCGAGGTGTGGAAGGTCGCGACGATCGGACCTTCGGCGATCATCAGCGCCAGCAGAGAGAGACTGGGGGCATTGGGCTCGTGAAGGTGCAGCACGTCGAATTCGCCGGCGGCGATCCACTACTTCACCAGACGGTGGGTGGCCGGCCCGAATCGCAGCCTGGCCACCGAGCCGTTGTAGGGAATCGGCACAGCCTTGCCGCCGGAGACCACATAGTCGGGCAGTTCGATATCCGCCGAGGACGGCGCCAGCACACTCACATCGTGACCCCGCGCGCGCATCACCTCGGCCAGTTGCAGCACATGCGCCTGTACCCCGCCGTGCACGTCGAAGGAATACGGGCACACCATGCCGATGCGCATCAGGCCCGGTCTTCCTCAAGGCCGGCACGTCTCTTGTCGGAAAGGTCCGCCAGCCACAGCGGCTGCAGCATGTGCCAGTCCTGCGGGTGGGCGGCAATGTTGACAGCGAATCTGTCGGCCAGCGCCTGGGTGATGACCCCGACGTCGCCGGAGCCGGTGTCGATCGCGTCGTCGATCTGGACTACGCAGTCCTCGCCTTCGTAGTAGACGTGAGCGGGATGCAGTGGCGCACCGGTCTCGATGGCCAGCTTGGCCGGCCCGGCGGGCAGTCGGGTGGGTTCGCCGAAGAACTGCACCGGAACTCCGGACCGGGATAGATCGCGGTCGGCCATCAGACAGACGAAGACGTTGGCGCGCAACCGCTCAGCCAGCACCTCCATCGGCGGGCGGTCACCGCCCGATGCCGGCAGTACCTCGAATCCGAGGCTCTCCCGGAATTCGATGAACCGGTCGTAGAGCGATTCCGGCTTGAGCCGCTCGGCCACCGTTGTGAAGGTGCCATAGTTCTGCGCCAGCCACACCCCGGCCATATCCCAATTCCCGCTGTGCGGCAGGGCCATCACCGCGCCGCGGCCCGCGGCGTGGGCAGTTGCGAAGTGCTCGGCGCCGATGAACACCCGGTCGAGCCGATCGGCCAGCCGAGCGAGATTCATCGACGGCAGCCGGAAGGCCTCTCGCCAGTACCTGGCGTAGGAGGCCAGTGACGCCCGCATCAGCGAACGGGGTACCCGGTCCGGGGTCGTTCCGATCACCCGGGCCAAGTTCTTCCGTAATTGTTCAGGGCCGCCGCCGAGTGCGGCATAGCGCGCCCCGGCGCGGAATACGCTGCGCGCCATTGGTTCTGGCATCGTTCGAACCAGCCGCCAGCCGGCGGCATAGCCCAGGTCACTGAGATTCGCGGAGAGATCAGTCACCCGGCGCCCCCGGCCGGCGGCATCGGATCCGTCGCTCCCGGTGAGCTGCGCACCGCATGCAACCGCTGGCCGACGGTCACCAGGCTGGCCACCGCCAGCAACCACATGGCACCGTGCAGCAGCACCGGGACCCCGAAGAGCCCCGAGAAACCTGCGCCTGCGAGCACAATGACAAGCCGCTCGGGCCGTTCGATGAGACCCCCGCCGCCGTTCAGCCCGCTGGCCTCGGCGCGGGCCTTGATATACGAGATCACCTGGGATGTCACCAGGCAGATCAGGGTGGCCACCGCCAGGGAGGCACTGCCCATTCCGAACGCCGCCCACCAGAGCAGTCCGCAGAACACCGCGCCGTCGCTGATCCGGTCGCAGGTCGCGTCGAGCACTGCGCCGAATCGGGTGCCGCCCCCACGTTCACGGGCCATCGCACCGTCGAGCATGTCGGCCAGTACAAAAACGAAAACCGCGAACGCACCCCACCACAGCTGCCCGATCGGGAACAGAGTCAGCGCGGCCAGCACCGAGCCTGCGGTGCCGATGATCGTCACCGAGTCCGGTGTCAACCCGATCCGCAACGCAGCCTTGGCCACCGGGCCGCTCAGCTTGGCGTAGGCGGCCCGGGTCATCAGGTAGAAATCGCTCATGGCTGGTTGGCCCATTCGTCAGCCAGCAGCGCGCGGGTGTCCCGGAGCAGTTGCGGAATCACCTTGGTGCCGCCGACCACCGTGATGAAGTTGGCGTCTCCGGACCAGCGCGGCACAACGTGCATATGCAGATGTTCGGCCAGCGAGCCGCCGGCAGACCGGCCGAGATTGAGACCGACATTGAAGGCGTCAGGTCGTGACACCGCCTTGATGACCTTGATCGCCCTCTGGGTGAAAGCCATCAGTTCGGCACTCTCCTCGACGGTGAGATCCTCGAGTTCGGCGACCTGACGGTAGGGCACCACCATGAGATGGCCGGGGTTGTACGGGTAGAGATTGAGCACGGCGTAGACCAGATCACCGCGGGCGATCACCAGACCGTCCTCGTCGGACATGGTGGGGATATCGGTGAACGGCTGCAGGGAGCCCTTCGATCCGCCGAAGGTGGGCGATTCGACGATGTAACTCATCCGGTGTGGTGTCCACAGACGCTGCAAACGGTCCGGCTCCCCCACGCCCGTATCGCGCAGTTCGTCAGTCACCGCTGACCTTCACCGATTCCGCTGTGGGAGCGTCATTTTTGCGATCTGCGATCCATGACCGGATGGCGGCGATCGCATTCTCACGCGGCACACCGTTGATCTGGGTTCGGTCACCGAACCGGAAACTGACCGCTCCGGCCTCTACGTCGCGGTCCCCCGCGAGCAGCATGAACGGCACCTTCTGGTTGGTGTGGTTGACGATCTTCTTGGCCATCCGGTCATCGCTGGCGTCGACGTCGGCGCGAACACCGTGTGATTTCAATTCGCCGATCACGCCGTAGAGATAGTCGGCATGCTCGTCAGCGACCGGAATGCCGATCACCTGCAGCGGTGCCAGCCAGGCCGGGAAGGCACCGGCGTAGTGCTCGGTGAGTATGCCGAAGAAGCGCTCGATGGAACCGAACAGCGCACGGTGGATCAGCACGGGACGCTGACGGGTACCGTCAGCGGCGGTGTACTCCAGCCCGAATCGCTCAGGCATGTTGAAGTCCAGCTGAATGGTCGACATCTGCCAGCTGCGGCCGAGTGCGTCACGCACCTGCACCGAGATCTTCGGTCCGTAGAAGGCCGCCCCGCCCGGATCAGGCACCAGGTGCAGCCCGGATGACTCGGCGACCTCGCGCAGCGTCTCGGTGGCTTCCTCCCACATCTCGTCGGAACCGACGTACTTCTCCGGGTTCTTGGTGGAGAGCTCCAGAAAGAAGTCATCAAGGCCGTAGTCACCGAGCAGTTCGAGTACGAAGCGCAGCAGCGAGGCCAGCTCGTCGCGCATCTGCTCGCGGGTGCAGTAGATGTGCGAGTCGTCCTGGGTCATGCCGCG
Organism: Mycobacterium sp.; assembly: GCF_051006775.1. Lineage (GTDB taxonomy): Bacteria > Actinomycetota > Actinomycetes > Mycobacteriales > Mycobacteriaceae > Mycobacterium. The sequence continues at coordinate 71,097 of NZ_JBPCSX010000177.1, forward strand.
TACCCGGGTCAGACCGTGGATGACGCCGGACTTCTCGTAGCGGTAGACGGTACCGAACTCGAAGAGCCGCAACGGAAGTTCGCGATATGACCTGCCCCGCGACCGGAAGATCAGATGATGCATCGGGCAGTTCATCGGCTTGAGGTAGTAGTCCTGCCCAGGCTTGCGCAGCGTGCCGTCTCCATCGAACTCGGCGTCGATGTGCATGGGCGGGAACATTCCGTCGGCGTACCACTCCAGGTGACCCGAGGTGATGTAGAGCTGTTCCTTGGTGATGTGCGGGGTGTTGACGAACTCGTAACCGGCCTCGATGTGCTTGCGCCGCGAATACTCCTCCAGTTCCCGGCGGACGATCCCACCCTTCGGGTGGAAGACCGGCAGGCCTGAGCCCAATTCGTCGGGGAAGCTGAACAGGTCGAGTTCGACGCCCAGCCGGCGGTGGTCGCGACGCTGCGCCTCCTCGATGAGCTCGAGGTGACGATCCAGCGCTTCCTGTGATTCCCAGGCGGTGCCGTAGATGCGCTGCAGGCTGGCGTTGGCCTGGTTTCCCCGCCAGTACGCCGCGGAACTCCGGGTCAGCTTGAACGCCGGAATGTACTTGGTGGTCGGGCAGTGCGGCCCGCGGCACAGGTCGCCCCAGACCCGTTCGCGGGTGCGGGGATTGAGG
>NZ_JBPCSX010000178.1:0-13914 GCF_051006775.1 Mycobacterium sp.
ACGCTTCCCCAGCCGGCTCACTCCACGGGGGCGCACACCGCCGCGAATTCCACCAAACCGGCCGGAAACGTCGCGCCCCGGGTCGCATCCCCTGTCGCCGTTGTCACGCCGGTGACATCCGCCTCCACAGCTGCCGCGATCCCGGCGCACCGGGTCGGCAGGACACCTCGAGCCGCGCGACCCGTCGCCCTTCAGGTTGCTACCATGCCGGCCGGCGCGGTCGCCACAATGTCCGCCGCTGTCACCAGCTTCTTCGATTCCGCCTCGCATTGGCTCTCCGGACTGCCTGCGAGCCCATTCAACGATTTCATCCAGGGCGCGTTGGTGCTGGTGCGCCGGACCGTGCTCAGCCTGATTCCATCGGCCGGCCCGAACACCGGTGTGCAGACGACGGCGCCCTATCTGACCGAACTGGAATTGAGCGATTACCTGCTGGAGCTTGCCCGGCAGCAGTACGCGGGTCAGTTCGGCCAGACCGTACCGGTCTACAGCTATTACCCCTATCCGGTGTACAAGCTCGACGACGCAACCACGTCCGGAACCAATACCCAGGTGGACGGTGTCGACGAAGCCGACTTCGTGGAGACCGACGGGCATTACCTCTATGTGGCGAACAATAACGCGCTCACCATTCTGGACGGGTCGACCATCACCTCGCAGACACCCCTGTCGGGCACCGTCGTGGGCCAGTACCTGGCCGGTGACCGGCTCACGGTGATCACCCAGACCGGCGGCGGCTGGTACGGGCCGATGGTCAAGATGGCCCAGGGTTACTACTGGAACTGGAATCCGCAGACCACCGTCACCGTCTACGACCTCACCGATCCGTCCGCGCCCGCGGTGGCCGGCCAGACGGTTTTCGACGGCGCCTACCGGGATTCCCGGGCCGTGGAGGGCAACGTCTACCTCGTTCTGGACCGGAACCTGAATCTGCCGGAACTGGAATACACCGATGTACCCGTCGCCGAGGCCGACTCACGTTCGGACTCGGCGGTCATCGCCTACCGCACCTACGAAACCTGGGACCACTACGCGGCCCGGGTCGGTGGTCAGATCACCACGTCGGCGCTGTCACATGCGTACTCCGTCGGCGCCGACGGCACCATGGTGGACCTCGGCGTGATTGCCGGCGGCGGTGACGTCGTGCGCCCCCACGCTGACGGTCAGCAGTCCATGGTCACGTTGGTCTCCATCGATTCACACAGCGCGGCCCCCGCCGGCTTCGCCTCGAGCGTTGCCACCTGGGCGAGCAATAGCGGCAGCACCGTCTACATGACGACCGATGCCCTGTATCTGGCCACCGCACAGGACAGTTACACCGATTTCGGTTCGTCCACCGACACGCGCATCGACCGATTCGTCATCGATGGGACCGAAGTCGGTTGGCAGGCAAGCGGACTCGTCACCGGAACGCTGATCAACCAGTTCGCCATGGACGAACAGAACGGCTACCTCCGCGTGGCAACCCACAACTGGAGCTCACAGTTCGCCGGCGGCACCTGGGCCACTGTCAACGACAGCGGGGTGTACGTCTTCGACACCGCCGGTGACACCCTCGACCTGGTGGGCAGCGTCACCGGCCTGGCGCCGGGCGAGCAGCTGTACGCGGTACGTTTCGCAGGCGACAAGGCCTATCTGGTGACGTTCCTGCGAACCGACCCACTCTTCGTGATCGATCTGAGTGATCCGTCGGCGCCGGTGGTCGAGGGGGAACTCGTCATACCGGGCTTCTCCAACTATCTGCAGTCGGTCGGCGACGGACTGCTTCTCGGCATCGGCCAGGAACGCGAAGCCGGCACCTGGAACACCCGACTGCATGTCTCGCTGTTCGACGTGAGCAATGGTGGCGCCCCGACCCAGATCGACCGTCAGGTCCTCGACGAGAACGCGCAGTGGTCGGCCTCGGACGCACAGTTCGATCCGCACGCACTGCTGTACTGCGCCGAGGACGGTCTGCTTGTGGTGCCGGTGTCCGGCGGTGGATATGACGCGGCCACCGGGGAGTATCACTACGAGCAACTGCTATCGGTGATGCGCGTGGACGCCTCCGGCATCACGGTTGTCGGCCAGATCCAGACCGACCAGCCGATCCTGCGGACGGTCCGGATCGGTGACGTGCTGTACGCGGTCGCCGGCGATCACGTGACGGCCTACAGCCTGACCGATCTCTCCGAGATCAGCCGAACACCGCTGGGCACCACACCGTCGCCGGAGCCGGTCTACGCACTCTAGTTGGGCGTCTGGTCCGGCCGGCCGCGATGGAACTCGGCGAGCGCCTCGGCATTGGCCTGTCCGCCCATCAATTCGGCGAAGTAGCCGTCCTCACGGGCGCGGGCCTCGGCGATCGCCTGCCGGGTGGGTTCCATGATCGTCTCACGCACCGCCATCAGACTCGAAATCGGCCGCGACGCAAGCACTTCGGCGTGCCGGCGGGTCTCGGCGAGCAGATCATCGGGTTCGCAGACCTTCCATACCAGCCCCATCTGGAGGGCCTCGGCGGCATCCACCCATTCCGAGGACATCAGCAGCCAGGCGGCGTTCTGTCGACCCATCAGCCGCGGCAGCAGATATGACGATGCCGCCTCCGGCGCGACACCGAGACTCGTGAACGGGCACTTCAGCTTCGCCGCGGTGGACATGAAGGCCAGATCGGCGAAACCCAGGATGGTGGCGCCGATTCCCAACCCGAGGCCGTTGACTGCGCAGATCAGCGGCTTGGGGAACGCGGCCAGTGCGTCGATCAAACCTGGGAAACCATGCCGGCCCGCGACGAAGCCGTCCGGATCGGCGATCCGGGCGGCCATATCGGTGAGGTCCTGGCCGGCGCTGAACGCGCGGCCGCTACCGGTGATCACCACCACGGCGACCTCGGGATCACGGGCCGCATCCGACAGTGCGTCGGCGGTGGCGTCGTAGAGCGCCTCATTGAAGGCGTTGAGCGCGTCGGGCCGGTTCAGGGTCAATGTGCGGACCCGGTTCTCGTCAGCGATCAGCAGCGTCACGGGCTTCAGCCTAGGGCCGCGAACGGTGTACGGAACACGTACCGCCCGGTGGGTACGGTGTCGATGTTCTGGTTGGCGCCAAACGCCGACGTACTGGCCACCATGCGGCCCATCCGGTCGGTGAGTTGCGCATCGTCTGCCGCGCCGAAGAACGCGTGCAGGCTCTTGACCGCCTCGATCGGAAAGAGTTCCTCGACGATCGCCGACAGTTTCGGAGCATCGTCGGTCAGCGCGCGCACCACGTAGTTCTGGACGTAGCCGAAGGTGGACTGGGTCTCGATGGCAACCGATGTGTGGTCGCGCTGCCAGCGCGCCAGCCAGATCGGCTCCTCGAGTTCGGCAGGGCGGCGCAGCAGTGCGATATTGGCCAGCCCGGGAATCCGCTGCCCCGGCGGTGCGACCGGCGGGGGTAACGGTGCCGACTCGGTCACCAGATAGGCGGCCAGGTGATCGGCAAGTGGGGCAAGAACTTCCAGCGCCGCCCCGATCGGCTCGCCGTAGTGCTGGTGGGTCCACAGGCTTACGAATCCGCGCACCGGCGGATCCAGTGTGGTCAGCGTCATCATCGACTCACGCACCGGCGCATCGCACACATTCAGCGTGACTCCCTGCAGGTCCAGGTCGAGCAGGGCATTGGCCACCGGACCACACATCCGGGCCACCCACTCGTCGTCGGCGGATGATGCCCGCAGCGCGATGATCACTTTTTCCATCAGTACCTCCTCAGTCGCGAAGCGCGCGCGGGAGAATGAAAACACCCTCGGCTTCCACGGTGATGCCGTCGGCGTCGGCGATATGGCCGGAGCAGAAGGTCTTCACGCCGTCATTCCGGTTCAAAACGGCTTCGGCACGCAACGCACCCAGCCGGGTGGGGCGCAGGTATCGGACGGTGATGCTGCCGGTGAACCGCGGCTTGCGGTCGGGGCTGGCAGCCTCGCCGAGCAGATGGTCCAGGATCAGTGCGGCAACCCCGCCGTGGACATGGCCGGGTGGTCCCTCATAGGCGGCGCCCAGGGTGAAGTCGGCCGACACCCGGCCCGACTCGTCGCGTCGGGTGACCACAGGCGGGGCCAGTGGGTTCCGGATTCCGATCAGAGCATTACCCCAGCCGAGGCTCTCGCCCGAGGTCGTGTGCCGGACACCGAAGGAGCCCTCGATCTGTCGGCTGCGCAGCAGGGCGAGTGCGGCGCCGATATCGCGCTGAGCCTGGGCAACGGTCTGCGCGTCGGCTTCGGTGCGGATCGTGGCGTCGACCAGTTCGCGAACCGATACCGCCAAAGGCTCGTAAATTCCGCGCAGCCGGGCGATGTCCTCGCTCGACAAGTCTTCGACATTGAAATCCAGCACCCCTGCACGCTAGAGCACAGCGGACGACGTGCTGCGTAGAGTGCATCAACATGACCGCCCCGGACTGGGTGCGCCACGCGATCTGGTGGCATGTTTACCCGTTGGGTTTCGTGGGCGCCTTTCCCGCCGAGGTCGCCCCCGGGGCCGATGAACACCGGTTGGGCCGCATCGTCGACTGGCTCGACCACGCCGTGCGGTTGGGCGCCTCCGGTATCGCCCTGGGCCCGGTGTTCGCCTCCCGCACCCATGGGTACGACACCTCCGACCACTACCGCGTCGATCCCCGGCTCGGTGATGACGCCGATTTCGACCGGCTGGTCACCGAGGCCCATCACCGGGGTCTGCGGGTTCTGCTCGACGGGGTGTTCAACCACGTCGGAACCGACTTTCCCCGGTACCGCGCGGCGGTCGATGACGGAGACGCCGAGGCCGGCGGATGGTTCCGCGGGCGTCCGGGCCGCTTTCACACCTTCGAGGGTCACCCGGATCTGATAACCCTCAATCATCGCAACACCGCCGTCGTCGACTACACCGTCGATGTGATGTCGCACTGGCTCTCCCGGGGCGCCGACGGGTGGCGTCTCGATGCGGCCTATGCGGTGCCGGCAGAATTCTGGGCCGAGGTACTCCCCCGGGTTCGGGCCGCACACCCGGACGCCTGGTTCGTCGCCGAAGTCATTCACGGCGATTACCCGGGTTTCGTTGCGGAGTCAGGAGTCGACTCGGTGACCCAGTACGAGCTGTGGAAGGCGATCTGGAGCAGTATCAACGACAACAATTTCCACGAACTGGACTGGGCGCTGCAGCGGCACAACGGATTTCAGGATACCTTCGCCCCACTGACCTTCGTCGGCAACCATGACGTCACCCGCATCGCGAGCCGCCTTCATCATTCCGGACACCTACCGCACGCGCTGGTGCTGCTGTTCACCATCGGCGGGGTTCCCAGCGTCTATGCCGGCGACGAATTCGGCTACACCGGTGTCAAGGAGGACCGCGCCGGTGGCGACGATGCGGTCCGACCGGAATTCGGCCCACCCGCCGACGGCGGCGGCGATCTCGAGATGCTCAACCTGCACCGCTACCTGATCGGTCTCCGTCGCCGGCACCCGTGGCTGCACCAGGCACGCACCACTGCGCTGGTACTGGAGAACACCCGCTACGTGTACGAGAGCCGGTGCGGCGACGACGCGCTGATCGTCGCGCTCAACCTGGCTGACACACCGATGACGGTGCCGGTGGCCGAGCTGACCGGCCGGACAGCCGAGGTTCTCGCCGGCACCGCCGCCCCTCCGCAGGAGGTGGTCAGCCTGGCCCGGGTGCCCGCCGCTGGCTGGCTGGTCCTCGCGCCCCGGTGAGCAGGGCGGTTCACCGCCTCCGCGTCGGCGAAACGCTGCAGGTTGTCGGGGGTGGGCCGGATCGGACGCGCTACCCTCGGCGTGAGCTAGGAAAGGAACTCGATGTCGGCACCGCCCACTGCTGGGTCCGCACTCGCCGAACGCCTTCGGCGGCGCAAGTCCAAGCGCAGCCTGCTCGAGCGGATCAGCATTCAGTCGAAGTTGATGCTGATGCTGCTCACCGTGAGCGTGCTGGCCACCGCGATCGCCGGGGGGATCGGTTTCCAGTCCGGGCGCAGCTCGTTGCGGGCGGCGGTGTTCCAACAGCTCACCGGTATTCGGGAAGCACAGTCGCGGGTGCTGGAGATGGGCCTGTCCGATATCACCGGCTCCCTGCTGATCTACAGCAAAGGCGAGACGGTTGCCGGGGCGCTGGGGGCCTTCAACGCCGCCTTCGACCAACTCCGCGACACCCCGATAACGCCCCAGCAGAGCCAATCGCTCGTCGACTTCTACACCACCGCATTCCGCGGCGTCGATGACGGCCGGCTCGACATCAGCGCGCTGGTGCCCACCTCCAACGCCGCCAGATACCTGCAGACTCGTTACACCGTGCCGTTCGCCGACCGCGACGCAGCAGTCCGCGTCGATGACGCCAAGGACAACAGCGCCTGGTCGGTGGTCAACGCCCGGTACAACCCGTACTTCCGGGAGATCGTGGCCCGGATGGGATTCCGGGATGCCTTCCTGATCAACCCCAGGGGCGATGTGGTCTACAGCGCCTACAAGGGTGTGGAGTTGGGTACCAACATCCTGACCGGGCCCTACCGGGGACAGGGCCTGCTGTCCGATGCCTTCCAGAAGGCGATGGCCTCCAACGAGATCGACTTCGTCGTCAGCACCGACTTCGCCGAGTATCTGCCAGCCGGTCAGCCGACCGCGTGGATGCTGGTGCCCATCGGCGCCCCCGGACGGGCGGCCGGCGTGATGGCGGTCGAATACCCCGCCTCGCTGGTCACCAAGCTGATGACCGCGGATCGGCAGTGGGAGCGGGCCGGTATGGGGCAGACCGGCGAGGCATTCGTCGTGGGCAAGGACGATCTGATGCGCTCGGACTCACGGCTGTTCCTTCAGGACCCGCAGGCCTACCGGCGCGACGTCATCGCCGCCGGGACGCCGCCGGAAGTCGCCGACCGGGCCATCCGGCAGGGCACCACAGTGCTGGTGCAGCCGGTCGCGACCAACGCCACCGCGGCCGCGCACCGCGGCGAGACCGGAACTCTGATCGCCAGCGACTACCTGGGCCATCGCTCCCTGCTCGCCTACGCGCCGGTCAACCTCAAGGGCCTGGACTGGGCGATCGTCGCTTCGCTGGACTCCGAGGAGGCGTTCGCGCCGGAGCGGAACTTCGCCCACCGGCTGGCCCGGTCCACCGCGTTGATCATCTTCATCACGTGTATCGCTGCGATGCTGTGGTCGCGCTTGTTCGTCCGCCCCATCAAGCGACTTGAGGCCGCCGCCGAGCAGATCAGCACCGGTGACTACAACGTGTCGATTCCCGTCAGCTCCGGAGACGAATTCGGAGATCTCACCGTTGCTTTCAACGATATGAGCGGCAATCTGGCACTCAAGGACCAGTTGCTCGAGCAGCAGCGTGCGGAGAACGACCAGCTACTGCTCTCATTGATGCCGGAATCGGTGGTGGAGCGCTACCGCGACGGCGAAGAGTCGATCGCCGAGGAACATCAGGACGTCACCGTCATCTATGCCGATGTCGTCGGCCTGGACGAATTGTCCGGCGACCTGGACGCATCCGATTCGCTGAAGATCATCAACAAGCTCGTGCAGCAGTTCGACGCGGCAGCCGATACGCACGGCGTGGAGCGGGTGCGCAACACTCACAACGGCTATCTGGCCAGTTGCGGGCTGACCGTTCCGCGACTGGACAACATCCATCGAACGGTGGATTTCGCCATAGACATGCAGCGGATCGTCGACCGGTTCAACGCCGAGACGGGACACCACATCTCGCTGCGCGCCGGCATCGACACCGGAACTGTCACCAGCGGACTGGTCGGCCGCGCCGGACTGGTCTACGACCTCTGGGGCGGCGCGGTGCATCTGGCATCGAAGATGCGCCGCGGTACGGCGGCGCCCGGCATCTATGTCAGTGAGGACGTCTACGACGCCACCCGCGACACCCGCCGCTACACCTCGGCCGGAACTGTCACGCTCGATGACCACGAGCAGACCATCTGGCAATTGTCCGAGGACTCCGCGTGAGCTTCCTGACCACGCCCTGGTTCTACTGGTCGGTGATCCTCGCCGTCGGGCTGCCGACCCTACTTGTACTGCTGACCGAACTGCAGCATTCGCTCGAACGCAAGGCCAGTTTCCTGGCTCGGCCGGTCGGTCTGCTGCGCACCTTCATCGTTCCGCTGGGCGCGCTGCTGCTGTTGATGACCCAGACCACCGGAATCTCGTTGCAGTCCAACTGGGTCCGCATCCTGGCCACGGTCTTCGGGGTCTTCGTCCTGAGCATGGTGCTGTCCGGGGTCAGCGCCACAGTCTTCGAGAGCGCACCGGTCGGTTCCTGGCGCCGTCGGATGCCCTCGATCTTCATCGACGTCGCCCGCTTCGCGATCATCGCCGTCGGGGTGGCGATGATCTTCGCCTACGTCTGGGGTGCCAACGTCGGCGGACTGTTCACCGCACTGGGTATCAGCTCGATCGTGCTCGGCCTGACCCTGCAGAATTCGGTCGGACAGATCATCTCGGGTCTGCTACTGCTGTTCGAACAGCCGTTCCAGATGGGCGACTGGGTCGAGACCACATCGGCGAAGGGTCGCGTCACCGAGGTGAACTGGCGGGCCACCCATATCAACACCGGAAGCGGGCTGGAGATCATCCCGAACTCGGTGCTCGCGGGCCAGGCGTTCTCGAATCTCAGCCGTCCGGCGGGTGGCCACACCATCACCGTCGCCACGAAATTCGCCGGGGCCGATGCACCGGACGCAGTCTGCGGGTTGCTCACCACGGTGGCCGGCAATCTGCCTCATCTGCATCCGGACGGCCATCCGATCGCCTCGGCGACGAGCAGCACCGACTACAGCCTGACCATCCCGGTTCGCTCCCCCGCCGACGACACCGAAGCGCGATCAACCTTCCAGCGCTGGCTCTGGTACGCCTCCCGTCGGGCCGGTCTGCACCTTGACGGGCTCGACGACGATTTCTGCACTCCGGCCCGCCGGGTGGACGCACTGCGCAAGGTAGCGCCGGTGCTGCGGGTGAGTAATTCCGAACTTGAAAGCCTCCTTCCCTCGGCTACCGTGACCCGTTTCGGCGCCGACGAGTTGATGCAGCGCAGCGGTGAGATTCCGACCGGAATGTCCTTCATCATCAAGGGCCGGGTCCGGCTCGTCGTCATGGGCACTGACGGCACCATCCTTCCCGTCGCCACACTGCACGAGGGTGACTTCATCGGACAGACGGCCTTGACCCGTGAGCCCGTGACCGGCAGCACATTCGCAATCGGCGAAGTCACGGTATTGCAGCTGCCACGGGACACGGTGGAACACTTGATGTTTCGCAAACCGGAGCTGTTACAGGATCTCAGTCAGGCGATCGACGAGCGTCGAGCGCGGGCCCGCGAAGCTGCAGCGGAAGCCGACAAGCCGGTCGCCGCAACCGCAGATGAAGATCAAGACGCAGTCTGATCTGAAATATCTCGCTACGTGACCCGATCGTTGCCCAACTGCGACTAGGCGCACCGCGCCGCCTTCGGATCAGCGCACTCATGCGGTGTTTAGCTTCACCCGCACACAGCAATGACTGCTGACGTACACGTACGAGAAGTGATGGGAGTCGTCATGAAATTGGTCGAGAAGTTGCGAGGCAGGTGGGCCCGGCGTATCGCCGCGGTCGCCGCAGCCGCAATCACTCTGCCCGGCCTGATCGGAGCTGCCGGCGGTTCTGCAACCGCGTCAGCATTCTCACGACCCGGTCTTCCGGTGCTCTACCTGGATGTTCCGTCAGCCTCGATGGGCCGCAACATCCGCATTCAGTTCCAGGGCGGCGGCGAGCACGCCGTCTTCCTGATGGACGGCCTACGGGCCCAGGACGACTACAGCGGCTGGGATATCAACACCCCGGCGTTTGAGTGGACCCTGAACTCGGGTCTGTCGACGGTCATGCCGGTCGGTGGACAGTCCAGCTTCTACACCGACTGGTACCAGCCGTCGCAGGGTAACGGGCAGAACTACACCTACAAGTGGGAAACGTTCATGACCCAGGAACTGCCGGCGTACCTGCAGGCCAACCACGGGGTCAATCCCAACGGCAATGCCGTCGTCGGTCTGTCGATGGCGGGCAGTGCCGCATTGAACTATGCGATCTACTACCCGCAGAAGTTCGTCTACGCCTCCTCGCTGTCGGGATTCCTGAACCCGTCCGAAGGTTGGTGGCCGATGTTGATCGGGCTGGCGATGAACGACGCCGGCGGTTACAACGCGCAGAGCATGTGGGGACCCTCGTCGGATCCGGCATGGCGTCGCAACGACCCGATGGTCAACATCAACCAACTGGTGGCCAACAACACCCGGATCTGGATCTACTGCGGCACCGGAACGCCGTCGGATCTGGACACCTCGGGCGGTGGCGGCAACCTGATGGCTGCTCAGTTCCTGGAGGGCTTCACGTTGCGCACCAACAAGACCTTCATGGACAACTACCTGGCCGCGGGCGGGAAGAACGGCGTGTTCAACTTCCCGGCCAACGGCACACACAGCTGGGGGTACTGGGGTGCCCAGCTGCAGCAGATGATCCCCGATATGCAGCGGGTTCTCGGCGCTACCCCATCCGGCGCCTGAGTATCCGTAGAACAGTAGGCCTGTCGCCCCTCCCGGGGCGGCAGGCCTACTGCTATGTCGGGGTCTACGCCGATGCGCGGAGTTCCGCGCTCCCATCACGATGAACCCGCACCGCAGTGCCGGCGATCTCCTCAGTCAGGGTTGCCGCTGCCGCGTCCGCGTCGGTGATCCGCGCCATCGCGCGCGACCCGTCCGAGGTGCGCACCGCCAGGAATACCTTCTCGGCATTGCCATCCCGGTCGAACACCGTGGTCCACGACTCGACCGTTCCGAGACCCTCCCATTCGACCAGTGCGGTGCGGGTCGGTTCCCGGTCCACTTCCGCCTGCACGTCCTCCCAGCGGAATGCGGCCGGCGGCGGCGTGGCGCTGTACACCCCGAAACTGTGTTTGGTGAGGTAACCCCCGTTGGCGGTGATCAGACCGAGTGAATCCGGCGTGGCACGAAGCAATTCGGTCATCGTCGCGATGGAGTGTGTGACGTAGTTGTTCCACGGGCCGCCGGCGAATGTCAGGCCACCGGTGACGGTCAGCGGCCGGCCGGGGTCACCGGTCGACAGACCGAGTTCGGCCGCCGCGACCTGGACCGCCGACGGGAAGCAGGAGTAGAGATCGACGAAGTCCAGATCGTCGATACCCACCCCGGCTAGTTCCAGAACCCGCCGGCCTCCGATCCGGATCGCCGGCGACCGGTGCAGCTCATCACGTTCGCCGATGACATAGGTGTCGTGGGCGTCAGTTCCCGCATATGGGAAAACCCAACTGTCCCTGGGGATCTGCAGATACTCGGCCTTCTCCACCGAGCACAGCAGAACCGCCGCAGCCTGGTCGACCATGTTGTTGGAATTCATCAGCTTGGGGTAGGGCCAGCTGATCATCCGGTTGTTCGGCGCGGGCTGCCAGATCTGTTCGGCGGTCAGCGCCTCGCGACTCCAGGCATGCGGATTGTTCCGGGCCACCGAGCTGAACCGGGCCCACAACTGACCGATCCGGCGCCGGTGGCCCGCCATCGACTCCCCGTTGGCCACCCGCAGCGCTTCCTCGAAGAGTGGATAGACAAACGACGGCCGATCCAGGTCGATCCGGTCTTCCCCCGGTCCCGACATCGGGACCTTCTCCTCGCCGCCGGGCGGGATCGGAACAGATTCGTCCTGCCGGGTCCAATCCGGACGAATTCCCCTGGCCCGCAATCGCATCCGGGTGCGCCAGGTCTCCGCACCGGCTATCAGCACCACCCCGGACCGGCCTGCCTGGATATCCACGCAGGCCTGATTGAGCAGCGACTGCGGGGTGTTGCCGCCGACGCCGCTGTATCGGGTCGCCGCACTCGTCGCGCCGACCCGTCCGGCCAGCAGTAGCCCCGGATCCCGGTAGCGCCACGACAGTAGGTTGACCACCCGGATCGAGTCCACCGCCGCCAGGGTGCGGGGGTCAGCCGCCTCCCGCGCCGCCGCCGCCATCAGATCGACGGGTTCGGTATCCGGGGATTCGTCACGCTGGTTGATCTGGCCGGCGCCGATGAGTACCGGGGTCCGCGGATCCAGGCTCATCACGGCTCCGTTCGGTTGCTGTTGACGCGGTGTCACAACGTAGCACCACGCTGCATAGTTGCGATCAGGGCAAAGTGGGCGCCCTCTCGGTTGATGACCAGACGGTGGGAGAACCGTACGGTCGGTGTTGTTCAGCAATAGCGCCGTGTCATCATTGCTCAGTCCGCGGCGATGAGGAGGAACAGTGACATCGAAGGCCAAGCCTGAGTTCAAGGGCGTCATCTCGCTCGACGTGCGGGATTCGACTCCGGACTGGGGTCCCTACGAGCTGACGCGGGCTCCGGAGGGTTCGCCGAACATCCTGGTGGTGCTCTATGACGACACCGGCCTGGCGGCCTGGTCGCCCTATGGCGGCGGGATCAACATGCCGACCCTGGACCGGCTCGCCGACAACGGCGTGGCCTACACCCAGTGGCACACCACGGCACTGTGCTCCCCCACCCGGTCAACGTTCCTGACCGGCCGTAACCACCACGTCAACCGCAGTGCGGCCATCACCGAGGGATCCAACGGATTCCCGGGCGCGGCCGGCCGACTGCCGGCCGAGTGCGCCACCATCGGACAGGTGCTGCAGGACAACGGCTACAGCACCTTCTGGATCGGGAAGAACCACAACGTTCCCGAGGAGGACATCTCCGCCGGCGGCAGCCGCTCGGAATGGCCGCTGTCCAAGGGCTTTGACCGGTTCTACGGATTCCTCGGCGGGGAGACCAACAACTGGTACCCCGACCTGGTCGAGGACAACCGCTTCATCGAGCCGCCGTACGGCCCGGACAAGGGCTATCACCTCTCCAAGGATCTGGCGGACCAGGCCCTTCGGATGTTGCGTGACCAGCACTCGGCCACCCCGTCCAAGCCCTGGTACATGTGGTTCTGCCCAGGCGCCAACCATGCGCCGCATCACGCACCCGAGGAGTACATCGCCAAGTACAGGGGCAAATTCGACGACGGCTATGAGGCCTACCGGGAGTGGGTGCTGGCGCGGATGATCGAGCGTGGAGTGATGCCCGAGGGCACCGAGCTGACACCACTGAACCCGATGCCCGAGGACGTGGCCAACGAGGTCGACTTCGTCCGGCCATGGGCCGAACTCAACGCCGACGAGCGCAAGCTGTTCGCCCGGATGGCCGAGGTGTTTGCCGGTTTCTCGGAGTACACCGACGTCCAGGTCGGCCGGATCGTCGACTACCTCGAGCAGACCGGACAGCTGGACAACACGCTGATCTTCTACTGCGCCGATAACGGCGCATCGGGCGAGGGCTCGCCGAACGGCTCGGTCAACGAGAACAAGTTCTTCAACGGCTACCCCGATGAGTTGAGCGAGAACATGCAGTATCTCGACACCCTCGGCAGCGCAGAGACCTACAACCACTACCCGACCGGTTGGGCGGCGGCGTTCTCAACGCCCTTCCCGATGTTCAAGCGGTACGCGCAGTACTCCGGCGGCACCTGCGATCCGCTGGTGATCCACTGGCCCAGGGGCATCAAAGCCAAGGGCGAAATGCGCCACCAGTACCACCACTCCACCGACATCGTCCCGACCATCCTGGACGTCACCGGCCTGGAGATGCCGACGGTGTACCGGGGCGTGGAGCAGTACCCGCTCAACGGGGTGTCGATGCGTTACAGCTTCGATTCCGCTGATGCTGCGACGAAGAAGAAGCGGCAGTACTACGCGATGCTGGGCACCCGCGGTCTGTGGCAGGACGGCTGGAAGGCCTCGGCCCTGCACGCGCCGATCAGCGGCAAGGGCCACTTCGACCAGGACCAGTGGGAGCTCTTCCACGTAGATGTCGACCGCGCCGAGTCGA
>NZ_JBPCSX010000179.1:0-10030 GCF_051006775.1 Mycobacterium sp.
GTGGTGTCGCCGGGTGAGGGGGTGACTGATGCAGGTCGGGCTGATCGTCGCCATCGGCTTTGCGCTCGCATTCGCCCTGACCAACGGCTTCCACGACGCGTCCAATGCGATCGCCACCCTGGTGGCCACTCGCGGAGCCACGCCGGGGCAGGCGGTGCTGCTCTCGGGGGTCTTCAATATGGCCGGCGCGGTCTTCCTCGGAACAGCGGTGGCCGACACCATCGGCAAGATCGTCACTGTCCCGCAGAGCCAGATGGTCGCCGTCGTCGGGGCGGGTCTGGCCGGTGCGACGGCCTGGAATCTGCTCACCTGGTGGTTGGGGCTTCCGTCATCGTCGGGTCACAGCCTGGTCGGAGGACTGGTCGGTGCGGCGGTCGCCGACGGAGTCCTCTCCGGGCACGGCGGATTGCAGTCGGTGCAGTGGGGCGGCCTCGAGGGCTGGCATCCCACCGGAGTATTCGGTGTCCTCATCGCGCTGTTCATCTCCCCGCCACTGGGATTCGCGTTGGCCTTCCTTCTGTTGCGCTTCCTGCGGCTGATCTCCCGACGATGGACGACCCGGTGGAACGGTCCGATCCGCGGCGGGGGATGGGTGGCCGCGGCAGGCTTGTCCTTCAGCCACGGCGGTAACGACGCCCAGAAGTCCATGGGTGTGATCGCGGTCCTGCTGTTGGCGGCGGGCCAGACCGACAGTATGTCGGTGCCACTCTGGGCGAAGATCGCCACCGGACTCGCGCTCACCATGGGCACCGCACTCGGTGGCTGGCGCATCGTCAGGACGATCGGCCGACGCATCTTCAGCCTCACCCCGATCGATTCCTTCACCAGCCAGACCTCGTCAACGGCGGTGATCCTGGGAGCCTCGCTGATCGGCGCGCCGGTGAGCACGACGCACGTGGTGGCATCGTCGGTCGTCGGCATCGGTGCGGGCCGGCGGCGCTGGCAGCACGTCCGCTGGCAGATCGTGCGCGAGATGGGCATCGCCTGGCTGACAACGATTCCGGCGGCCGCCGCGTTGGCGATCGTCGTCCTTCTCGGATGGAGAGCACTGATATGAGTCCTGGGATTGGCAGAAGCATCGTCAAAGGCGCCCGCTGGTTCCTCCCGGAAAGCCCCGACGTCATCGGGATGTTGAAATCCCAGGCCGATATCACCGCCCGCGGGATGGTGGCATTCGCCGCCTGGGCAGCCGGCGACGCGGCGAAGGCCGATGATGTCCGGGCTGCCGAACACGAATGCGATCAGGTTCGCCGGCGCCTCGTCAACGCTGTCAGCGAGGCCTTCACCACCCCGCTGGAACCCGAGGATTTGTTTCAGCTATCCCGCGATCTGGACAAGGTGATCAACGGCGCCAAGAACACCGTGCGCGAGGCCGAGGCGATGGAGGTGCCGCCGGACCGGGCGACCGGGGAGATGGCGGTTCTGCTGTCCGAAGGTGTCGAGCATCTGCGCACCGCGTTCAGCTTCCTCGACGGCAGCGGCAAGACCGTCGAGCCGGCGACCGAGGCCGCCGACGCCGCGGTGAAGTCCCAGCGCAGTCTTGAGCGCGTCTACCGCCAAGCCGTCGGCGAGTTGCTGGACTTCACCGACATCCGCATCGTCACCGCACGGCGCGAGTTCTATCGCAGGATCTCAGCGATCTCCGACGATATCGTCCTGGTCGCCGACCGGATCTGGTACTCCCGGGTCAAGGAGTCCTGAGCCCGGTTCCTATCACTGCGGCGCTCCTACACTTGAGGTGTGACGCAGGACCCTGGTTCAGGCGCGGGCTGTCCGGTCAGCGGTAATGGTTATGACGCGGTGCCGCTGGGACCGGCGTCGCTGACCTGGAAACTGTTCGGCGACTGGCGCGGTGTGCTGCAGGGGCCGTGGGCCGGCTCGATGCAGAACATGCACCCCCAACTGGGCGCGGCCGTCAAAGACCATTCGATCTTCTTCACCGAGCGGCTTCCCCGATTGTTCCGGTCGCTGTACCCGATCGGCGGGGTGGTCTTCGATGGCGACCGCGCACCGCAGACCGGGGCCGAGGTGCGCGACTACCACCTCGGGATCACCGGCGTCGACGAGAAGGGCCGCCGTTACAGCGCGCTGAATCCGGACGTCTTCTACTGGGCCCACGCGACGTTCTTCATGGGCACCGTGCTGACGGCCGAGCATTTCGGGGACGGACTGACCGAGGACCAGAAGCGCCAGCTGTTCGACGAGCACGTGCAGTGGTACCGGATGTACGGGATGAGCATGCGCCCGGTTCCGAAAACCTGGGCGGATTTCCAGGTCTACTGGGATCGCATGTGCCGGGAGGTGCTGGAGAACACCTGGGCGGCGCGCGCGGTGCTCGACCTGTCCACGATGCCGAAGCACCCGTCGCTGCAGTGGATCCCGGACTGGCTGTGGGCGCGCCAGCTCAAGGTGCTGGAGCCGTTTGTGGTGTGGGTGACCGTCGGGCTGTATGACCAACCGGTGCGGGACTTGATGGGCTACTCGTGGTCCGGGCGCGACGCGCGGCTGCACAGGATGTTCGGCCGCGCGGTGAACGCGGTGTTCACGGTGGTGCCGCGCCGGCGCCGGATGCACCCGCGGGCAAGGGCCGGATGGGACCGTGCCCAAGGCCGCACTCCAACCGGCGCACCGCTGGTGCACACCCCGCCGCGCAACCTGCCCCCGGTACAGGCTCGGAGTAACGGCATGCACTACTCGCCCCCTCCGCCGAGCAGGTTGACCACTCGGGGACAATGAAGACATGTCCGTGCCCCGTCGCGTACTCGAGGAAGACGAGCTCAAGCCGTATCAGGCCGAACTATTGAAGCTGCAGCGCTATCTGGAAACAGAGAACCGCCGCATGATCGTGCTCTTCGAAGGCCGCGACGCGGCCGGCAAGGGCGGCACCATCCGCCGGGTCACCCGATACATGAATGAGAAGCACTACCGTGTCGTGGCGCTGGGCCGGCCCACCGAGGAGCAGCGCAGCCAGTGGTACTTCCAGCGTTACGTGGCGCAGTTCCCGACCGGCGGCGAGATGGTGCTGTTCGATCGCTCCTGGTACAACCGGGCGATGGTGGAGCCGGTCTTCGGCTTCTGCACCGATGAGGAGTACCGGAATTTCCTCAAGGGTGTGGTGGGCTTCGAGAAGGATCTGGTTCGTCAGGGCACCGTCCTGGTGAAGCTCTATTTCAGTGTCACCAAGGAGGAGCAGGCCCGCCGGTTTGAGCGCCGCCGCGACGATCCTCTTCGGCAGTGGAAGCTGAGCGAGATCGACGTGCAGGCGCAGGAGCACTGGGACGATTTCACCGCGGCGAAGTACCAGATGCTGCGCCGCACCAGCACCCCCGACGCACCGTGGACCATCATCCGCTCGGAGGACAAGCACAGGGCTCGGCTCAACGCGATCAAAGTGATCCTCGACGCGGTGCCCTACACCGGCCGGGCCGTGGATATCGACTTCGTGCCGGACCCCGAGGTAGTCGTTCCCGGCGCCCATGAGCTGTCCCTGATGGAGGCTGACCGGATCCGCAGCGGAAAGTTCAGCGAGTAACGGCCATGGCCCCCAACATTTCCCGGCGCGACGCGCTCAAGTACGCCGTTGTGGCGGGATCGGCCGCAATCGGCGTGACGGCCGGCGCCCCGAGGGCGGTCGCCGCCCCGGGTATGCGGCTCATCGACTTCGCCACCCGCCAGGTGTCGCCGGAGCAGATCAAGGCCGCCGGATATGACGGTGCGCTGGTCTACGTGTCCGAACTGAGGCCGGGCGCCACCTTCGACTTCAAACCGGTCACCCGGGAGTTCACCGATGGGATGCGGGCCAACGGCCTGCACGTGGTGAGCATCTACCAGTACGGAAAGCCCGGGTGGGTCAACAGCCCGTCGGATTTCACCCGCGGGTTCGACGGCGGGGTGGCCGATGCGCAGACCGCGCTGCGACTGCACGGTTCAGCCGGCGGACCGGACACTGCTCCGATCTACTTCAGTGTCGACGAACCCATCGATTACGGCACCTGGAAAAACGTTGCCCTGCAGTGGTTCCGCGGTCTCAACTCGGTGCTGGGTGTCGAGCGCACCGGTATCTACGGTGGCGTTCGCGAGTTGGGGTGGGCCATTGCCGACGGTGTCGTCGGGCACTCCACCACGCCGGGCTATCGCTGGGCCTGGCAGACCAAAGCATGGTCGGCCGGCAAGCTCGAACCTGCGGCCGTGCTCTATCAGATGGAGGTCGTCACCGCCTCTGACCCGGGGGCGCTGATCGATGGCGTCAGTGTGGACGTGGACCAGGTCTTCGCTGCCGACTTCGGCCAGTGGGATCTGCCCCGATGATCGACCTGCGACTGGGGGGACTCGCTGTCGCGCTCGGACTGGGTGCGGCGGCACTGTGGGGCAGCGGGTCGGCGGCAGCGGCACCGGATGCGACAGCTCCGGATCCGCAAAACGTCTCGCGCGCATCCCGATCCCATGCGCAGCAACATGTTTCGCCAACCCGACAGATCAAGCGCAGAGCCGCAGCAACCGGGAGATCCACCGTTACCGCGGATGCATCAACGGTGGGACCGGGGGTGTCGGTGCGGTTGCCGCAGTTACCCGTGACCACGGGCGCGTCGTTCACCATCTCGACCGACGCCATCGCGGCCGTCGCATCCGACTACATCGCGTCCGGAGGCGATGCGAGCGACAGCGCCCGCTTCTTCTTCGGCGACCTCGCAGTCGCGAGCCTGCAGGCCCTCGCCGGCCCTGACATCGCACCGGATCAGGTGCGCACACAGCTCGGCAACCTGGCGGTGTCCGGCTACTTCGGTGGTATCTGGCTGCGGGACAACCTGCGTGACAACCCAACTGCCGCTCCCGCGCCGAGTGCCGATCCCCCCGCCGTCGACCTCACGGTGTCTGCGATCGGCATCCGGCTGTTCGACACGCTTGCGGCCGGCCTTACCGGCGCGGCGGCAACCGCAAACCCATGGATCGTGACGACCGTCGCCCATGCCTCGGTTCCGGTGCTGCTGGCACTGTACGGCTACAACCGTGGGTACCTCGACGTCATCCTGCAGAACCCACCCGCCGGAGTCCCGTCGATGCAGAACTCGCTGTCCTGCCGGGGGTTCCTCGACTGCTCCTCGAGCGCCTTCCCGCTGCAGATCGCCACCGCCTATGACACCGCGCTGACCAACTTGGCCGAACCGCCCAACCTTGCCTGGCTGGGGATGGCGGCCTGGGCCACACTGCTCGAGAGCGCCACCGGCGCAGGACGATTCGTGTGGGAGGCCATCGCGCGGGCAGGTGCCTTCTCGCCGAACTCCTATGCGGCGCTGGTCGAACTGAGCTCGGACTACCTCATGGTCAGCAAGGCCGCAGTGCTATCGAGCATGATCGGAGCAGCCGACGGCAACGCCGGCATCGCCGCTGCCGCACTGCGCCTGCAGGCCGGTCTGTGGATGTGGTCGGGGGCCTACTTCGCCGGCCTTGCATCCAATGCGCCGGCCGGAACCCTGCCGACCATCGTCACGGCGTAGGCCGCGCCCTAGGGCTGGGCCGACAGAAACAGGAACGTGGCCAGCAGCACCAGGTGCACGACGCCCTGCAGGGCCAGGGCGCGACCCTCGGCCAGGGTGAGCGCCGAGACGATCACCGACAGGGTCAGCAGCACGATCTGCATGGGTTCCAGACCCAGCGTGAGTGGTCCGGGCAGCCAGATCATGGCCAGCGCGATCACCGGAATGGTCAGCCCGATCGACGCCATCGCCGAGCCGTAGGCCAGGTTGAGACTGATCTGCACCCGATCTCTCTTGGCGTGGTTGAGCGCCGCGATACTCTCCGGCGCCAGCACCATCAGTGCTATCACCACACCGACCACAGCGTACGGGAGCCCCAGTGCGGTGACCGTGTGCTCGATGGTGGGCGAGAGCAGCTTGGCCAGACCGACCACCGCGATGAGCGCGGCCATCAGCAGGCCCAGACTCAGGGCGGCCTCCCGGGCAGGCGGCGGATCCGAGTGGCCGTCGCCGTCCTCATCGGGCACCTTCTCGGGGACGAAGAAGTCGCGGTGTCGCACAGTCTGGGTGACCACGAAAGCCACATACAGGGTCAGCGACGCGATCCCGGCGAACGCCAGTTGCGAGGTGGAGTATTGCAATCCGGCGGCGCTGACGGTGAATCCCGGCAGCACGAGGGTGACCCCGGCCAGTGTCACCACGGTCGCCAGCGCCGAACCGGAGCCGGCGGCGTTGAACGTCACCACCCGCCCGTGCCAGGCGCCGGCGACCAGGCTGAGACCCACGATCCCGTTGAGTGTGATCATCACAGCGGCGAACACGGTGTTACGGGCATAGGTGGACGCGCCCGGCCCGCCGCCGGACATCAGCATCACGATCAGACCGACTTCGATGATGGTCACCGCCACCGCCAGCACCAGTGAGCCGGCCGGTTCCCCGACCCGGTGCGCGACAACCTCCGCGTGGTGCACCGCGGCGATCACCGCACCGATCAGACATATTGCGATGATCGCCAGCGCTACCGGATTGCTGTGATGAGACCAGGTGGCGGCGAGCACAGCAAGTGCCAGTAGCGGCATGGTGACTGTCGACCTCAGCAGTCCACGCGCGGCGGTCATCTCCATCTCGCAACCCTTTCACGTCGGTTAACATCAGTCCGCACGTATTAGCCGCATTCGGGAAGGACTTAGTCATGTTGGTCCGTAGCGCCGCTGTTGTACTGGGCGGAATCGGTGTTGCCGCAACTGCGGTCGCCGCGCCCGCGCTGGCAGATCCCATCATCATCCCGACCGCCGGCTCAGAGTCGGCCGCTGCCACCATCGGTGATCTCGATGACCTCGGCTTCGACGTGCAGATCAACTACGAGAACGGCGTACCGAACGTTTCGCTGTCGCAATGCACGGTGACCGATATCAACACCGTCGGCAGCGCCGGCAGCCAGCCGATCGCCACCATCACGATCAACTGCCCGAAGTAGCGGGGCGTTTTCGTTCAGCCGGCTGGAGTGTCCAGCGGGAAGGGCGGTACCGGCGGCGGGATGTCGGCGGGTGCATCGGGTGGCACGTAGAACTGTTCCAGCCCGGGCGGGAGGTTGGTACCCGGCGGCGGAGCGGTCCCCGGAAGGGCCTGTCCCAGTTCGGATCTCGGAACCCGGCCGAGGCTGCCGTGGAGCATCGCGTGGAGCCCCTTCAAGGCGTCGACACGCGCGAACGGACCGGGCGGCACATCCGTCTGCAGCACGTAAGGGGACGCCTCGTCGCCTGACGGCATCCGGAAGTTGTGCGCATAGAGCGAACTGACCGACGCCAGTGGGTCCACCGGCGGGGTACCGGTCAGCCCCACACCTTGATTAGCCATCGCAAGTGGATTAGCGGACATCGCCGGACTTGCCGCTGCCGGGGCGTCTGCCGCCGGGGCACCTGCCGCCGCTGCACCTGCCGCCGGGGCACCCGCCGCCTCAGGGGCCACTAGTCCGGCCAGTATTGCGACCGGATTGTCCTTGGTCTGGGTTGAGACGGCCGCAAAGGGATCGACGGGCACCGGCGGCCCCTCGACCGGTGCACCGACGCCGGGATCCGGCGCCGGTTCGGTATCAGCCGACGCGGAGCCCACGCCCAGTGCCAACGCTGCGGCGATTACCAGCCCGTAGGCGGGGACTATCCGGCCGGCGCCCACGATGATCAGAAGACCTTCGTGACGCCGTAGTAGGCGACGATGTCATCGTCGTCGGTGTTAGAGCTGGTGAATATCGCGTAGGACCGCAGCGAAGATGCTCCGACGCAGTTGTCGATCTTGATGTGGATGTCCCGGACGGTGACCCGGACCGATGTGCCCTTGAAGGTCTTCTTGTCGACCGTGACGTTGGTGACTGTTCCGGGTCGCGGCTCGACCTCGAACTGTCCCGCGGCCTGGATGGCGATGGACGGCGGCAGAATGACGCCCGCTCCGCCGAAGTTGGTGTTGCCCAGGACGCCGGTCAGCGCTCCGTTGAGCTTGACCTTGTCCATCTCGACGCCGCAACCGATCTGGTAGCCGACCTCCAGCGTCCCGCCGGCCACCGTGCCGGTGGTGTTTCCGGTGAAGGTGCCGCCGACCATCCAGTCGCGGGCTGACAGCGACGTTGTCAGCGGCTGTACCGGAAGTTGGGTCTCGTCCTTGGCGGCCACCGTGATGGTGCGGCCGTCGAGGGTCTTGGCGATCCCCGGCACCTCGGAGGCCACCGCACCGGTGTCGATCGGGGGAGCCGGGGGCGTGGCATTGGACACCGGCACGACCTCGGCCGCCCCGGGCGGGGGTGGCGGCACCGCGGGATCAGCCAGCGCGATCGGAGCGGCGCCCAGGGCTATGACGATGCCGGCGGCCGCTGCGGCCAGTCGATGCGACATGGGGGTGGAGGACCTTTCGTCGGAAGGAGTCGGATGCTGGCTGGATGCCATCGGGCGAAGGTCCATCAGATGGCCCGCGTGACGCCGAGGTAGGTGACGACGTCGTCGGTGTTCTCGGTGGCGCTGGTGAAGGTCGCGTACGAGCGAATGAAGGACTGGCCGGCGCAACCGTCGACCTTGATGCGGTACCCGGAGACGTTCACGTGCGCCTTGGTGCCCTTGAACGACTTCTTGCCCACCGTAACGATATTCACCGAGCCCGGCTTGAGGTCGATCTTGATCTGCTCGCCCAGCTGTGCGCCGAGCACCAGGGGGAAGATCGAGCCGCCGACGAAGGGGATGGAGATGCCCCAGATACCCGTTGCGGTCGTGATTGACTCGATGTCGTCCTGGGTGATGCCGCAGCCGATCTGGTACCCGGCCTCCAGCGTGCCGCCGGACAGCTTGGTCTTGCCGCCGCCGGTGACCGTGCCCTCGAAGCTGCCGTCCACCAGGTATTCGCGAGACCAGGGTGAGTTGGTCAGGGATGCAACCGGTTCCAGCGACTCATTGGTGGCCCGCACCGCCAACACCCACCCGTCCGGTGTGGTGAGGGTGCCCGGCGACGCCGAGGCGATCGGTGCGTTGGGAGCCGCGGGCACGGGCGCAGGCACGGTGTTGGCTGCGGGGGCCACGCTCGGATCGGCCGGGTCTGCCAGAACCTGGGGTGCTGTCGCGGTCGCTGCCAGCAGGCAGGCACCCAGCAAGGCGGTAAGGCGGAGCTTCATCGGCGTCGGCGACCTCTCGGTAAGAAATGAGTTCGTGATCATCGCGGGATCATTCTGTGTCCTGCGCGGGCATCATATTTAACTGCTCAGATTGCCGAATACGAAACGTACGGTTAATTGTGGGTGCCGTCATGACGTCCAACCTGCGTTGGGCTGATCGCATCCGGTCTGAGCGGCCTTGCGGGTCATATTCGGCAGGTAATCTCGGTCGGTGCCGGCCACCTGTACGGCCGTGACGAAAGCGGGAGACAACGATGTATCGCCTACGAGCGGCTATCGGTGGTGCGGCACTACTGGTCGCGTTATCCGGCGCGGGCCCGGCCCACGCCGATCCGTCCGGACCTGCCGACCCCGGTATTCCGGCTCCGGCTGATCCGGCCGCGGCAGCCATCGACCCACCGGTCGACGCGCTGATTCCTCCCGGCCCGGGTTCGGGCAATCCGGTCTCCGACGCCTGCAAGCAGTTCACTGCGGCTCTCAACGTGGCGGCCACTAATTACGAGGATTTCGCCTACGCGAGCGCCGGCAACGGCAACGTGGTGAACTACCAGGACCCGGTGGTCGACCGCGCCAATCAGGTAGGGCGGGTGGGGTTGCGGGTGGCTGCGGGTGCGGTGATGGACGCCTCCCGCACCCCTGGTCTGCCGCCGGAGGTGGCCGACCCGATGCAGTCCTGGTCGATGCACGCCACCAAGCTGATGATCATCATGGGCCTGCGCGGCGGCGGGGATTCGCTCAATTCCGCGGCGACTGATCTCAACACCGATGCGAACAACGTTCAGACCGCCTGTGCGGTCGCCATGAGCCGAGGGTGAGCAGTCGGCGCCACGAGCCGAAGGTGAGCAATCAGTAGGAGCCTTAAAATCCCGCTGATGAGAGTCGGCCCCCCACGCCGGCCGGGGGG